>JAISKK010000016.1 GCA_031260965.1 Desulfovibrio sp. | reverse complement strand
TATTTCATCATCATTATCAATTTTACAAATATTATCTTCAATAAGCTCACGTGTTTCATTTATAAAATATTTCACAACTTTAGATTTGACAGAATTGATATTAATATTAAATAATGATTTAAAATCATTTACACTATTAACAACACCAACTGTAACGAGCTTTTCCATATTTACTCTAATTCTAGCTTCTTTCGATAAATGTGATCTATGCAGAAGAACAAAACATGCAGGAGATTTTCCATATGCAGAAACAGGTAAATGGACAGTATGTATATTCATAGATAGTCTATGAATTTTATTTCGCAGTAAAGATGAATTAATAATTGGCTTTCCAAACATAATATATCCATGAATATCTTTTATATTATTATTAAATGTAAAAATATCATCTCTAAAATATACATTTCGAAGCCAATATTGAGAAAAAAAATTAATATCTTTATTATTCTCAAGATATAAAATAATTCTATCATCACAAATTAACTTTTTCCCATCATATAAATATAAGAATTCATCAGTATCAACAAACGTATAATAGCATGAAGAATCCCATATAGCATCATATAATAATTTAAATTTATCAACAATATGAACAAAATTATAAGATTCTGAAAATTTTATAACTATTAAATTTTTATTATATTTTTCATAAACATCATTCACTATTTTGCTAGTTGACATATTATCCAATATAATTATTTGTGAATCATCACCCAGTATATTCAAATAATGCTTTATCCACCTCTCAATAAGAAGTTCATCGTTTTTTGTTTTAATTATAATTCTGAGAATTTCTTTCTTTGCTCTTATTGCATTACAGATCTGTATTGTATCGTTTGGCCATAAAAAGAAGAGTTTGTCCTTGCATACGGGCTTGGACGGCGGATAGCAAAATTGTGCCGTTTGTTCCTGCATCATTGTGGGTTCCTCACACTGGTGTTCGGCGCGTAAAGGAGATCATTAAACCGTGAAGAAACAAGACACGGACCTCCATTTTCTGCGAGGCGAATTCACTTCGAAGTCTCGCAACAATCTCAAGCGAAAATGTCATCGAACTTCAATTATTACGAAGAAGGAGGCAGGGGGGGCAAATAATAACGCAGTTTGGCAAAAAGCTCCTCGAAGTTCAAGGGCTTGCCGATATGGTCATTCATGCCGGCGGCCAGACACTTTTCAATGTCCTCATGAAAGACATTCGCCGTCATGGCGACAATGGGAATGCCGGCCGCCTGCGGCACGTCCAGGGCGCGGATACGGCGCGCCGCCTCGTAGCCGTCCATTTCCGGCATCTGCACATCCATGAAAATCATGGAGTAACGCGCCGGGGCTGAACTGAATATGCGCACTGCCTCCGCTCCGTTTACAGCGCAGTCGATGTCCAGACCAGTCGGCTCAAGCAGGGCCATGACTATCTCACGGTTGATATCCACATCTTCGGCCAGCAAGACCCGATGTCCGGCGAAGGGTTGCGCTTCCTCCGCCGCGCTTTGCTCCACAACCGCCTGCCGCGCTTCATCATCCCCAAGGCAGGCATTTATGCAATCGGAAATCGCGGATGGAAAAAGCGGTTTGGGTAAAAATTTGTCCACCCCGGCAGCTTTGGCTTCGCCTTCAATTTCCGACCATTCCCCGGAGGAAATCATAATTACCACGGAATCTCCGGGATAGAGCCTGCGGATTTCGCGGGACAGGTCAATGCCGCTCATGCCGGGCATCTGCCAGTCCACAAAATACAGATCATAGCGGCCCTTGTCCCTGATAAGCCGCAGGGCTTCTTCCGCTCCACCCGCCTTGTCGCAGATCATGCCGAAGCGCCCTATGATGTCGGTGACATATTCAAGAATCTCGGGGGAGTCGTCCACCACGAGCATACGCATATCTTTCTTCTTCAAACCGGGCTTCAGGAGTCCGCGCGGCTCCCCTTCAGCCCTGTCGGCCCGGATACGGAAAGTGAAAGTCGAACCCCGGCCGGGAGTGGAATCCACACGGATGCGCCCGCCCATCATCTCCACCAGACGCTTGGATATGGCCAGCCCCAGACCCGTCCCGCCGTATCTGCGGGCTATGCTGCTATCCGCCTGAAAAAAGGTGGTGAACAAATTTGCCTGCTGTTCCGGGCTCATGCCGATCCCGTTGTCGCTAACCGAGATCTCAAGCGAGCCAACACTTGTATCTTCCGTCAGCCAGCGCGCGTCAAGACGGATCGAGCCGTGCTCGGGCGTAAATTTGACCGCGTTGGAGAGAAGATTGGCAATGACCTGGGTCAGGCGCTGGTCGTCGCCAATCAGGTAGCGCGGTATATTTTTGTCAATATAAACAGTAAAAACCTGGTGTTTTTCATCCGCCCGGACATTAACGACATTCGCCACTTTCTGCAGCATCTTCTCAACATTGAATACGATCGGAGAAAGCTCTATTTTGTTGGCCTCAATCTTTGACATGTCCAGAATGTCGTTGATCACGCCCAGCAGATGGGTGGAAGCCACTTCAATTTTATTCAGGCAGTATACCTTTCTCTCCAGGTCGGGAGAATTTTTCCCTATGTGGGTCATGCCGATGATGGCATTCATGGGCGTACGCATCTCATGGCTCATGTTGGCCAGGAAATCGCTCTTGGCGGTGCTGGCGTCCAAGGCGGCCTCCCTTGCCCGAACAAGCTCGAAAATATCAGTCATCACCATCACAACGCCCCGGCACAACCCGTCATCCTCCTCAGCCGGAGTTATGACGATCTGAAAAGCCGTCCTCTCGCCGCTGTTCAGCGTGACCTGTTCCTCATAAGTCATCGGCAGGCGTACGGAAATGGTATCCAGACAACGCTGTTTTGTCGCCTCAATCCAATCTGCGGGCATAATATTGGAAAAAATCGCGCCAAAGGGCATATCCACCATTTCGCGCATGGTCCGGCTGCCGAAAAAAGCGAGAGCCCTGGTGCTGCCCAGAACAAACTTCAGATCCATGTCGAGCATGAAGGTGATGCTGGGGGTGTTTTCCAGAAGCAGACGGTTATAAAAATTCAAAAGCTCCCGCGCAGACTCGTTGGCGTCGCGCAGGCGTTCCGTCTGCTCGTGCATAAG
Organism: Desulfovibrio sp.; assembly: GCA_031260965.1. GTDB lineage: Bacteria > Desulfobacterota > Desulfovibrionia > Desulfovibrionales > Desulfovibrionaceae > Frigididesulfovibrio. The sequence continues at coordinate 54,945 of JAISKK010000016.1, read as the reverse complement.
GGCCAGAGCGTGCAGATCCCGCTCCAGCTTTTTGCATTTGCGAACAAGCTGACTGTAGTCTTTGTCCTGATTGGCTTCGCTCATAAGAGGCGCTAAACCATACACAGCGTGATGGAACAGTTGTGGAACCTGTTCAACGCCCGACCATCCTTGTACCCGGTCGGACAAATTTCCCCCAGACAATAGGCCCCGGCCAGGGAAAGGCCCGGCTGCAGCAGTTTTGATAAAATCTCACCTTCCGCGCCGGCAGCCACGCCCAGAATCATGGCCCGTCCGCAACAGGAAAAGCAGAGTATGGTGGAGAAAACGTAGTCCGGGTGCCGGGCGGCCTCAGCGAAAAGGGACTGCATGGACTCCCGGCAGGCCGCGACGATGTCTTCTTTCTTGATCAGGCAGATATTGGCCAGCGCGCCGACCGGCACGTCACCAAAAAAAGATCCGGAACCCTCCGCTAGATTCAAACCGGAAATATGGCGCATTAGCGGCGTCCCCTCATCCCCTTCGCCGGTAGTCAGCATCATGGGGAAACAGGTAAAAGCCAGCAGGGGATCCGGAACATCGGTTTTCAGGCCGAAGCTCTCCAGATAGCTGACAAAGCTTTCGTCTCCGACCTTACGCACTATATTGCCCTGGGCATCCGTAATACGCCCGATGCGCTCGGTAAAGCGCGAGGTCACATGGCGGATGGAAAAAACAGGCCGGGCCTTGCCCCAGAGACTGAGCAGAACCATGGCGTCTTTATGTTCCTGTCCGGAAAAAAAGACCCTGGCCCGCTCACAGTCATAATCGTCCGAGGCCACCCCGCCTATGATCGGGACATTGTCCGCCACCCTGGACAGGGCAGCCGGGTAGGCATCGCCCGAAAAAGACATCCCATAGGGACAAAAGACCAGGATCAACCCCGCCTGCCGGTCCGCACTTGTCCCGGCCGGTATGCTGGCCCGGTAAGCCGCACCGATGATCGCATCCGGGTCTGTACCTGTCAGAGAGGCGGAAAGGGCGGGTGAAAAAATGCAGTCGTCCGCCGTAAGAACGGTCAGCACGGCAGCTGCTTCCTGGCGGCCGTTCCCATCCAGAGCCGCCAGGGTGGTCATGCCCAGGATCTCGATGCCGAGGAGCTTTTTCAGTTCCAGGGTCACGACTGCTCCGTCAGTGTCCGCATCGCAGAGCAGAAGCCCTACGCCGTATTTTTGCAGCCGCAGTTTATCCCTGATTCCGGACGCAAGCTGTCTGGCCGTTTCCGGCGCGTCATCCAGTTCATAAGTGGTCGCAACAGCGCTTTTCATGGATCAAATCGCTTTGTGCTTAACGTGTTCCTCATTGTCCGAATATACGCCCAAGCGCCGGGAATGGCAAGAAGAGAGGAAGTGCCGGAACGCTGGAAAGGGCGCTGAACGCGCCCTTTCCTTTCATAATCCCGCATAATGATCCCGCGCAAAGACGGATTGACACATCAGGCGCTTTCGTAGAGTCGGGTCATGACGAATTCGTGGTGTCCGAGGGTTTCTGCGGAAGTGTTACGCCCGTTACAGGTGCGGAACATCATCTCCAGCAGTTTGTCCCCGGCCTGATCCAGGTTCAGTTCCCGGCGTAAAAGCCCGGAAACGTCCACATCAATGTGTTCCGACATCAGACGCACAGTGCGCGGGTTGCCGGACAGCTTGATCACGGGAAGGATGGGGTTGCCGATGACATTGCCCTGGCCGGTGGGAAAAAAGTGCACGACGAAACCGGCGGCCGCCACCAGAGTGACCATCTCCGCGGCTGCGGACGAAGAATCCATGAACCAGAGGCCGGGGCCGGTGGGGGGGAAGGCTTTTTCCAGACAGCCGATGACCGGGGCCTTGCGCCCGATCTTCTGGACATTGCCCAGGGCTTTTTCTTCGATGGTTGTGAGTCCGCCCTCAATATTGCCTTTGGTCGGCTGGGAATCGCAAAGATCGTCCACCTTGTGGTCGTCCACAACCTTGGCGTAGCGGTCAAAGAAGAATTTGAAGCGATCCCGGACCTCGGGGGTGGCGCAGCGTTCCATGACCAGATGTTCGCCGCCGGTGATTTCCGTTGTCTCGCCGAATATGGTCGTGGCCCCGGCCTCCCAGAGCTTGTCGAAGGCATTGCCCACCGTGGGGTTGGCGGCCAGGCCGGAAGTGGTGTCGGATTCCCCGCACTTGCAGGACACCCAGAGTTCATTGACTTTGCATTCCGCGCGTTGCAGTTCGGTGGCGAAATGCACAAATTCTTTGGCCTTGCGGGAAGCTGCGCAGATGGTGGCGAAATCGCCGTTCTTTTCAATGGCGAAACCCGCGACCGGCTTGCCGGTGGCGGCAACCCCGTCCACGATGCGCTGCGTCCACACGGGTTCGATGCCGATGACCACCACAGCGGCCACATTGGGATTACAGCCCGCGCCGATCAGGGTGCGAAAGTGCAGGTCCAGGTCTTCGCCGAACTGAAGCCGCCCATAGGGGTGGCTTATAGCCAGCGTGCCTTTGACGTTATTGGCCACAGCCTGGCAGGCGGCATTGGAAAGATCGTCCAGGGGCAGGATCATCACATGGTTGCGTATGCCCACGCGGCCGTTTTCGCGGCGGTATCCTAAAAATGTCTGTTGCATGACTCTTACCACCTCTTGGTCTTGACGTTATGGACATGCAGATGCTGGCCGCGTTTTATGGGGGCGACAACCTTGCCGATATCCGTATTGTACTTGATCACCGTGTCGCCCACCGCAAAATCACGCAACGCGACCTTGTGCCCGATGGGAATATCGTCCAGGATCTTGAAGTTGATGATTTTGTCCTCCTGCATAATCCAGCCGTTACACTCCGTCCCGGCCTTCAGTCCTTCGATGACAACAACGCCGACGCCGTCAGCCTCTTCATGCACAACAAATTCTATGGACATTGAAAAACTCCTTTCAGGTTGATCCGAATTTCCCAGCCCCCAAAGTATCTGTTTTCAATGTCAAGTCAAGCGCGGCGGAGGCCGGCACGGAGACGGCGTTCGCCCCCACCGCAAAAAACTTGCCTTCCTTGCCTGACGATAAAAGAGCCGCTGCCATGTTTTTCAAAAGAGCCGGATCCGTTTTACGCCCGGCTTGCATATAAGTGTTGAATACGCTAGTCTACGTACAGGAAGGTTCCACTATGCGCGAAGCTCGGGTCGGCATAAGCCCTGAAGGCCGACCGGCCATATTTTTGTGTTCCCTCGCGGCCGTGCTGGCCGCCCTGCTTGGTTGCGCCCTGCTTGCCTGCGTCTGTTTTCTGCTGGTCTTTTTTTGTTGCCATTTTTTCCGGGACCCGGAACGCGTTGTCCCGCAGGGGGCAAATCTGGCCGTAAGCCCGGCGGACGGCAAAATTGTAAAAATCGCCTCCATGCCGGATCCTTTCAGCGGCGAGATGCGTCTGTGCATTTGCATTTTTATGAATGTTTTCAACGTGCATGTGAACAGAAGCCCGGTTGCCGGTAAAATTACGGACCTGGCCTATCACGCGGGCAAATTTTTCAACGCTTCTCTGGACAAGGCATCCGGGGACAATGAGCGTTGCGCATACGCTCTCCTCGACGAGCGCGGACAAAGCTGGAGCATGGTGCAGATAGCAGGGCTGATCGCCAGACGTATCGTCTGCCACGCCGAGATCGGGGACCCGCTGCTGCGCGGCGAGCGCATCGGTATGATAAAATTCGGCTCCCGAGTTGACCTCTATCTCCCTGCGGGCTGGCAGCCCAAGGTTGAACTTGGTCAAAAGGTCACGGCCGGCCTCAGCGTAATTGCCGGCACAGACGGGGCGGAGTAATTCCAATTCCAAACGGAGGCCGCATGGAAGGTTCCCTTCCCAGAAACAAAAGCGTCTATATTCTGCCCAACCTCTTCACTACAGCCAGTCTTTTGGCGGGTTTTCTGGGTATTCTCTGGGCAGCGGCGGGCAGCTATGAATCCTGCGCCTATGCCGTTCTTTTCAGCGCCATAATGGACGGACTGGACGGCAAGGTGGCGCGGCTGACCGGGACCTCCAGCGAATTCGGCGTACAGTATGATTCCCTCGCCGACCTTATCGCCTTCGGGCTTGCTCCATCTTTTTTGATCTTCCAGTACACCCTGAAAAATTTCAACGGCATGGGCACGGCCGCCTGTTTTCTGTTCACCGTGTGCGCGGCCCTGCGTCTGGCGCGTTTCAATATCAGCACCTCAACGGCCAACAAGAAATTCTTTACCGGACTCCCCACGCCTGCTGCGGGGTGCGCCCTGGCCTGCATTATTCTCATCGACTCCGGGCTGCCGGAATTGTTCCACTCCGGGATCTCGGGCTTTTCTCTATTCTGCGCCATAGCCATAGCCTTGCTCATGGTCAGCCGCATCCGCTACGCCTCTTTCAAGGAACTGGGCTTTCTCAAAGCCCACCCTTTCCGGACCATGATCCCGGCCATTGTCATTTTCGCCCTGGTTGTCGCCAACCCCAAGGTTTTCATCAGCATCATCCTCTTCGGCTATATCCTGTCAGGTCTGGTTTATACTTTCATCACCCTGCCGAAAATGGCCAAACTGGCCAACCGGATATCCCGGCACACTGAAAAACACGGCGATCATCCCAGTTGACGGAGGCGCGCAAAATATACAAACAGGCTGACCCGCCACACCCAAACGGGAAGAGGAAAAAAGACCGCGGCTCTTTTCTGGCGGTCACGGCGACCGCCCTGGAAATGCGCGCCGTTCTGGCCGCGTTGCCGGGCGGAAGCGATATCAACATAGCCGAATACTCAATCCTGATCCCGCAGGACCAGACTCGCCCGGCCCTGCCCGCTCTGCGTCTTGCAGAGCATGATCTGGCAATTCTGATCTGCGGAGTAGGCCCGGTAGCGGCGGCGCTTACGCTCGGCTTTTACCTCGGGGTCCGGCAGGACGAAGGTCAGGGCAAAACTTTGGACGGGGTGATAAATTTCGGTTTTGCCGGCAGCTATGATCTTGAACGCGCCCCGGAAGGCGCTCTGGTCCTGGTTGATGCAGAAACTTTTCCGGAATACGGGGTCTGGCCGGAATCCGGTGAACACTCCCCCGCAGGCGCAAATACTTGTGGGAATACCCCAAAACAGTATAGGGACGACTTGCCGCAGCCCGGCTTTCCCCTGCCTCTGCCCCTGCCGCAGACGCGCCTGGAGCGCGGCCCGATCTTCACGCGTATTGACCTTGAGCCGGACCAGGCCCTGGCCGCCATGGGACTATGCCTTGGCAAGCAAGAGAAAAACCGTCATAATGGAAAAAATTTCATATCTGCCGCGCCCACTCTGTCCGGCGCGGCCGCCACACTGTCCGGGGTTTCCGGAACTCCGCGCCGGGCGGCGCGTATGGCCGCATTGAGCGGCGCGCTTGTTGAAAACATGGAAGGATTTGCCCTGGCCATGGCCTGTGCCGCCGCAGGCATAGCTTTCATTGAATTGCGGGCCGTTTCCAACGCGGCAGGGAAAAGACCACCTCAGGGCTGGGATTTCACTGCGGCCGGCGCAACTTTGTCCCGCGCCGCTGTCAGACTATTGGGAAGAGTATGAAAAACAGAACTCCCGCGCCCGAACAGCAGGAACCTCAACTCACTTTTGCCCTTGAGACTCCGAAAATCAACGCGGAAATCGGTCTCCGGATCCAGGGGCTGCCTGCAAATACGCGCCGCATATCCGAGCATCTGCTTCTGGCGGGGGGCAAACGCCTGCGCCCTCTGCTCACTCTGCTGATCGGCCGGGCTTTCGGCTGCTTTGAGCAAAAGCTGTATACCCTGGGGGCGGCCATTGAGATGCTGCATACGGCGACCCTGCTGCACGACGACATTCTGGACAATGCGGATATGCGTCGCAGCCGAGCGGCCGCCCATCTCCTCTTCGGGACCTCCCAAACCCTGCTGGCCGGTGACGCGCTTTTGGCCAAATCCCTGCTGCTGGTTTCTTCCTTCGGCGACACCCGGTTCACGGACTGTGTATCCGAGGCCGTAATGCGCACCGCTGAGGGTGAAATCGCCGAACTCGCCTGTTTGCGCAACATTTCCATATCCCATGCGGACTATGTGGAGATCATTACCGGCAAAACCGCCTGGATGCTGCGCGCGGCCTGCGAACTCGGAGCCTTGCTGGCCAAAGCAAACGAATCCCAGTTGCAGGCGGCGGCCCGTTTCGGCCTTGAACTCGGCATAGCTTTTCAGATTGTCGACGACGCCCTGGATTTTTATCCCGCCCGCGCTGGTGCAGGCACAGGCAAACCGCGCGGCGGAGATTTGCGGGAGGGAAAAATTACTCCGCCCCTGCTTTTCTATATGGCGGCTCTCTCCCGGCAAGAGGCGGAATCTTTTCGCAGGCGTTTTGAAAATGGTGATTTTTCCAATGCGGATATAGAAAGAATCTGCGACGAAATCCACGGGCAGGACCATGCCGGACGGGCCCGAAAGCTGGCTGAGGAGCATCTGGAAAAAGCCGGGGCCGCCCTTGAATCTTTCCCGCCTTCGCAGGAAAAGCTTGTCCTGCAACAAATGGCGTATTATATCCTGACCAGGGAACAATAATCCGATTGCTTACCGTTAGCTTTACGCTCAGTTAATGCTTATCCCGCGCTGAAAAAAACCCCGTCCTTCCCGGACAGAGCACAGCCTCCAAGGTACCCATTGGCAAAGGCCCCCGCATCCATACTCTTTTTTCCGGCCGGACGCAGACTGGAGAAAGCGTAAGCCCCATCGGCGCAAGCTACAAGCAAAACGCCCTTTTCAAGCCCGAGAACCCGCCCGGCCAGTTTGTTCCACTCTCTGTCCCCAAATCCATCCCAATCTTCATCCCAAACGCCCCCATGCAGGCGGATCCGCGTGTTTTTGACGAATGTCGCCAGGTCTTCGGGCAAGGGGTAAATCCCGGGGGCAGCGCTGAGTTGCAGATCCTCCCTGCCCGGACGATGCAGGAGCATGGTCGCTCCGGGTTTAGGGTAGAGGGCGCGGATATGGGCATGCAGGACAGCGGCGGGTTGGGAGAAATCCAGAGGGCAATCCAGGCGGGTAATTTTCGGCGCATAAGTGGCGCGTCCCGCATCCTGATCGATCAGGACCGCTTTTCCCGCGCGCAGGCGTTCTATGGCCAGCAGCAGCAATTCCGCCCCTTCCCCGGCCAGTTCATCATGCAGGGTCTGGTAAGTTTCCGCTATGTCGATGCCTACGGCCCTTTGCAGAAGTATGGGACCGGCATCGAGTTCGCTTACCATGCGCATGATGCTGATCCCGGTCACAAAATCCCCGGCCAGCAAAGCGCGCTGGATAGGGGCCGCTCCCCTGTGCCGGGGAAGTAGGGAAGCGTGGACGTTCAGGGGCAGCATCCGGGGCAGGTCGAGAACACGCCGGGGCAGGATCAGTCCGTAAGCGGCCACAATGAGCAGATCCGGCGTCCAGTCGGCCAGGCGGACAAAGGCAGCGTCCCCTTCCGCATCAGCCTTGAAATGTTCGGCCTGGAGCAGAGGCAGAGAACGGTCCAGGGCGACAATTTTTACCGGCGGGGGGCTGTTTTTGCGCCCGCGTCCGGCAGGCCGATCCGGCTGGGTGCAGACCCCGCAAATATCGAGCAAAGGGGAATCCAGCAAACGGCGTAGGATAATGGCCGCGAAATCCGGGCTGCCCATAAAAACCGCCCGCAGAGGCCCGTCCTGCCCGGGCAGGGACGGGGGGGCGGATTGCGCGCCTGCAGCGGGTGTTTCAGGACGCGCGCTCAAATCTTTTTCTTTTGCAGACGCCGGTCCAGCATTCCCCGCTTGAGCCGGCTTAAACGGTCGATGAAAAGCACCCCGTCCAGATGATCACATTCATGTTGAACGCATACGGCCATGCGGCCCTGAGCATCAAAGACCTGGTGGTGGCCGTCCAGATCCAGAGCCTCAACCCGCGCGAATTCGCGGCGCGCCACTTTGGCGCTATAATCGCAAACTGAAAGGCAACCTTCCTCGGCTTCGACTTCTTCTCCGGACAGGACAATAAGGGGGTTGATCAGGACGCGCAAATCCGAGCGCTCGTCCGGCCCGGTCATATCCATGACCACCAGACGCAGGGACTCCCCGACCTGAGGCGCGGCCAAACCCACGCCGTCGCGGGCGTACATGGTCTCGGCCATGTCTGCCGCCAGGGTCCGGATCTTTGGGGTTATCTCCGAAACGGCTTGGGCCTTGAGGGTCAGCCGGGGGTCCGGATATTGCAGTACCGGCAAAATCATGCTTCTCCTTCTGCTTAGCTACTGGTAAATTGTTAATCTGCTCCAGAGCGGGCCGGCAGATCCACTTCCACAACCAGCAGCATACGACGATTGTCGCCACCGTTGGCGAAGGATTTCCGGAAAGACTCGCGGCCTGCGGCGCTTTTCAGATCCCGCCGGTTCGCCGCTCCGCCCCGGCCCGTGGTCTGGTAAAACCAGGCCTGTCCTTTGCCGTTCACGAGGATCAAGCCAACGTGATAGTGGGAGAGGGGGTAGCCCTCCCGGCGTCCTTCAACACTCATACTGACCAGATAGAGGAAACCCGGCCGCAGACGCCGACCGAGTTCTTCCAGACTCCCCGGCTTGTGGATGTCATAGCCGCGCGGTCCAATACCCGATCCCGCAACCGGATCGGCGACGGCAAAATCCGGCAACAGCAAAGTTCGGGGAATGCCTTCGGATATGTTCATGACCAGATCCCAGCCAAAGTCCCAGTCCTCGCCCAGTTTCGCTCCAGGTCCGCTGTCGCCCAGGCGGTCGCGCAAGACCCCTTGCAGAGGGATGTTTTTTTGCAGCAGAAAACGGGACATCCCGAGGACCAGACCGCTGCAATTCAGGCCGGGGCTGCTGAAACGCCTGGCCGGGTCGGCAAAAAGGGTAAAAAAGCCCTGATCGTCAATGGCCCCGTCCACACGGTAGGGAATACCGAGAAAGGACTCCGCAACCGTATGGGGGTCAGTCGCTTTTGCAAGTTTTCCCAGTCCCTGGGGAGGGGGTGGGGCGTCCGCCTGCGCAGGCGGACAAAAGAGGCCCAGACAGAGCAAAATGCAAAACAGGCTCTTAAAGAGGTAATTTGTCATCCGGATGTCCTGCCGCAACCGCGCCTACCAGCTGACCGACCCTGGGCTCGGTCATGGGCCGCACAATTTCCGGCGCGTCCTTGCCGAGTCTGGGGCGGCTTTCGTTGTGCCCGTCCCGACCGAGATAGTCGCTGATATCTTCTTCCGGGCCAATCAGACCGATATAACGCAGAACAGTTTCGGGCAGAGGAGAGTCTCCGGGCGCGGGCCGGGCGATCCCGGAGTCGCGCTCAACTCCCGTGCCCAGGAAGGCGGCGTTATGGGCCAAGGCGGCTTCAAGGTATTCCACCTGCTTGCGCGCCTTATACAGGGCTTCAAGCAGTTCATGGTGGATTTTTTCTCTTTCGCTCCCGGCCATGTCAATTCCTCATGCCTTATTGGTAAGTACTGGGTCTTTTCAGCAGACTGTCACAGTGGTCGCCTTCGCTGGAAAAGTCCAGAATCCGACCCTCCGGACCGACCGTAATGTTCAGCCGGCAATAGCGTTTTTCCAGATGTTCCGGCACCCATTCCGTATATTCGTAGTAGACCGGGAATCCATGCCGGTCGCTGCCCATGAGTATGCGCACGGTCACGTACTGTCCGGGTACCGTCGTTACATCGTCCAGGAGCCATTCATAGCGGCTTGGGCCTTCCACTGTTTTTGTGCCGGACTGCGGCTCACCGAAATAGCTGACAGCCACGGACAAGGTATCCAGATGCGGCAAAAGCCGGTCCACTGCTCCTGTGGCGCAGCCGGACAAAAACGCCAGAACCGGAACAAGGGCGATGGCGCCGGATGAGAAGCGCAGCAGGGGCAGGAGGCGGGACAGTAATATTTTCATTTTCTTCTCTCCGGAGCGGGGTTTCTGCCCTCCGTTCCGGGACGGGGGGATCGAGCCGGGGAAGCAGCGCTTTTTTTCCCTTTCAGCGCCCCCAGACGTACTTCTATGACCTTGGAATTGGGATAGGTCTGCATAATGCTCTCCAGGAGCAGGCGTGACTCCTCCGGCAGATCCCGCATCTCCAAAACCTCGGAAAGCATGAAGACAGCGGCGGATTTGCGATCTTCCGGCAGTCCCTCAATCATAAGCAGATCCCGCAAAGCCGTCTCCGAGGCTTTAAGATCCTCGTTGAGCAACTGGGTTTCGGCCAGAGCATAATAGCAGTCGGCCATACGTTCGGGACCGGCCTTGAGTTTCAGACAAAGATCCAGGGATTCGGCGGCCGGGGTGAATTCCAGACGACGCAGGTAGTTGTAAGCCTGTTCCCGGTAAGCCAGAGCTTTTTCTTCCGCACCCAGGTCGGGGTCGTCGGCCAGACTTTCCCAAAGTTCCGCGGCCCGGGTATAAAAACGCATATCCCGGCAGAGCAGGGCCAGATCCATGGCTATGTCGCGCCGACGCGACGGGTCCCCGGAGAATTCCACAAGCATTATTTCCAGGTAATCCTTGGCGGTGGCATTGTCCTGCCTGATATTGAGGGCTATAGACAAGAGTTGCTGCCAGACGTCCCAGCGCCGTTTCCCGTCCGGATTCTTGCGCAAATAACGCAAAAAGTACATCTCCGCATCGCCGACGTCCTGTTCTTCCACAGCCTTGTCGGCCAGGAGCAGATCATCACCCGCGCGGTTTTCCTCCAGAGGACAGGCGCAGAGGAGAAGGGCAAGAAGGAGAAGAGCGGCAAGGGCGCGGTCGCTGTTTTTTTTGCGCATTACACCTCTTTGCCGGGTTCTGCCTCGGTGTCGTCGCCGTTGTCGTCAATGCGGGCAAAGCCGACCACCGAAGCTCCCTCGGGCAGGGAAACCAGACGCACTCCCTGGGTTACTCTCCCGATTTTGCGAATTTCATCCATCCCGATACGGATGATCTTGTTCGCGGAAGTCAGAAGGAGGAGGGCATTGTTATCCGCAACCGGAATGGCCCCGATTACCGGTCCGGTTTTATTCGTGGTCCGCAAATTGATCACCCCCCGGCCTCCCCGGCTCTGGGCGGGATAAAGCTCCAGACCGGTGCGCTTGCCGTATCCGTTGCGGGCTATGGTCATTATGGAAATATCTTCATTGTCCGGGAAGATGATCACGCAGGCCACCACCTCATCGCCGCCGCGCAGGGCAATGCCCTTGACGCCTGCCGCGCCGCGCCCCGTGGGTCTGGCTTCTGTGCAGGCAAAACGGATGGCCTGACCGGCCGCAGTGGTCAGCACCACCTGGCAGTTTTCCTGTACCTCGCGCACCATGATCAGCTCATCTCCTTCCCGCAGCCCCACGGCATTGATGCCACTCTTACGGGCGCGCGCATAAAGAGAAGCGTCCGAACGCTTAATCATTCCGCGCCGGGTAACGAAAAGGAAATAGCGTTCCGCGTTGAATTCGCGCACGCTGAGGGCCACGGTCACAGACTCTTCCTTTTCCAGGGGAAGGAGATTGGCGATATGCGCGCCCTTGGCGGTGCGGCTGCCCTCCGGGACCTGATGGACCTTGAGCTGGTGCATACGTCCCCGGTTGGTGAAAAGCAGCAGGAACTGGTGGTTGGAGGTGGTCAAAAAATCCTGGACCATATCCCCATCGCTCATCTGCAAGCCGGCTATGCCCTGACCGCCCCGGCGCTGCTGATGGTAGTTGTCCAGGGTGGTGCGCTTGATATAGCCGCGCCGGGACACGGTAATGACAACATCCTCATCCGGGATTAAATCTTCCACCTCGATGCCGACCGGGTCTTCGCGCACAATTTCGCTTCTGCGTTTGCTGGCAAAAGTGTCCTTCAATTCCTTGATCTCGTCCCGGATAACGGAGCGCAGAATTTCATCATTTTCCAGAATGGATTTCAGCCAGGCGATATTTTGGATCAGTTCGCGATAGTCAGCCAGCAACTTGTCCCGCTCAAGTCCGGTCAGACGTTGCAGGCGCATGTTCAGAATGGCCCGGCTTTGCAGGTCCGAGAGGCTGAACTTTTGCATCAGGTCCTCTCTGGCCTCGTCCGGTGTCTTGGAGGCCCGGATCAGGGAGATGACGGCCTCAATATTGTCCAAGGCGATGCTCAGGCCTTCCAGGATATGGGCCTGGGCTTCGGATTCCTTCAGATCGAAACGGGTGCGTCTTATGACCACTTCGCGCCGATGTTCGAGGAAATAGGCCAGAGCGCTTTTTAAGTCCAGAAGTTGCGGTCTGTTGCCCACTACCGCCAGCATATTGTAGGCGAAGGAGCTTTCCAGGGGCGTATACTTGTACAGGGAGTTGATAAGTATCTCGGCAACCGCGCCGCGCTTCAAATCCAGAACGATGCGGATGCCTTTGCGGTCGGATTCGTCGCGCAGATCCGCCACCCCGTCAATACGTTTTTCATTGACCAAAGCGGCTATTTTCTTAACCAGGCTGGATTTGTTCAGAGCATAGGGAATTTCTTTTATGACAATGCTCTCGCCGCCCTTGGGACGCGTTTCAATCTCCACCCGTCCGCGTACCTTGACCGATCCGCGTCCGCTACGGAAGGCATCGTCCAGTCCTTTGCCTGCATAGACTATGCCCCCGGTCGGAAAATCCGGACCCTGGACAAATTCCGTAAGCTCCGAAATCGCGCAGGCGGGTTCGTCCAAAAGATGCAACAGGGCGCCGCAAAGCTCGCCCAGATTATGCGGCGGGACATTGGTGGCCATGCCCACTGCTATGCCGGATGTCCCGTTGAGCAGAAAATTCGGCACTTTGGTCGGCAGAACCACCGGCTCTTCCAGGGTATTGTCGTAATTGGGGCGAAAGTCGACCGTCTGTTTGCCGATGTCGGCGAGAAACTCTCCGGCCAGACGGGCCATACGCACTTCCGTGTACCGCATGGCAGCAGGGGAATCACCGTCTATGGACCCGAAATTGCCCTGCCCGTCCACCAGTGGATCGCGCATGGAAAAGTCCTGAGCCATACGCACCAGAGCATCATAAACAGCGGAATCGCCGTGCGGGTGATATTTGCCGATCACGTCGCCGACTACGCGGGCGCTTTTTTTGGGCGGACGGTTGAAGGTGTTGCCGAGATCGTGCTGGGCAAAGAGAATGCGCCTGTGCACGGGCTTTAAGCCATCGCGGACATCGGGAATGGCCCGGCCGATGATGACGGACAGTGAATATTCCAAATAGGACTTGCGCAGTTCCTTTTCAATGTCGACGAGCGGCGTCGCGCCGCCTCCGCCTCCAGGCAGAGCCCTGGATCCGTCTTGGTTCGTGTTCGCCATGCTTTAAGTTATTCCTTTTAATTTTTCAGCCAGTTGAGAGACTGGGAGAGGGCGTCTAACTGATCCGTCACTATTTTGGGCGCGTCCGGCGCATAAATCATGGCGATCTCCACAATCCCGTCCCCGTGCAGAACGGCGGTCGTGGAGCGCATAAAAGGACCGACCGGCGAATTTATCCTGGAATCCAGCACCAGCACCAGATCATTTCCCGCTTCTATGAGGTCGGCGGAAAGATCTTCCAACTTCAGTTTGCGTTTGGCGTAATTGTCGTGAATTTTGGAGACAAAGACGTCAATAAAGCGGGCGCTGGCCTCTTCTCTCTGCTTGCCCGAGCTTTCGCGCACAATCCGCCCGGCCTTGCTCAAACCCTGCGGACGGTACGTCACGCAAAAAGCGGCAGAAACCGCCTGGTTCCCTTCGCCCCTTTGATTGGGCAACCAGCCCAGAAAACGCAGTTCGGCCGCGTTCACATCCAGACAGTCAAAAAACTCGGCAAGCCCCGGCCTGACCTGCCGGAAATCCTGGTCCGTAACTTCCCAGCCCTCCGGCAGTTCCAGAGTAAAATGTCCGGAGCGATCCGCAAGCGTCGCGGCCCTGGCTGTGCCCGGCCAGACAAAAAGACAGGCGAGCAAAAGGATTGACATTCTCATTGCGCCCACCTTTTTCAGATATCAAGATCCTGTACGGTCAGGGCGTTGCGTTCAATAAACTCGCGTCTGGCTTCCACCCTCTCCCCCATAAGCTCCTCAAAGGCGTCGCTGGCTTCTTCCGCGTCATCAATGCTCACCCGCAAAAGCACGCGGTTTTCCGGGTTCATCGTGGTCTCCCAGAGCTGTTCCGGATTCATTTCGCCGAGGCCCTTGTAACGCTGGATATTGATGCCCTTGCGCGCCTCTTCGAAGATGGTCTTCTCCAGATTGAAAAAACCCTCCACGGACTGGGTGCTGTCCTTGTTTTCCAGGGAAAAGGAGGCCCCGCCGCATTGCTCGCGCATGGCTTCCCAGGCGGTCCAGGCCTGACGGTAGATTTTGGATCCGAAAAATTCCGCGCCCAGTTTGGTCCGGTGCCCCTTGCGATCTTCAAATATGACCCGGTGCAGTTGTTCCAGTTCCGTCTCCTCATGTTCGACCGTCAAGACAAAACCTCGCCCGGACATATAGGAGCTGAAAAGCGCAAAGACCTCGCCTCTCTCAATAAAAGCAGCCGGCGTAAGCAAGGTAGTAAACCCGAGGAAAGACATAAACAAAGACTCGGTGATGCCGGCGTTTTCCGCATCATGCAGCCGCTGGCCTATGGAAGCTATGTCCTTGGCCAGACGTACAACGCTGCGCCCGGAAAAGGTCGTGCCGTTGGCGGAGTGGATAACAGCATCCTTGCTTATGCGGTTCAGAAGAAATTCATTCAGTTCCGGATCATCCTTGATGAATTTTTCAAACTTGCTGTTGTGGGCGCGGTACAGGGGAGGCTGGGCGATGAAAAGATGTCCGTGATCGATAAGTTCCCGGTACTGGCGAAAAAAGAAGGTCAGAAGCAGGGTGCGGATATGGGCCCCGTCCACATCGGCGTCGGTCATGATGGCTACGGTGTGGTAGCGCAATTTGCTCAAATCCGTGTCACTCTCGCCCCCCACCAGGCCGATGCCCGCGCCCATGGCTGTGATCAGGGATTTAATCTCCTCGTTGCCAAGCATCTTGTCAAAACGGGTGCGCTCGACATTCAAAATTTTTCCGCGCAGGGGGAGAATGGCCTGTCGTTTCGGATCCCGGCCCTGTTTAGCCGACCCGCCTGCGGAATCACCTTCCACAATAAAGAGTTCGGATTCGGAAGGGTCCTTGCTTTGGCAGTCGGCAAGTTTGCCCGGCAAAGAGTTATCGGAAAGCGCCCCTTTGCGCCGTACCAGGTCCTTGGCCTTGCGCGCTGCTTCGCGGGCGATGGCCGCGTCCGCGGCTTTTTCAAGGATAAGTTTGATGTCCTTGGGATTTTCTTCAAAATAGGTGTTCAGCTTGTCATAAACTATGCCGCCTACCAAACCGACCGCCTCGCTGTTGCCGAGTTTGGTTTTCGTCTGCCCCTCGAACTGTGGGTTGGACAGCTTTACGGAGATCACGGCGGTCAGCCCCTCGCGCACATCGTCCCCGGTCAGACTGACTTTCAGTCTTTTGTTAACTTCGGAATTTTTCTGGTAATTATTTATCGCCCTGGTCAAAGCCGTCTTGAAGCCAACCAGATGCGTGCCCCCTTCCTTGGTGCGGATATTGTTGGCAAAGGTCAGGGTATTTTCCTTGTAGCCGGTGTTATACTGAATGGCGAATTCCGTAACCATGCCCGAGGCCTCGGCGCAACCGTAAATGACGCCGTGCACAGAGGCCTCGCCCTGGTTCAAATCACGCACAAACTGCTCTATACCGCCGTCAAAACGAAATATTTCTTTCTCGTCCGTGCGCTCGTCTATGAATTCTATCTCCAGACCCTTGTTCAGATAGGCCAGTTCTTCAAGACGTTTGCGCAGGATCTCGTATGAAAATTCCAGGGTCTCGAAAATTTCGTCGTCCGGGGTAAAACGCACTGTTGTTCCATGGTTTTTCGCTTCCCCGATAACGCGCAACTCTTCCTGGGGAACGCCGCGCGAATATTTTTGCGAGTACATCATACCACCCCGGCGGATAGTCACCTCCAGGGATTCCGAAAGGGCGTTGACGCAGGACACGCCAACCCCGTGCAGACCGCCGGAAACCTTGTAAGAGTTATTATCAAACTTGCCACCGGCATGCAGTTTGGTCATCACCACCTGGACAGCCGGCACGCCTTCTTTGGGATGCATGTCTACCGGAATACCCCGGCCGTTGTCAGACACCGAACAGGACCCGTCCAAATGCAGTCGAACAGTAATTCGGCTGCAAAAACCGGCCATAGCCTCGTCAACAGAGTTATCCACCACCTCATAAACCAGATGGTGCAGACCTCTGGCGTCCGTGCTGCCTATATACATGGCCGGGCGCAGACGCACGGCGGCCAGACCTTCAAGAATGGTTATGCTTGAAGCGTTATAGGTTTCAACCGGCTTATTCTGTTCGAATTCCGTATCCAGGGGCATCAGATTTCTTCCTCACTGCTGCTTTTTTCCTCAAGAATGGCCATGGGCATGACAATAACCAGATAATCGCTGTCGTCCTTCCCGCTCACCCCGCAAGGCCCCTGCGGCCCGGTCATGGTCAGGGTAAGTTCCTGCGATTTGAAATGATCCATTATCCCAAGGAGATTGTTGGTCGGGAAAGCTATTTTTGCAAGACCTCCGCTGTATTCCACATCCAGACTTTCCGAAGCCGAACCCACGTCGTGCCCCTGGGCGGTGATTACAGCCTCTTTTTCGGAAAGATCAAAATAGGCGCAGGCGTTATTATCGGTATTGAATACCGCTATGCGCTCCAGGGAATTTACGGCGTCTTCCCTGGCTATGTTCAGTTTGGAAACGTCATCGGATTTGAGACCGGCCACAAAAATCGTGTAATCCGGGTACTGGTGAAAGGCCAGGGGCAGACTTAAGGACTCGCTGTGGTCTGCCCTGCGCACAAAAAGACGCTTATCCCCGATATTAATCTCTATTTCATCATCCGCAAGCCATTTTTTCATTTCCAGAAGATATTTTTTCTGAATAAGTATGCCCTCGTCCGGCAGAAGGGAACTCAAATCACCATTGGTGAAAGAACGCATGGCGAACTGGTGTCCGGTCATACCCGCAGCTTCTATACGCCCCAGAACCCCAGGTTTCATAAAAAAGCAGGACAAGGCGTCCGAGCCGTCGTCCCCTATGCAGTAAGCGATACGATCGATAAGTTCCTGCAAAAAATCCCCGGCCCAGATAACAGCCCCATCTTCCGGAAAATCGGCAAAGTTCTGGAACCAGGTGGAGTCATTGACGGCCATCCGGTATTTACGGCGTCCCTGCTCAATATGCAGCACGGAAGACGCCGCGTCTCCCTTTCCAGCCTCCACCTTGAGAGAAAGCTGACCGGCAGGGAGCTTGCGCAACAGTTCCACAAACTGCCGCCCCGGGACTCCGATCAGGCCGCTCTCAATAACCTGGGCCGCATAAGAACCACGAAATTCAATATTGGAATCCGTGGACATAATTTCAATTTTCTCATTTTCAGCCCGGATCCAGATAGAACGCAGATATGCTGCGCCTGTGCGTTGCGGAATAAGATTTGCTGATTTTTGCAGTCCATCGATAATTTCTTCTTTATAAACTTTAATAAACATAGATTCTCCTTTTAGAATTAATAAGAGGCGTGCATATGTTCATAAATGTTTTAAGCACACTGTTTTTAATGATTTTTTATTTACAATTCACAATATGTTTTGTTAGATAATCTGTTACTTTGAACAAATCTCAAAGCTCAATCGGCATTTAGGCACAATTTTCCGATGTCATTGGCAACTTTGTGCATATCTTTGTCACTATCCAGTAACTTAGCCATTTTATTTACTGAATAGAGAATTGAGGTATGATCTCGTTCACTGAAAAAATTTCCGATTTGAACCAGGGAGAGACCGAGCATATCCCGACAGAGAAAAATTGCGATGTGCCTGGGCAGAGATATTTTTTTGTCCCTTTTTTTTCCGATTATATCCTCCGGACTTACGGAAAAATGTTCGGCCACATTGTTGACGATGGCGGCGGGAGTTAGTTTTGAGCGTTCGGCCTTGGTGAACATTATGGAGGATGCGTCATAGTTAAGGGCGTTTTGCCCCTGTTTTCCGACCATGGAGCGGTAAGCGGTGAGTCGGGCCAGGTATCCGTCAATGCTGCAAATGTCCTGAGTGCGCCTTGCCAGTTGCAGGAGTTGCTCGGACTTGAGGCCGAGATTAAGAAGTTTATTATGCTTTTCCGCATAATTGAGGCGAATCTCCAAATCCGGGCGTTTTATTTCCACGGTCAACCCGGCGGTCAGGCGGGAGACAAGTTTTTGTCCGAGATCGCCGCACAGGGCAGGGTTAAGATCAAAAGCGATGACCAAAAGGCGGCCCGTTGTCAGACACGCGTCGACAAGTCTGGCCAGGAAGTTCTGCATTTGAGCGCTGGAAGCGCTTCTCTGGGCATCGTCCAGCAAGATGCCGTCTTCTCCGGGCGGGGAATAACGATCCGGACCAAGGATTAAGGTTTCGCGATAATTTTCCGGATCCCCGTAAAAAACTCGTTTGCCCTTGTTTGTCAAAGCTCCGGCCATGGCCCGAAGAAGGTGAGATTTTCCGGAACCGCTCTGACCGTATACCACAAAAGGGGTATAGGGCGGAAAATCTCCGGCGGCTATCTTCTCCACGGCGTCATGGGCGGCGGCCAGAGGGAAATCGTTTTTTCTGTTAAAGAGGAAATTGTCGAAGGTGTAATGCTCAAGGAGCAGATTTTTATTGTCCCGGCGCAAGGGTTGCGTCCCTTTTTTTTCCGGGATTTTCTGGGGAAGCTCCCGCACTTTTTCGGGATTGCTCACAGGGTCGCGCCCAAGGCCCTCAAAGCCTAGGCTGTATATTATTTTTGCATTGCGGCACAAGGAGCAGGCAGCTTTTTCAAAGGCGGATTTGGCGTGACTCATGAACCAGTGGCGGAAGAAAATATGCGGGAAAAGAACCTGGACAACAGCACCTTCCTGATTAAGAGAAATATCCAGAGGATCAAACCAGCGGGCCATTTGGTCCGCCGGGAAAAGCTCAAGAAGCTGTAAGCGTATATTTTGTTTGAACACGATGTTTAGGGGTCGCCGTTGCAGGTCAAGTATGAAGATAAGCCATAGCACAAAAACAAGGGTTGTTCAATCGTATTTCCCTTGTCCAGCGCTGCCATATTTTAATAGGCGAGAAATCTCGTCTGTAAAAGAGGCGCGGACTCATGTCCATCGCGGAATTGACAGAAACAGGCGATGATTATGGGTCGGAAAAGTGGGTCGAGGATGGAGTCTGGCCAGCCTTGCGTCGCGCTCTTGACCTTTGCGCCCAACTTGCTTATGCCCTTGGAAATTACCGAGACCCATATGAGCCATGCAGCCCTTACAGCCCGATACCGTCCTCAGTCCTTCGCCGAAGTCGCGGGTCAGACGATCGTAAAATCCATCCTCTCCAGAGCCGCCCTGGAGGATAAGATTGCCCCGGCCTATATCTTCAGCGGCACACGGGGGGTCGGCAAAACCACCCTGGCCCGGATTTTCGCGAAGGCCCTCAACTGCCGCAGCGCGCCCGCCGCCGAACCCTGCAACCAGTGCGACCAGTGCCGGGCCATTACCCAGGGCAACGCCGTGGATGTAGTGGAAATGGACGGGGCCTCGAACACCGGCGTTGATGACGTGCGCAAACTCAAGGAAGTGGTCGGCTACGCCCCCATGGAAGGGCGCTACAAGATCTTCATCATTGATGAAGCGCACATGCTCTCCAAAAACGCCTTCAACGCCCTCCTGAAAACCCTGGAAGAACCGCCGCAGCGCGTATCCTTCATCCTGGCCACCACCGAGCCCCACAAATTTCCGGCTACCATCATAAGCCGCTGCCAGCACTATGTCTTCAAGAGCCTGTCCGAAGAAGATCTGATTGCCCATATTCGCACCGTGTTGCAGCGCGAAGGGGTGGAGGGCGAAGATGAAGCCGTGCGTCTGCTCGCCCGGCGCGGGTCCGGAAGCGTGCGCGATTCCATGTCTTTGCTGGATCAAGTTCTGGCCCTGGGCGAGGGCGCCCTGACGGAATCCTCCACCCGGCGGGTCCTCGGTCTGGCCGGAGCGCAGATGCAAAACGCCGTGCTCGCCGCTATCCGTGATGGAGACTGTCTGGGTTTAAGCGTCATGCTCCGGGAACTGCTGGATCAGGGTTTGGACATGGGATTTTTTCTGCGCGAGCTGTCCTCCATGTGGCGCAACCTGTTCATGTTGCGCCAGTCGGGAAAAGCGGCCCTCTCTACCATGGACCTTTCCGGGACCGAGGCCGAAGCCTGCTTCGATCTCTGTCAGGGCTTTTCCCTGCAACATATCCACGCCTGCTGGCAGATGACCCTGGAAGGGCAGCGCCGGGTGCTGAACAGTCTGGAACCGGCCCCGGCCCTTGAGCTTTTGCTGCTCAACCTGGCCATGTTGCCGCGCCTGCTCTCTCTGGAAAACCTTTCCGCCCTCGGGCAAAAAAACGCCGCCGCCCAGGCCGCAGTCCAGACTTTTGCCCCCCGGACCACTCCCCGGAGCGTCGCCCGGAGCTTTGCCCCCCCTGTTACACCCCCTGTCGCGCCTCGGGCTGCGCCGCAAGCCGTTCCCGTGTCACCCGAAAGTTCCGATAGCGCTACGTCAGAACCTGCCGTAGCGGCGCGCCCGGAAAGGGCACAGACCGCCGTGGCGGATAGCCCGTCTCCCGCGCCCTTGCTTGCGGATGCGCCCGCGGGTTCGCACCGGCCCAGAGAAGCGCTGTTGCAAGAAGCGGGCGCGGGGAAGACCGATGCAAAGGCCTATGCGCCGGTCCAGGACAGGACAGCCCAGGACAAGGCGGCGGAAAAAGCGGAAAAAAAGGCCGCCAAGGCGGAGATCATGCAACATCCCCTGGTGCTGGAAGTAGTCAGACAGTTTGACGCAAGTTATCTGGACCACGGGAAACGCTAAGGGCGGATTCGTGCAAAAACTTCCGGAATCTTTGTCCGCCGTTGTCGAACAACTGGCCCGTCTGCCCGGTCTGGGACCGAAATCCGCCTTGCGCGCCGCTATGACCTTTCTCAAATGGCCGGTGGCGGAGACCCGGCGTCTGGGGGCGGCCATCTTTGATTTGCGCGATCACCTGCACCTCTGCTCAAGCTGCGGCGCCATCGCGGACAATGATCCCTGCGCTTTGTGCTCCGACCCCGGACGGGCGCGGGATATCCTTTGCGTCACGGCGGATTGGGACAGTTTGCTCTGTATTGAAGACAGCGGCTTTTACAGAGGCCAATATCTGATTCTGGGCGGGCTGCTCGGCGTTGGAGGAGACGCCGACACGGAACGCCTTAATCTGGAGCGTCTGGATCAGCGTATGGCAGGCGGGGAAGTGCGGGAAGTGATTATGGCCCTTGGGACAACGGTTGAAGCGGAAAATACCGAAGTATTCCTTTCGGCGCGCATCGGGCGGAGAAATCCGGAAATACGCCTGTCCCGTCTGGCTCAGGGCATTCCCCTCTGCTCCGAAGTCAAGTTTGTGGACAAAGACACCCTGCGCCAGTCCCTTAAATACCGGCAGGACCTCAAGTGAGCGGCAAACACGCGTCTCCCCCCCCTTACCCGTCCCTGCCCCGCACGGGGGTGGATGTTCACGCTCATCTGGACGGACCGCGTTTTAAAGAGGATCTGGAAGCGGTTCTGGAGCGGGCTTTTGCCGCCGGACTCGCGCAGATCATCCAGGTTTTTCTGAGTCCCCTGGCCTGGGCGGAAGGCAGGGCCGTCTTTGCCGCCCATCCCGAGGTTTATTTTACCCTGGGCGTCCATCCGACCGAGGCGCAAAACTATGGGCCGGATACGGAAAGCGGCATCCGGGAAGCCGTTAAAAAAGATTCCCGCATCCGGGCGCTCGGCGAAATCGGTCTGGATTATTACTGGAAAGACTGTCCGCCCCCGCTGCAGAAAGAAGTTTTTGTCAAACAACTGCGTCTGGCCCGTTCTCTGGACCTGCCCCTGGTCATTCATTGCCGGGAGGCCGAGGCTGACGCCTTGAACATTCTTGAATCCGAGGGCTTTGTCGATTATCCTTTGCTTTGGCACTGTTTCGGCGGGGATGAGAATTTTGCGCGCCGGATTTTGGACAAGGGGTGGCAGATGTCCATTCCCGGTCCCGTGACCTATCCGGCCAACCGCACCCTGCGCGCGGCGGTGGCAAGCGCGCCGCTTGACCGCCTGTGCACGGAGACGGATTGTCCCTATCTGGCCCCGCAGCCTGTGCGCGGCAAACGCAATGAGCCGGCGCACACCGCCTGGGTCATTGCGGCCATGGCCGCCGCCCGGTCCATGTCCGTGCAGGATTTGTGGACAATCTGCGGC
This sequence comes from Desulfovibrio sp., assembly GCA_031260965.1. Lineage (GTDB taxonomy): Bacteria > Desulfobacterota > Desulfovibrionia > Desulfovibrionales > Desulfovibrionaceae > Frigididesulfovibrio. Next base: position 32,663 of record JAISKK010000016.1, on the reverse strand, counting down.
GATAACGCCAGGCGTTTTTTTGCGATAGCGTAATTTAAAAGCGTCTTTGACGCCGACCCCATAGAGGAGAAAACATGAGTTTTATCAATGTCAATTATCTCAATCTGCCCGGCAGCTATCTTTTTTCGGAAATCGCCAAACGCGTGCGCGCCTATTCCGAGGCCAACCCGCAACAAAAGCTGATCCGTCTGGGCATAGGCGATGTCACCAGCCCCTTGCCGTCAAGTGTGATCAAGGCCATGCACCGGGCTGTGGACGAGCAGGGCACGGATTCCGGCTTTCGCGGCTACGGCCCGGAGCAGGGCTACGCTTTTCTGCGCGACGCCATTATCGCCGATGCTTTCCAGGGACTGGGGGCGGACGCGGAGGAAATCTTCGTCAGCGACGGGGCCAAGTGCGATGTGGGCAATTTTCAGGAGCTTTTCAGCCTGGACAGCAAGATAGCGATTACCGACCCGGTTTATCCGGTTTACGCGGATTCCAATGTCATGGCCGGGCGGGGCGGTCCTGTGGGCAAGGACGGGCGTTTCGCCGGGATCATCTATCTGCCCTGCACGGCGAAAAATAACTTCATCCCGGATTTGCCGAAGGAAAGGCCGGATATAATTTATCTGTGTTACCCCAATAACCCGACCGGGAGCGTGCTGACCAGAACGGAACTCAAAAAGTGGGTGGATTACGCGCGTGAGCAGGAGAGCGTAATCTTTTTCGACAGCGCCTATGAGGCTTTCGTTGCTGAAGACGACGTTCCGCACAGCATTTATGAAATTGAAGGGGCACGGGAAGTGGCCGTCGAGTTTCGCAGCTATTCCAAGGGGGCCGGATTCACCGGTTTGCGCTGCGCCTACGTTGTTGTGCCCAAAACCTTGTTCTGCAAGGCGCAAAGCGCGAACGGCAAAAGCAAAAAAGTGGGACTGCACGGCTTGTGGCTGCGCCGCCAGAGCACCAAATACAACGGCTGCCCCTATGTGGTGCAGCGCGCGGCAGAGGCCACGCACAGTCCGGAGGGCAAAAAGGAATGCGCGAGCCTGATCCGGGCTTATATGGAAAACGCCGGACGCATCCGCTCCGCCTTTGCCCGTAAAGGGCTTGAGGTCTGCGGGGGGATAAATTCCCCCTATGTCTGGATCAGCCTGCCCAAGGGCACGGATTCCTGGAGCTTTTTCGACGCTCTGCTCAAGGGCGCGGGCATAGTCGGAACCCCCGGCGCGGGCTTTGGTCCGAGCGGGGAGGGCTGTTTTCGTCTGACAGGCTTTGGCCGGGCCGCAGATACCCTGGAAGCCGTGGAGAGGCTGGAAGGCTTCAGTTTTTAGAATCGCGCCGCCTCAACGGTTATATCCTGCTGCAGAATCTGCACCCAGCGGTTATAATCTGTTCGGATGGTCCCATCTTCTTCCCCGCGCATGGAATCGGAACTGTCCTTGTAGCGGATGGAATAGTCGGACTCGGTGTAGGGAATCTCCACCAGGATGTTGTCCTTGTTGCTGACGTACAGGGCCTGCATCAGGTTCGGGTTTACCCGGACCATCTGCCAGCCGTGCTGGGTTCCCGCCCTGACAAGCAGTTCCGTAGCCTGCTCCAGGGTCAGCCCCATACCCAGAGAACGGCTGCCGAAATTCTGGATGGTTACATAGGAGCTTTTACAGGCACAGAGGGCGAGCGCGGCGCACAGCAGGCCCAGGCAGAGAAATTTTTTCATGGCGGTTCCTTTTCCGGTTTGCAACGGATTCCAATCCTTTCATAGCTCTACCGAAGTCGGGACATTTGTCAACAGGCGGTTCAGGCGTTCCGGACTTGCCTTCTTGACCCTGTGTTGCGGATGCAGTAGGTTGTCCCATTACATAATTATCCACCCTAAGGAAGCTTCAAGAAATGCAGTATGCCATTGAAGATTTAAGTCCGGTTAAAAAGAAGATCAGCGTCACCGTCCCCGCCCCGGAAGCCGGAGCGGCTATTGACGAAGCCGCGGCCGCCTATCGCGGCGCCGTAAAACTGAACGGCTTTCGCAAGGGCAAAGTGCCCGCAGGTATCATAGAGAAGCGTTTCGGCAAGGAGATAGTCCAGCAGGCCACAGACAAGCTGGTGGAAGAAAACCTCAAGGAAATTCTCTCCGGCAAGACTTTTGAGGCCGTCTCCCGTCTGGCTTTTGACGGCGCTTTCGTAGAACGCGGCAAAGATTTCGTCTACAGCCTGGTTTTTGAGGTCATGCCGGAATTTGTTTTCCCGGACTATGAGGGAGTCGAACTTGAGCAGGCGGAGGCCCAGCTTGATGAAGCCGCCGTGGATGAGGTTCTGCTCAATATGCGTCGGCGTCTGGCGCAGACGGTCTCCCTGAAAGAAGCGCGCAAGCCCCGGGACGGCGACGTGGCCCACATTGACTTCGCGGCCCTGGACGAGGACGGGTCCGTGCTGGCCGGTTTCACGGCTGAAAATTTCAGGCTCACCCTCGGGGAGGGCCGGAGTTTCCCGGACTTTGAAGAGTTGATCAAGGATCTTGAGATTGGGGAGGAAAAAGAAAACTCCCTGACTTTTCCCGCCGGGTTCATCAACTCCACTTTGGCCGGGCGCACAGTGAAGATGCGTATAAAACTCGTAGATCTGCATGAAAAAGTTCTGCCCGCCGCGGACGACGACTTCGCCCGCGAGTCCGGCAATTTCGAGAGCCTTGCCAAAATGCGCGAAGGCCTGTGCGAGGCATATCTGCAGAATCTGGAAGAAGCTAACAAGGAAGCCGCCCAGAAGGTTTTTCTGGACAGGCTGCTGGAAAAGACGGAGTTCCCTGTCCCGGACATTATGGTTGAAAATCAGGTCAATGTTCTGGTCCGGGAGTTTCAGGATAATATGCAGCGCCACGGCCAGAAGGCCGAGGTCATAGAGGAGGCGGGTTGGGAGGCTCTGCGCGCGCAAATGCGCCCGGAGGCGGAGCGGCGCGCCCGCGCCCAGGTTCTGCTGCTGACCCTGGCCAAAAACCTTGAGTTCAAGATCGAGGAACAGGATCTGGACGCCTACATGCGCGGTCTGGCCCGGCAGAGCGGGCAGGAATTGAAGACTATCCGCGAATATTATATCCGCAACAACCTTCTGCCCGGTCTCGCCAATATGCTGCTGGCCGACAAAGCCATGGCGGAGCTTTACGCCAGGGCCCGTGTTGTCAAGGTCCGGCCTCCCGTCCCCTCTGCCGGGGACAAAGCGGCAGACAAAGACGAGGCGCAGGGCGCGTCCCTTGACGGCGGCGAAGCGCAGGGCGGCACGGAAGACGCCGGAGATTGAAGCCTCTTGCCACAGACGCACCAATTTATCCTTACAAGCGGGATTGACGATGCCCAGCACACTTACTCCACGGGAAATTGTCCGGGAGCTTGATAAATACATTGTCGGCCAGAACGAGGCCAAGCGCATGGTGGCCATTGCCATCCGCAACCGCTGGCGCAGGCAGAGGCTGGACCCGGCCCTGCGCGACGAAGTCTCGCCCAAGAATATCATCATGATGGGTCCCACGGGAGTGGGTAAAACGGAGATCGCCCGCCGTCTGGCCCGGCTCTGCGCTTCTCCTTTCATCAAGGTGGAAGCGACCAAGTATACGGAAGTGGGTTATGTGGGCCGTGATGTGGAATCCATGGTCCGGGATCTTATGGAAATCGGGGTTTCTCTCGCGCGCGATGAAGAACGGGAACGGGTGCGGGTAAAGGCCGAGGCCGCCGCCGAAGACCGTCTTCTGGATTTGCTGCTGCATTCCGGCCCGGTCCGCAATGTTTATGACGGCGGTTTTTCCGACCCGCAGCCGGGGGCATCTTTGCCCGCCGGCAACCGTGAACAGTTCCGGGCCATGTGGCGGGCCGGACGTCTGGATGATGTCGAGGTGGAACTGGAAGTGGAGATATCCACGGAGCCGCAGATTGAAATGCTGGGCATGCCCGGCATGGAGCAGATGGGTTCACAGATCAAGGACGCTTTCTCCCGCATGTTTCCGGGGCGCAAAAAAATGCGCAAGTTCAAGGCCCATGAGGCTTTTGATCTCCTGATCCAGGAGGAGTCCGAACGACTGATCGATCACGACGCGGTCACCGAACTGGCCAGAGAACGCGTGGAGCAGACCGGGATCATTTTTATCGACGAGATTGACAAGGTGGCCATTCCCGCCCAGGGCGGCGGACGCGGCGGGCTGGACATATCGCGCGAGGGGGTGCAGCGGGATCTGCTGCCCATTGTGGAAGGGAGTGTGGTGAACACCAAATACGGCATGGTGCGTACGGACCACGTTCTTTTTATAGCGGCCGGGGCCTTTCACACGGCCAAACCCTCGGACCTGATCCCGGAGTTGCAGGGGCGCTTCCCCCTGCGTGTGGAGCTTTCCGCCCTGGGCAAAGACGAGTTTTTGCGCATCCTCACAGAGCCGCACAATGCCCTGACCCTGCAATATTCGGCCCTCATGGGCACGGAAGAGATCACGCTCCGCTTTTCCGAAGACGCCCTGGAAGAGGTGGCGGCCTTCGCGGAGGAAACGAACCGGCGTACGGAAAACATTGGCGCGCGCAGGCTTTATACGATCATGGAAAAGATCCTCGCGGATCTGTCTTTTGACGCTCCGGAGCGGAGCGGGGAGACGGTGACCGTGGACAGGGAATGGGTACGCTCCCGTCTGGAGGATGTGCGCGACAATACTGATTTGACGCGCTTTATCCTCTGAATTTTGATTTACGCATTGCCATTCAACACGATTGGAGGTAATAGCATGCTATGAGGTCAGAGAAGATTCCGGAAGCAAATTAATACCCGTAGCTTTTGCGAGAAAAAACCATGCCAAACGTCACTTCCTCCGAAGCCATTCGCGGGCCGGAACGTAAACCTTTACGTCTGCGCCTGTTTTTGTTTCTGATGCTTGCCGCTTGGACGGCCGTTACAGGATTATCCCTCTGGTATAATATCGGCACCCTGCACGACCATGTTACTGATTCCGCCCGTATTCAGGCCCGCACCGCCTTTGAAAAAGACGTCATTTACCGCCGCTGGAATTCCGCGCATAACGGCGTCTTTGTCCCGGTCGTCCCCGGCCGTTTTGAACCCAATCCCTATCTCAATCCGGCTATGCGGGACATAAAAGATACCAACGGCAAAGAATATACAAAAATCAATCCCGCCTTCATGACCCGTCTCGTCCACGAACTCGGGGCTCTGAAATCCGGAGTGCTCGGGCACATCACCAGCAGAACCCCCATACGCAAGGGCAATGAGCCCGACCCCTGGGAGGGAAGAGCCCTGGAACAGCTTGAAGGACAAATAGTGACCGAGGTCAGCAGCATTGAAAGTATGGAAGGCGGCGAATATCTGCGTTTCATGCAACCTTTGATCACAGAAGAATCCTGCCTGTCCTGTCACGCCTACCAGGGCTACAAGGTTGGGGACGTGCGCGGCGGCATCAGCATATCCGTGCCCATGGCCCCCTTTCGCGCCACAATACAGTCTGCCACATCCATGTTGTACGCCTCGCATTTTGTGCTCTGGCTTCTGGGTTCACTGGGCATAGGCCTGGGCATGAGCCGGATTTCGCGCGGCGTGCGGCAGCGGGATGAGGCGGAAGCGCAGTTGCGCGACCTCGCCGGGGTCCTGGAACAGCGTGTCGTGGAACGCACTGCGGAAATGGAAGCGCGGGAACGTGAACTCAATTCCTTTATCGAGAACGCCGCTGTCGGCGCTTACCTGAAAAATACCGACGGCGTGTACCGGATGGTCAACAGCCGTTTCGCGTCCATCTTTAACCTGAATGAGCAGGAAATGACGGGCTCGGCCTGCCTTGAGCTTCTGCCTCCCGAGGCCAACGCCTTCTTCGCCAAAGGGGAATCTCTGACCCTGCGCCGCAAAAGCGCGGTCACACTCAACGAATCCTTCGTCTCCTCCGACGGCACGCGTTATACCTGTATAAACTTCCCGGTCCTGGCGGAGGGTGTGGTTATTCGTTTCGGCGGACTGCTGATCGACATGACGGAACGCGACAAGGCCGAACAGCTGTTGCGCGAAGCCAAGGAAGCGGCGGAAACGGCCAACCGCGCCAAGAGCGAATTCCTCGCCAATATGAGCCATGAAATACGCACGCCCATGAACGGCGTGATCGGCATGGCGGAATTGCTTTCGCGCAGCAATCTTACCGAAGATCAGTCCTCCATGGTCGCGACCATCAAGAACAGCGGCGACAATCTGCTCTCGGTGCTGAACGATATTCTGGACATTTCCAAAATTGAAGCCGGCAAAGTCACTCTGGAGACGGCGCCCTTTGAACTGCACGATATCCTGTTCAATACCATCAAGGGTTTGACGCCCATAGCCTACGCGAAAAATGTGGAACTGCTGCTGCACATCGCCGCCGATGTGCCGCAATCCGTTTACGGCGACCCGGGGCGGATCCGCCAGATCCTGCTGAATATCGCCGGCAACGCCCTTAAGTTCACCTCCAAAGGCGAAGTCGTGGTCCGGGTGGATCTGGAATCCATCGCCGCCAGCGTCGCCTGCCTGCATTTCTCCATCCGGGACACCGGCATCGGCATCCCCAAAGAAAAACAGGCCTCCATCTTCAAGCCCTTTGAACAGGCAGACGCCTCTACGACCCGCCAATATGGAGGCACGGGCCTGGGGCTTGCCATCTGCGCGCGTCTGCTCACCCTTATGGGTTCGGAGCTTAAACTGGACAGCGTGGAAGGGGTCGGCTCCACCTTCTCCTTCATTGTAAACCTGGCCGTGGCCAAAGAAAAGAGCGCCCCGGAAAATACGAACGCCCCTTCATCTCTCCAGGGCGTTTCGGCCCTGATCATTGACGATAACGAAACGAATCTGACGATCCTGCGGGAATACCTGAAAGAATACGGAATGTCCGCACAGGCGGCCACTTCCGCCGACGAAGGCGAATCCCTGGCAGCCGGAGCGGCCGGAAGGGGCGACCCCTTCAACATCGTGCTGACGGACATGCACATGCCCGGAAAAGACGGCAGCGTCTTTATACAGATGCTGCGTTCCCTGCCGGCCTATCGCAAAACTCCGATCATCCTCCTGACCTCCGGTTCTCTGCCCCAGATCAAAGACGACCTTGTCGTCGCCATGGACAAACCCATACACAAGGAGGCCCTGGCGCGCGCCATGGCCCGCATTCTGGGCAACGGCACGGTCACGGCCTTCAACATCGCCAGGGACCTCGACCGGACCCGGGCGAAGAGCGGCGAGTCCGTGACGATGCGCCCCCTGCATGTGCTGCTGACCGAAGACGTGGAAGTGAACCAGATTGTGGCGACCCGAATGCTGGAAGAGATGGGCCACAAGGTAACGATGGCCTCCAACGGACAGGAGGCGATTGAAGCTCTCTCGCGCCGTTTCTTCGACCTCGTATTCATGGATATTCAGATGCCCGTCATGGACGGGGTCCAGGCCACACGCACCATTCGCGAAATGGAAAAGAGCGGACGTCTGGCGCGCAAATCCGTCATTGTCGCCATGACGGCTCATGCCTTGAAAGGCGACAGGGATAAATACCTTGAAGAAGGTATGGACAACTATATCTCCAAACCTGTCCAGTTCGATCAGCTCAAGGCGGTTATCGAAAGCTTCTTTGCAGCCGGACTCTTTGACGGCGTCCAGACCCTGGGCGAAATCGAAGCCGGCAGGGAACAGGCAAAAAAAAGCAGGCAGGAGACGCCCGGTCCATCAGCCGCCCGACAGCAGTCCTCCCTTGTCAACTGGGATCTGGTGATGCGGAACTCGCCGGGCAAACCGGAATATCTGGTGAAAATCGCCGCGTCCTTTGTCAACGGCGCTCCGCGCTTTTTACAGGAAATCCTCGGCAGCGTGGGGCAGGACGAAAATGAGGCCCTGGCTGTCGCCGCGCACAGCTTGAAAGGCATGTGCGGCTATTTCACAGAGGGTCGCCTCAGCAAACTGTGCCTCGCCCTGGAACAGGCCGGACGCGGCAATGAACTGCCGGGCCGCAAAGAAGAAATAAGCGCCCAGGCGACAGAACTCGAAGGATTGCTGACCTCTATGCTGGATGAATTGCGGGAGTTTCTGGATTACCAGGATAAGAGTTAGAAGCGCTGCCTGAAATGGGCGTTGCCAACGGAACATATGTCGTGAAATTTTCCCTGATCATCGCCACCATGAACGCCGGGCGTTATCTTGAGCGCGCCCTGTCCTCCATTTTGGCGCAAACTTTCACTGACTATGAAATCGTGGTGCAGGATGGCGGCTCAAGCGACAATACCCTGGCCCTGCTTGGGAAGGCGCGTCAGGATCGCATAAAACTGCGCTCCGAGCCTGACGGCGGCATCTATGACGCCTGGAACCGCGCTCTGGACCGGGCCTGCGGTGACTGGGGGATTTTTTTAGGGGCGGACGATTTTCTGCTCGACAAATACGTCCTTGAGCGCTGTGCGCGGCATTTGGACCGGCTTCCGGAAAAAATCATTTTTGCCTACGGGGACTTGGTGCTGGGCACAAAGGAACGGCACAGATACACGATCAGGCGTTCCCTGCGAGCCGTCTACACCATGTTGCTCAATCACATGCCGTTGCCCTTCCCATCGACTTTCACGCGCATGGCCGTGCTTAAGGAATACAGGTTTGACGCCTCTTTCGGCATTGCCGGGGATTATGATTTCGCGGCCCGGATGATCAGCGCTGACAATGTCTTCCATCTGCCCCTCACGGTTGCCTATCAGGAACTTGGCGGGATCAGTGACACTCCGGAAAACGAGGAAAAATTGCGCGCGGAGCGTTTGCGGGTATTAAACGCGCATGTCCTGCCCAGGGCGGAGGAAGTAGTACGCGGTTGCATAAAATATCTGGATGAAAATGCCTGCTGCGGATCAAAAAAGCGGGTCCGGAGACTGGAGCGGCTAAAACGCTTCGCCCTGACAAAACTTGGGCTATGGCGTAGTGGTCTGAGGAAAGATGCGTGAAGCCGTAACTGAACCTGTGCCCGGATTAAAAAATTTCTTGAAAACTTAGCCCGGCCTTGATGCTGGTCGATTGGACTTTCCCGCTCTTTTCGCATATCTTGCGAAACTTCGTTTGCCTCCCCTTTTCTCCGAGGACAGTCCATGCCCAGGCAGGAACATATAAGAAATTTCAGCATTATAGCCCATATCGATCACGGCAAGTCCACCCTTGCGGATCGAATTCTGGAAAAAACGGGGCTGGTGTCGGAGCGTGAACAGCGGGATCAGTACCTGGACCGCATGGACCTTGAACGGGAACGCGGCATCACCATCAAGGCCCAGACCGTGCGTATTCCCTACCGGGCGGCCGATGGCCGGGAATATTGCTTAAATCTCATCGACACCCCCGGTCATGTGGATTTCAATTACGAGGTCTCCCGTTCCCTGGCCGCCTGCGAAGGCGCCCTGCTGGTTGTGGACGCCTCGCAGGGGGTTGAAGCCCAGACTTTGGCCAATGTCTATCTGGCTCTGGACAACAACCTGGAAGTCATCCCCCTCCTGAACAAAATAGATTTGGCCAGCGCTGACCCGGAGCGGGTCAGAAACGAAATCGAGGAAGTAATCGGCCTGGACTGCTCCGGGGCCATTCCCATCAGCGCCAAGACCGGTCTCGGCGTGGACGCGGTCCTGGAGGCCATAGTCAGCCGCCTGCCGGCTCCCGAAGGCGACCCCGCCCTGCCCCTCAAGGCCCTGATTTTTGATTCCTGGTATGACGCCTACCAGGGTGTTGTCGTCCTTATCCGGGTCATGGACGGTGCCCTGAAAAAAGGCGACCGCATCCGCCTTTTTTCTACAGTTGGCGAATACGAGGTCTTGCGCTTGGGCGCTTTTTCCCCGGACGCCGTGGATTTGCCCGGTCTCTGTGCCGGAGACGTCGGCTTTCTCTGCGCGGGCATCAAAACCTTGAGCGACGCGCGCGTCGGCGACACCATCACCCTGGCCGAGAACCCGGCGCCCTTCCCGGTTCCGGGCTTCAAAGAAGTGAAGCCCATGGTCTTCTGCGGTCTCTATCCCACGGACAACGCCGAGTATGAGACCTTGAAGCAGGCTCTGGAAAAACTGCACCTGAACGACGCCGCCTTTTCTTTTGAGGCTGAAACTTCCCAGGCTCTGGGTTTCGGCTTTCGCTGCGGTTTTCTCGGTCTTCTGCATATGGAAATAATTCAGGAGCGTCTGGAACGCGAATTTCAGGTCGAGCTTATCGCCACCGCTCCCTCCGTTATTTATGAGGTGGTCTTGACTAACGGGGATGTTCAGCGCATAGACAATCCGGCCAAACTGCCGGACCCGGTCAAAACGGCCGCCCTGCGGGAACCTTTTGTGCGTATGGATATCCACGCGCCCAGCGAATATGTGGGCAATATCCTCAAGCTCTGTGAGGAAAAACGCGGGCTGCAGAAAGACCTGCGCTTTATGACTGCGTCCCGGGTTGTCATAAGCTATGAACTGCCCTTTTCGGAAATAGTCTATGATTTCTTCGACCGCCTGAAATCGGGCACGCGGGGATACGCCTCCATGGACTATGTTTTCAGCGACTTCCGCGAGGCGGATCTGGTGAAGCTGGATATGCTGATCAACGGCGATGTTGTGGACGCTCTGGCGGTCATCGTGCACCGGGCGAACGCGGAGCGGCGCGGGCGGGCCGTGGCCCTGAAACTCAAACGCAGCATACCGCGCCAGCTTTTTGAAGTCATCATTCAGGCCGCCATCGGCAGCCGGATAATCGCGCGCGAGCGCAATTCTCCCCTGAGCAAAAATGTCACCGCCAAATGTTATGGCGGGGATGTTACCCGTAAACGTAAACTTCTGGAAAAGCAGAAGGAAGGCAAAAAGCGCATGAAACGTATGGGTAATGTGGAACTGCCCCAGGAAGCCTTTTTAGCCGCCCTGAAAGCCGGAGACGAATAATGCCGGAGACCCTTTATCAAACTCCCCTGCACACCTTTATCGAATATGTGAAGATCCTGGTCGCGGCCCTGATCATTGCCGTGCTCCTGCGTTCATTCATCATCCAGCCCTTTATCATCCCCTCGGAATCCATGATCAACACCCTGCAGGTGGGAGACCGTCTTTTTGTCAACAAGTTCAGCTACGGCATCCATCTGCCTTTTGTGGTAAAAGAAATTTTTTCCACCGGCGAGCCGGAGCTGGGTGACATAGTCGTTTTTCCATTCCCGCAGAACAAGAGCGAGGATTACATCAAACGCGTGGTGGGGATTCCCGGCGACAAGCTGGAGATGCGCGACAAAAAGCTGTTCCGCAACGGTCTGCCCCTTGAGGAGCCCTATGCCATCCACACGGGACGCGACATTGACCCCTACCGGGACAATTTTCTGCCCAAAACTGTGCCCCCCGGCAAGGTTTTCGTGCTCGGCGACAACCGCGACAATTCCAGGGACTCCCGCTACTGGGGTTTTGTGGACAAAGACGAGATCCACGGTCGGGCTTTCATTATTTACTGGTCCAGCATAAACCTGACCGACATCAAATGGGACCGCATCGGCCGGCTGTTGCGCTAAATACACCCCCCGGGCCGTCATGAAACTCTGCCGGGATATGCTTTTTGCCCTGTACACGGGCCTGTGGCGGGCAGCTGAACCCCTGTTGCGCAGGCACACGCGCTTGCGCGACAGTTTTGCCGCGCGATCCGACCCCGAGGCCGGACCTTTCGCGGCCTTTGCGGCCGCAAGCCGGGCGGGGGAAAACGCGGACGCAGCCTCCCCTCTGTCCTTCTGGATACAGGCGGCCTCCGCCGGTGAAGCCCGGCTTTGTCGCAGCCTCATTCCTGCCTTGTATGCGGCCGCATATGCGGTCCCGGACGCGACGCCAGAAGCGGCCTGCCCCCCCTCCCGGCCTTTGCGGCTGCTTTGCACAAGCTGCACCGCGCAGGGGCTCGCCGTTCTGGAAGAGACGCGCCGGTCCCTGCCCGAGGCCGCGCGCCTGAACTGCTTCTGCGGCTACCTGCCTTTTGACCGTCCGGATTTAATGCGCGAGGTCCTGCGTCTGGCCGCGCCAGGGGCGTTGATCCTGCTGGAAACCGAACTCTGGCCGGGCCTTATGCGGGCGGCCAAAGATCTGGGAGTGCCTTTGCTGGTCGTAAACGGGCGCATGTCGGCAAAAAGCGCCCGTCTCTATGGCCTTACCCGCTTTTTCTGGCGGGATCTCGCCCCGGACGGCATAGCGGCCATATCGGAGGCGGACGCCAATCGCTTCGCCGCCGTCTTCGGCCATCCAGATACGGTAAAGGTTATGTCCAATATCAAATTTGATCTGCTGTGGGCGGAGGAGAAGGCGCCTGTCGGCGCGGCGCGGCCGGAAAAGGATGCAATTGATGAGGGCGCGTCCCGGCGTCTGCGCGCGGAACTGGGTCTTGGAGACGCGGATCTGCTCCTGCTCCTGGCCTCGGTGCGCGCGGAGGAAGAGGATCTGCTCCTGCCTCTGGTCCGTTCCCTGCACGGGCAAAAAATCAGCGGGCGAAATACGCTTGTGGCCGTAGCCCCCCGGCACATGCACCGCATCAGGCCCTGGGAAGAAAAATTGCGCGCCGCCGGACTGTCTTTTCAGCTTCGGCAGAGCGGGGCGGATGCCGCCGGTCAAATCAGCGCCCAGGCGCAAGCGCGGGATTGCGGCAAAGACGCTCTCGGGAGCGGACAGCCAAATCCGCCTCCCCTGTGCCTCTGCGACCGTTTCGGCGAACTTGCCGCCCTCTACGCGGCGGCGGACTCCGTTTTTGTAGGGGGCAGTCTCGTCCCCCTGGGCGGGCAGAATTTTCTCGAGGCCATCGCCGCCGGCGCCTCTGCTCTGGTCGGCCCTCATCTGGACAATTTTCTCTGGGCGGGGGAGGAGGTCTTCAAGGCTGGTTTGGCCCGTAAAATAGCGGGTCCGTCGGAACTTGAAGAGGCCCTGCTTGAGGGTTTGCGCGACCGGGCCGCGCAACTTGAACGGGCCGGACCAGACGGAGCGGGCAGGGCGCGCGCCGCTCTTTTGGCGGAGAGGCGGGCGCAGTTTCAGACCCTGATCGGGGCAAAAGTGGGCGGAAGCGCGCTGGCCGCCGCAATGATTTTAAACATTGTCGACTCTGGAGTCTTTGCGGCAAAAAAGTTAAGATGAATTTTCCCACAAGTGAAGCCCAGGGTAAATTTTATGATAAGCCGCATGTTTCTTATTCTCCCGCTTTTTTGTCTGCTGGCCGCTCCCCCGGCTTTCGGCGCCGATGTCTATACCCTGGAAAAGGCCGTGACCACAGCCCTGGAGCGCAATTTCAGCGTCAAGGCCGCCGAGGAAAGCCGCAAGGCGGCGGGGGCCGGAACCAGCGCCTCGCGCAGCGCCTTCGGGCCGGTTCTGGGCAGCGGCTACGCATATGACCGGCGGCAGCATAACCGGGAAAGCACCGGACGCGGCGTGGACCGGGAACTTTATACCTGGCGCGTTTACCTGAACCAGAACATCTTCGCCGGTTTCTCCACCCTGGCCGACTACCAGAAAGCTGCTCTGCGCGAGGAGAGCGCCAAGGCCGGAGTGGACCGGGCCAGACTGGAGTTGATCCGTCTGGTGCAGGTGCATTTTTTCACCTACCTCAAGGCGCACGAGGATGTGCGCAGCGCCCGGGATTCCCTGGACCGCCTGCGTTCTCAAATGGAGTCCAGCCGGGCCTTCTACGATGTCGGAGTTTCCCCGCGCATCGACGTGCTGCAGGCGGAAGTTGACGTCTCGACTGCGGAAAGCGCCTTGCTCATAGCGGAAAACGCCACCGAGACGCAAAAGGCCAGACTCCATACCCTCCTGCTTCTTCCCCTGGATTCCCCCGCCGACTATAGGGGAACCCTGGACTATATACCCTTTTCCCGCAGCCTTGAAGAATGTCTGAAACTCGCCTACCGTAAACGCCCGGACCTGATCATCGCGGAGAAGGCCGTGCAGATGGCGGAAAAAGACATCGTCAAGGCGCAGAGCGGCTATTATCCGCAGATCAACGCCTACGGCGGCTGGGGCAGCACGGGCAATTCCCCGGATGTCTCCGGCAGCCCCAACATCAACAACCGTTTTAATGAATGGACCGTAGGCGTCAATGCGGAATTGCGTCTCTTCGAATGGGGCAAGACCACTTTCGAGAGCCGCCAGGCCCGGCATGAAAGCGCGCGCGTGCGGGCCGAGACCGAGAACCTGAAACAGGAAGTCGGATTTCAGATCAAGGAGCGCATCCTTTCCATGTCCGAGGCCGCCAAGCGCGTCAAGGTCGCCCAGGGGGCCGTGACCCAGGGCAGAGAAGCCTATCGGATGGCCGACGCCAGGTATCGGCAGCAGGTGGGGACCATGACCGAAGTTCTGGATTCCCAGGCCAGACTTTCCGCCGCCGAAGCCTCTCTGGCCGGAGCGCGGGCCGACTATTCCATCGCCCTGTCCAATCTTTACAGCGATATGGGGGAAGAAAATCCTTCCCTGCGCGGGCATTGACCCGGGGCGGATGAACACTGAAAAGGAAGAAAAAATGGACAGACTATTCGGAACAGACGGCATACGCGGACAAGTCAACGTTTATCCCATGCTGCCCGACATGGCCCTGCGTCTCGGCCTGGCCGCCGGCGCTTATTTTCGCTCCGGCAAACGCCGGCATCGCGTGGTCATCGGCAAGGACACCCGTCTGTCCGGCTATATATATGAAAACGCCCTGGCCTCGGGGCTTTGCGCCTCGGGTATGGATGTCTTTCTGGTCGGACCTTTGCCCACCCCGGCCATAGCCTTTCTCACCCGCAACATGCGCGCCGATTTCGGCATTGTCATCTCCGCCTCGCACAATCCCTTCCAGGACAACGGCATCAAATTTTTCGATTCCGGGGGCTTCAAGCTTCAGGATCATGTAGAAGACGCCATTGCCGCCATGGTCCTGGACTCGGCCTGGGAATGCGATTATCCGCCTCCGGCGGAGGTGGGACGGGCCTTCAAGGTCGAAGACGCGCCCGGGCGCTATATAGTGTCCATCAAAAACAGTTTTCCCTCCCACCTGACCCTGGACGGACTGCGTGTGGTTCTGGACTGCGCCAACGGCGCGAATTACAAGGTTGCGCCGATGGCGTTGCGGGAACTGGGCGCGGAGGTGGTGAGCCTGGGCATTGACCCGGACGGTCTGAACATCAATCAGGATTGCGGTTCCCTGCGCCCGGATGTGACTGCGGCCAAGGTGCGCGAGACCAGAGCCGACATCGGCCTAGCCCTGGACGGAGACGCCGACCGCCTGATCGTGGCGGACGAAAACGGGGAAATACTGAACGGGGACCAGATATTAGCCATCTGTGCCCTGGATCTTATGGAAAAAGGCAAGTTGCCCGGAAACACGCTTGTCTCTACGGTTATGAGCAATATGGCCCTGGAGGTGTTCATGAACGAACACGAAGGCAAATTGCTGCGCACTCCGGTGGGTGACAGGTATGTGGTTGAGGCCATGCGCGAGTCCGGGGCCTCCCTGGGAGGAGAGCAGAGCGGGCATCTGGTCTTTATGGATTACGGCACGACCGGGGATGGACTTCTGGCCGGACTACAGCTCTTGCGCATCATGCGTGAGAAGAAGCAGCGCATCTCGGAGCTGGCCGGGCTGTTAAAACCTTTCCCCCAGGTGCTGATCAGTGTGCCGGTGCGCGTCCGTACTCCTTTCGCCGAACTGCCGGAAGTCGTTGCCGAAACAGACGCTGCGGAAAACGCACTCAGAGGCCGGGGACGGGTTTTACTGCGCTATTCCGGGACCGAGCCTCTGGCGCGGATTATGGTTGAAGGCGAAAAACATCAGCAGGTAGAAGAATTGGCCGGGCGCATTGCGGATAGTGTACGGCGCGTTCTGGGCTGACGCGCCAACGTCACGGCTCCCTTTTATCCATTTCCGCGAATCACGTTCCCGATTGACATATGCCCGGGCAGGGATATCCGAAACAGCGGCCCTCAGGGCTACCGCATTTCCTAAGCGCAGATTTTAAAAAAGATGAAGTTTGACCTGCCCTGTTGCAACTTGATTCTGAAAACGTAAAGTGGTCTTGAGTGATAGCCAGTTGATTAAAATGGATATTCCATTTTTCTGCCAATGTGATATGCTTCTGCAAAACTTATCTGCAAGGAGCACTTATGGATACTTTAATTGCTTTGGCTGATGCCTTTATCGTTGTCCACGACCCAAGAATTGACATGGCTAGAAAACATAATCTTGTTGATATAATTAGTCGATCCTTAAAAACCGAATTTAGCCTGTTGTGGGTCTAGTGTTGCGTTCTTAAAATAATAGTGCTATATTTCATCTCAGGAGGACTGAGATGGGAGCACCAGCAAAACGAATTGACCTGACTGACGAGGAGAGAACAATTTTGAAATTGTGGGCCTCTTCCGGAACAACACAGCAACGCATGGCGCAACGGGCTCGGGTTGTGCTTGCTGCCGCTGACGGTTTGCCCCTGCCGGAAATTGCCATGCGCAGTGGATTGAGCGCCAACAACTGTCTTAAGTGGCGCAAGCGTTTTGCAGGAGAGCGGCTTGGCGGACTTGCTGACAGGACCGGGCGCGGGCGTCCGAGAGTTATCACGCAAGAACAGCGCCTTGAGGTAATGGCGCTTGCCTGTACAACGCCGATTGATGGAAGTTCCTGCTGGAGTATACGAAAACTGGCGGATGCCACGGGGTATTCCGTCTCCGCTGTTCATGGCATACTCAACGAGGGGGATTTGAAACCGCACAAAGTCAAACACTGGTGCGGCAAAAGCCCGGATCCCGAATTTACTGCCAAGCAGGCTGCGATCATAGGGTTGTACATGGAACCGCCTGCTAACGCGCTTGTTTTGTGTGTTGACGAAAAGTCCCAGATACAGGCTCTGGATAGAACACAACCCTTGCTGCCAATGGTATTTGGACGACCCAAGCGGGTGACCGCAACCTATAAACGCAACGGCACTACCTGTTTGCTGGCGGCTTTGGCGGTTCATGAGGGCACTATTGAAGGGCGTTGTGTAGACGGCACACACCATGCAAATTTCCTTAACTTTCTTAAACATCTTTACCGGACTAACCCTGGGAAGGATCTACACATAATCGCTGACAATCTCAGCGCCCATAAGCATAAAGAAGTTTTGGACTGGGTAGCAAAACGGCGCCGTCTCAATCTTCATTTTACACCAAGCTATGCTTCCTGGTTAAACCAAATTGAAATCTGGTTCAATATTTTTACGCGGGCAGTACTAAAAGGCGGAGTCTGGCAATCAAAACAGACTCTTGTCCACCAAATCATAACATATATTCGCCGCTATAATGAACAACATGCTCATCCTTTCAGGTGGACTTATGAAGGAAAACAGCTCTCAGCATAACACAATGTTATTTCAAGAACATGACACTAGACCCACAACAGGCTAAATTCGGTTTTTAAGGATCGACTAACTACAATCAGCCGTGATGGTAGGAGCGTTTTGTGTATACTAAGCCATTCCTCAAATGGGCAGGTGGAAAATATCGTATTCTGGATAAAATTCTTCGGGAATTACCAACGGGGGCGCGTTTCGTGGAGCCTTTTGCTGGTTCCTGTGCTGTTTATCTTAACACGGATTTTCCCAAGGCGTTGGTCTGCGATCTGAACAGTGATCTGGTCAATTTGTACAGGTATCTTCAGCAGGAAGGCGAGGGTTTTATCCAGTATTGCGCCTCATTCTTTACACCAGACAACAATACACACCCCAGCTACATGGCACTACGGGACAGATTGAACGTCTCCTTTGAAACCAGGGAACGGGCAGCCCTGCTACTCTATGTCAACCGCCATGCCTTTAACGGTCTGATTCGCTATAATTCCAAAGGTGGGTTTAATGTTCCTTTTGGCAAATACAAAAAGCCTTACTTTCCCTTGGAAGAACTACGAGATTTTTATTATAAAACGCATTCCACGGCTACGGAGTTCATCGCAGCGGACTTCCGAACCGTCTTTACCTGCCTCAAGCCCGGAGATGTAGTGTATTGCGACCCGCCGTATGTGCCGCTTTCACAGACCGCCAGCTTCACAGCCTATGCAGGTGACGCCTTTCATGCACAAGATCAGATTGATTTGGCCGTACTTGCCAAGGAAGCATGGCAAAAGGGCATATATGTTATTTTAAGTAATCACGATACAGAAATTACTAGAACTCTCTATTCTTCTGCCATTCTCAAACATTTCTCCGTGCAACGTTTTATAAGCTGTGATAGTAACAACCGGGAGGCAGCTCCAGAGCTGCTCGCCGTGTATGGGTAGTGCTATGCACAAATAGCGGATAACCCTGTGAGCGCTTTTTCAGCCTAACTTTTCGCGCAAAGCCTGGAAGGCCCGTTCTATGCCTTTGGGGTCATTGCCCCCGGCCTGGGCCAGATCCGGCCGGCCGCCGCCCGTGCCGCCTATAAAGACGGCCGCTTCCTTGATCAGAACCGGAGCGGTGAAACGGGAGTGCAGATCCCGCGAAACGGACAGAATCATGCTCACCTTGGCTTCCTCCTTGTCCTCGGCCGTCAGGCAGATCACCCCGGAAGACAGGCGGGGCCGCAAACCATCCATCATATCGCGCAGGGTCTTGATGTTCGGCGCGCTGCTGCGGCAAGGCAAAAATTTTACCCCGCCCACATCCTCAAGCTGGTCCAGAATGTTCTTGCCCGCCTCGCTCGCGGCTGTGGCGCTTAAATCTTCCAGACGTTTGCGCAAAGCCTTCGTATCTTCCTGCAGGCCGCGGATGCGCTGCGGCAGTTCCCCCGCCTTGCTGCGGAGAAGGCCCTGCGCCTCTCCCAGTTCCGCGCGCTGCCGGTTAAACAAATCCAGGGCGTTCCAGCCCGTAATCGCCTCAATACGCCTTACTCCCGCTGCCACGCCAGCTTCCGAAAGCACGGCGAAAAACCCGGCCTGCCCGGTACGACCCAGATGTATGCCGCCGCACAATTCCACAGACTCGCCCTGCACGGACACCATACGCACCGTATCGCCGTATTTTTCGCCGAACAGGGCCATTGCCCCGGCCTGCAGCGCCTCGTCATAGGAACAGAGCCGGGTCGTCAGAGGTATATCGGCAAAAATGGCCGCGTTCACTATTCTTTCGACTTCGGCAATCTCCTCGCCGCTCATGGCGCTGACGTGGTTGAAGTCAAAACGCAGCCGCTCCGCCTCAACCAACGAACCGGCCTGACGGGCGTGATTCCCCAGCACCCTGTGCAGGGCGGCGTGCAGCAGATGCGTACAGGTGTGGTTGCGGGCCGAGGCCAGCCGCCTCTTTGCATCCACCTGTAACGTGACCTCGTCGTCCAGAAGCAGTTCTCCCCCGCTGACCCGGATACGATGCACGGTCAAATCCGGAGAAGCCCTCAGGGTATCCGTAACCTCGGCTTTGCCGTGCGCGGTATCCATCTGTCCCCTGTCACCGGCCTGACCACCGGAAGCGCCGTAAAAGGGCGTGACCCCGGTTACGCAAAAACCTTCCGCGCCCTCGCCAAGACGCGGAACATGCGCTCCCTCCAGATCGAGCAGGGCGGCAATACGCGATTCGGCCTGCAAAGCCTCATAGCCGACAAAGCGGGAACGCAGTCCCTCTTCCAGAAGCGTGGCCAGACGCGCATCCAGGTCTTTTTCCCCGGAACCTTTCCAGGCCGCCTTGGCCCGCTGCTTCTGTTCATCCATCAGAGCGCGGAAGCCGGCTTCATCCACAGAAAAGCCGCGCTTTTCACCCACATCATTGACGATGTCCAGAGGAAATCCATAAGTGTCATAGAGCTTGAAGGCCACGGAGCCGGGAACGCGCATATCCGCCTGTTCCTCCAGACCGGCAAGCTCGTCCTCAAGCAGGGCCAGCCCCTTGTCCAGGGTTTTCTCAAAACGTTCCTCTTCTTCGCGGATGACGCGGGCAGTGAAGGAGCGCGCGGACAAAAGCTCCGGAAAATCTTCGCCCATATTGGCGGCAACGCAGTCCACAGTCTTGTAAAGAAAGGCCGGGGGCATTCCGATCAGACGGCCAAAACGGTAGGCGCGGCGGATCAGACGGCGCAGCACATAGCCCCGGCCCTCGTTGGAGGGCATGATGCCGTCCGCAGCCATGAAGGCCATGGCTCGGCTGTGATCGGCTATAACCCGCAGGGCGGTGTCCACATCGTCGGTGTCCGGAGCACTACGGCTGTATTTCACCCCGGCCAGGGAACAGGCCTCGGCGATGATGTTGCTGAACAGGTCCGTCTCATAGTTGGAATAAACACCCTGGCACACGGCGGCAATGCGTTCAAGGCCCATACCCGTGTCTATGCTGGGCCGGGGCAGGGGCTCGCGTCGACCGGGGGCGCTTTCATTATACTGCATGAACACCAGGTTCCAGATTTCAAGGAAGCGGTCGCAGTCGCAACGGCCTATGCCGCAGTCCGGACCGCAGCTCATGTGTTCGCCCTGATCGATGAGGATTTCCGAGCAGGGACCGCAGGGGCCGATATCACCCATACGCCAGAAATTGTCCTTCTCGCCCAGTCGCAGGATACGATCTTCCGGCACGGGTGTGAGCTTTTTCCATAAAAGCGCCGCCTCGTCGTCATCCTGAAAAATCGTGATGTAGAGTTTATCCGCAGGCAGCTTCAGTTCAGAGGTAAGAAAGGTCCAGGCGAATTTTATGGCGTCTTCCTTGAAATAATCGCCGAAGGAAAAATTGCCGAGCATTTCAAAAAAGGTGTGGTGCCGGGCCGTGCGCCCGACATTTTCCAGGTCATTGTGCTTGCCGCCCACGCGCAGGCATTTCTGGGCCGTGACAGCGCGGGAAAAGGGCAGTTTTTCCAGACCCTGGAAGACCTTTTTGAATTGCACCATGCCGGCGTTGGTGAAGAGCAAAGAGGGATCGTCGCGCGGCACCAGAGAGGAGGATCGCCTTATTTCATGCCCGTGATCCTGGAAAAAAGACAAAAAACGACGGCGAATCTCATTGGTTGTTAACATTTCTTCCCAATCCTGTTCAAAATTTCCCGCAACTCATCGCGCCCCTTGCAACAGCAGCGCAACGAAACGAAAAAATCCGCCCCACGCCTATTCCTCGGCCAGGCCCGCTTCAAAGTCGTCTTTTTCCTCGGCAAAGTTGGCCCCCCCGCTGGATACGGTATCCGGGTTCATGCCCAGATGATCGATGATCTTCTTTTCTATCTCCATACGCAACTCGGCGTTTTCTTCCAGCAGAACACGCGCCTGTTCTTTGCCCTGCCCCAGCCTCTCTTTGCCGTAAGAAAGCCAGGAGCCGCTTTTTTCCACAATACCCGCCTCGGCGCCGATGTCGAGGATCTCGCCGGTGCGGGAAATGCCGGTTCCGTAAAGGATGTCGAAAAGCGCCTGGCGGAAGGGAGGAGCGACCTTGTTTTTGACCACTTTCACGCGGGTGCGGTTGCCGAAGGACTCTTCCTTGTCTTTGAGAGTCTGGATTCTGCGGATATCCAGGCGGATGGTGGCGTAAAATTTGAGGGCGTTACCGCCGGAGGTGGTTTCCGGGTTGGCGCCGTACCCGCCGGCCATACCGCCTATTTTCATGCGGATCTGGTTGATGAAAATGACGGCCGTGCGCGATTTGTGGATGGAGCCGGTGAGTTTACGCAGGGCGTGGCTCATGAGTCTGGCCTGTCCTCCCACCTGGGTCTCGCCCATGTTGCCTTCCAGCTCATTCTGGGGAATGAGGGCGGCCACGGAATCGATGACGACCAAATCCACGGCGTTGGAGCGGACCAGCAAATCCGCTATCTCAAGGGCCTGTTCGCCGAAATCCGGCTGCGAGATGAGCAGCTCGTCCGTGTTCACCCCGAGACGTTTGGCGTAGTTGATGTCCAAAGCGTGTTCAGCGTCTATGAAAGCGCAGGTCCCGCCCAGTTTTTGCGCTTCGGCAATGACGTGCAGGGTGAGGGTGGTTTTGCCCGAAGACTCCGGTCCGTAAATTTCCGAAACCCTTCCCCTGGGGATGCCGCCGACGCCCAAGGCGAGGTCCAGACCGATGGAACCGGTGGGAATCACCGGAATGTTCACATGGGTTTTGTCGGAAAGTTTCATGATCGCGCCTGCACCGTGCCGGCGCTCAATGGTTGTGAGCGCGGCCGACAGAGCCTCGGCCCGCATTTCTTCCGGAGTAAGATTAATTTTCTTTGCCATGCCCCACCTGTTTCAGCTTAATGTTCAAGGGTAGTTTGGAGGTATCTGAACGCCCTTTGCAATAGCAGAAGGCGGCGGTAAAGTCACCCTTTTTCAATGCGGCGCCAGTCCGGTCGGAAGGCTTTATCCGCCCTGGAGTTGCCTTTTCACCGCTCCTGGTCTATCATATCCCGCCTAAACGAAAGCAGACAAATCTTACGGGGACGGAGAAAGCTATGAGCAAAGCCACAGGGCGGGCGGCAGTCCTTTTGTCCGGGGGACTGGACAGCCTGCTTTCAGCCAAAGTGCTTCAGGAACAGGGGCTGGACGTAACCTGCCTGCATTTCATCACCCCCTTTTTCGGCAAACCCCATAAACTGGAACACTGGCGCTCAACTTACGGTCTGAACATCCGGCCCGTGGATGTGGGTGAAGAATTCATCGCCCTGCTCAAGACCCCGCCTCCCCACGGCTTCGGCAGCGTTCTCAACCCCTGTGTTGACTGCAAAATCCTCATGCTGCGCCGGGCCAAAAGTATCATGGAAGAACTCGGGGCCTGCTGCGTGGCCACCGGCGAGGTCCTGGGCCAGCGCCCCATGTCTCAGCGCCGCGATGCCCTGAACATCATCCGGCGCGATGCGGACCTCAAAGACTTCCTCCTGCGTCCGCTCACGGCCTTACACCTTGAACCCACGCGCGCCGAACGGGAAGGGATCGTGGACCGCAGCCGCCTCTATGGATTTTACGGGCGCAGCCGGAAAATGCAGATGGACCTCGCCGCCCGTTTTGGCATTACGGAAATCCCCACCCCGGCCGGAGGCTGCCGGCTTA
Source organism: Desulfovibrio sp. (assembly GCA_031260965.1). Classification (GTDB taxonomy): domain Bacteria; phylum Desulfobacterota; class Desulfovibrionia; order Desulfovibrionales; family Desulfovibrionaceae; genus Frigididesulfovibrio. The sequence goes on along the minus strand of JAISKK010000016.1, from coordinate 9,743 downwards.
CGGAACACGGCAACGCCCGCAGCTATTACCCCATCCTGCTCCATAGCCCGGCGCCGCAAGCTGCGGATTTTTATCTGGGCAACGCCGGGCGCCAGCTCTGGCATATACCGGATGGGAACGGGCCGGACGGGAAGGGACCGGTTTTTCGCCTGATTGTGGGCCGCAACGCCACGGATAACGCGCGTCTGGCCGCTCTGGCCGGGCCGCGCGATCTCTTTTTCCAGAGCCGCGACTATCCCGGTCCCACGGCCCTGGGGCGTTTTTTCGGTGAAGCGTGGTCCCCTGAAGCCGTGGCCTCCGCAGCCTTCGTCGCCGCTGCCTATACGGGCAAGGCCAAAATCCCGGCGCGGGACAGCAAAACCGTAATGCTGGTCTCAAAAGGATCGCCGGATCTCCCCGGCACGGAGCTTGAGGTTGATCTCAGGCTTCCTCCCCCCCTCAAATTCGCGGAATACCCCTGGGAAAAGGCGCGGGCAGAGATAAAAACCGCCGCCGCCCGTCAGGAAGCGCTTCGCAAAGGACCGGACAAAACCGCCGCCGCGTCATAAAATATGCCCGGAAAAGGATAGCCCTTGGACTGTAAAAAAATACTGGAACGCGCCGAAAACGGCGCAGCCCTGACCAGGGACGAGGCCGGCATTCTCGTCGCCGGACTGCCCGGCCGTCTGCTGGAAATTATGAGCACGGCCGGTCTGGTGCGCGAAAAAGGCGGCGCCAAACCCTTTACCTGCGGGATCATCAATGCCAAATCCGGACGCTGTCCGGAAGATTGCCGATTCTGCGCCCAGTCCGCGTCATACCCGGCCAATACCCCCGTCCACCCCCTGGTCGCAGAGGAAGAACTGTATCAGCGGGCCCTTTTTCTGGCCGAGGCAGGCGCGAATTACATGGGTATCGTGTGCAGCGGCGCGGGACCGGGGCGCGAGGATTTTGAGCGTATTCTCAAAGCGGCCCGGCGCATAAGCAGTGAGGTGGACATCAGGCTCTGCGCCTCCATCGGGGGGCTCAGTCTGGAGCAGGCCGAACGTATGAAGGAAGCCGGGTTTACCAGCATCCATCATAATCTGGAGAGCTCACGCAGCTATTTCCCGCAACTTTGCGGCACGCACAGCTTCGAGCAGCGTCTGGAAACGGCCCGCAACGCCAAGGCCGCCGGACTGCGTCTGTGCTGCTGCGGCATCTTCGGCCTGGGCGAGAGCTGGGAGCAACGCCTGGAATTGTCGGAGACCCTGACTGAACTGGACGCGGATTCCCTGCCCCTCAATTTTCTGAACCCCATCCCCGGCACCCCCATGGCCGGGCAGGAGGTCCTCTCCGCGAACGAAGCCTTGAGCATCACAGCCATCATGCGTCTCATGCACCCCAAACGGGACATCCTGATCTGCAGTGGGCGGAACAGATCCCTCGCCGGCTGGGAGAACGCCATATTTTTCGCGGGAGCCAACGGTTTTATGCTCGGCGACTACCTGACCCTGCCCGGCAATCCCCTGGAAAAGGATTTGGACATTCTGCGTACCCTGGGACTGCGGGGGGAATAATCCGGATTCCAAACTTGAAAGGACAGCTTATGTTTTATCGGGGACGAAGACTGCGCGGCACGGCTCTACTGCGGGAAATGACGCGGGAGACGCGTCTTGATCCGCAAAGTCTGGTCATGCCCTATTTTGTGGAGGAAAGCAGCCGGGAGGCGGCGCCTATCGCGGCCATGCCGGGGCAGTTCCGTTATTCCGTGAAAGGGCTGATCAAAACCCTCAAAGAGGACAGGACTCACGGGGTCAATGCCTGTCTGCTTTTCGGCATCCCAAAGAGCAAGGACCCGGCGGGCAAGGGGGCTTATGCCAAAGACGGGGTCGTGCAGACAGCCCTGCGCAGGATCAGGGACGCAATCCCCGACCTCTGTGTGATCACGGACGTCTGCCTCTGCGAATATACGGACCACGGCCACTGCGGTCTGCTGGACGCGAAGGGCGAGGTGCGAAATGACCCCACCCTGGACCTGCTGGCCCGCACCGCCCTCTCCCACGCCGAAGCGGGCGCGGATTTGATCGCCCCCTCGGACATGATGGACGGACGCATTGAGGCAATCCGCAAAACTCTGGACGAGAACGGCTTTAGCGCTGTTCCCCTGATATCTTACGCGGTCAAATATGCCTCGGCCTATTACGGGCCCTTCCGGGAGGCGGCCGGATCCAGCCCGCGCTTCGGGAACCGCAAAAGCTACCAGATGGACCCGGCCAACCGGCGCGAGGCCCTGCGCGAAGCGAAAGCGGATATCACGGAAGGGGCGGACATCATCATGGTCAAACCGGCCGGACCTTACCTGGATGTGATCCGCGAGGTGCGCAACGCCTGCGATCTGCCCCTGGCCGCCTATCAGGTAAGCGGCGAATATGCCTTGATCAAGTCCGCCGGTGAACTGGGACGCATAGACGAGCAGGCCGTTGCCCTGGAATCCCTGCTGGGCATAAAACGGGCCGGGGCGGATATCATAATCAGCTATTTCACGCGGGATCTGCTGCGTCTCAACCTGCTCTAACCTTTATTATCCGGGTCCTTATATGCAAACGCCGACCCCCGGGGTCCCCCCCATACGCCTCATAGCCTGGGAAGTTACCCGCTCCTGCAATCTGGCCTGCAAACACTGCCGGGCCGAAGCGCGCCTTGATCCTTATCCGGGCGAATTGTCTACCTTCGAGGCAAAGGCGCTTATCGATACCTTCCCGGAATGCGGAGAGCCCATTATCATTTTCACAGGCGGCGAACCCCTGTTGCGCCGGGATATTTTTGAACTGGTCGAACACGCGCGCGGCAAAAATCTGCGTTGTGTGATGGCCCCCAACGGAACCCTGATTACAGAGGAACTGGCGGAAAAAATCCGGGGCAGCGGAATAGCCCGCTGTTCCATATCCCTGGATGGAGCGGACGCGGCCGGACATGATGTCTTCCGGGGCGTGCCCGGCGCTTTCGCCGCTGCCCTGCGCGGCATAGAACTCTTGAAAGTCCGGGGGGTGGAGTTTCAAATCAACACCACTGTCACCAAAGGCAACCTCAACTCCTTCAAAGACATTTTCGCCCTGGCCGAAAAACTCGGCGCTGCCGCCTGGCATATTTTCCTCCTCGTGCCCATGGGGCGGGCAGCGGCTTTGGGCGAGGAGGTCATCAGCGCCGCCGAGTATGAGGAAGTGCTGAACTGGTTCTATGATTTTCGCAAAAAAGCCTCCATGCAACTCAAGGCCACCTGCGCCCCGCACTATTACCGCATCATGCGCCAGCGCGCCCGGCAAGAAGGCCTCGCGGTCACACCCCAAACCTTCGGGCTGGACGCCATGACCAGAGGCTGCCTTGGCGGCACGGGCTTTTGTTTCATCAGCCACACCGGGGATGTGCAACCCTGCGGCTATCTGGAACTGGACTGCGGCAACGTCCGCAACGAAGGGTTCCCGCAAATCTGGCAAAACGCCAAGGTCTTTCGGGAATTTCGCGACCAGTCCTGTTACCGGGGCAAATGCGGAAGCTGCGAATATCACAAGGTCTGCGGCGGCTGCCGGGCCAGAGCCTACAGTCTGACCGGAGACTATCTGGCTGAAGAACCCCTCTGCGTCTTTGTTCCGGGCCGGGAGAAGAAGGAGGGTCCGCGTCCGCCTGAGCAAAGCGGGGCGCAATGACGGCCTCTCCCGCTAAACCTGCCTTGGACGCGGCCGACCGCCGCATCCTCGATCTCATTCAGACCGGCTTTCCCATAGTCCCGCGCCCCTACGCCCTGATTGGGGAGAAATGCGGACTTGCGGAAGAAGAAGCCTTGCGCCGGGTGCGCAGACTCAAGGAGATCGGTATAATCCGCCGTCTGGGGGCGAATTTTCGCTCCGACAAACTGGGCTTTCGCAGCACCCTGTGCGCAGCCAGCGTCCCGGAGGAAAAACTTGCGGATTTTATCACCCGGGTCAACGCCGAGCCGGGCGTCACCCACAATTATCTGCGCCGCCATAAATATAACGTCTGGTTTACCCTGATCGGCCCCTCGCGCGAAGAGATGAGCGCCCTTCTGGAGCGCATCGGGCACGAAACGGGCGTTGCGATACTGGACCTTCCGGCGCGCGCCATTTACAAAATCAAAGTTGACTTCAACATGGAAGCGGGAGAGGAAAGATAAAGATGAGCAAAAACAGGACAGACATGGACATAGACGCACAGATGGCCCTGATCGGACGCGGCGCTTTCGAACTTATCGACGAGGGCGAACTGCGCAAAAAACTTGCCAGGGGCACACCTTTGCGGGTCAAGGTGGGTTTTGATCCCACCGCCCCGGATCTGCATCTGGGGCATACGGTCATCATCCACAAGATGCGCCATTTTCAGGAACTCGGGCATCAGGTGATTTTTCTCATTGGCGACTTCACCGGCCGTATAGGCGATCCCTCCGGACGCAACGACACCCGTCCTCCGCTTACGGAGGAACAGGTTATGGCCAACGCCGAGACTTACAAGAAGCAGGTCTTCAAAATCCTGGACCCGGAGCGCACCGAGGTCGCCTTCAATTCCCGCTGGCTGGGGGCGATGGGAGCGGCGGATTTTATCCGTCTGGCCTCCCACTACACCGTGGCCCGGATGCTGGAGCGCGACGATTTTGAAAAGCGCTACAAGGGTAATGTGCCCATTTCCATCCATGAATTTCTCTATCCTCTTGCCCAGGGTTATGATTCCGTGGTTTTGAAGGCGGATGTGGAACTGGGCGGCACGGATCAGAAATTCAATCTGCTGGTCGGCAGACATTTGCAGGGACAATACGGACTGGAGGCGCAGTGCGTGCTGACCCTGCCTCTGCTGGAGGGTCTGGGGGGCGGCCGCAAGATGTCGAAATCCCTGGGCAATTATATAGGCATTGACGAGCCAGCGGCCCAGATCTTCGGCAAGACCATGTCCGTGTCCGATGACCTCATGTGGCGTTATTATGAACTGCTCTCCGCCAAAAGCCTGGAGGAAATATGGGCCATGCGCGGGGCCGTGGAGAAGGGGACGGAACACCCCATGCGGGTCAAGGAGAATCTGGCCTTTGAACTTACCGCTCTCTATCACGGCCCGGACAAGGCCGGGGAGGCCAGGGCCGCCTTCAAGGCGATCTTTGCCGAGGGCGGTTCCCCGGACGATGCCCCTGCTTATGCCTGCAAAGCCGGAGAGGCGTCCGCGCCGGTGGCTTTTTTGGCGGACTCCGGGCTTGCCGCGTCACGCAGCGAAGCCAGACGGCTGATCGCGGCCAAGGCTTTGAGTGTGGATGGAGAAGCCCTGCTGGACGGCGCGACCCCCCTGCGACAGGGGAACTATCTGATCAAACTCGGGAAGAAGCGCTTTCTGCGTCTAAGTGTAAATTAACATTGAACAGGGAAAATGGTGCACTTATGACCCCACTTTGTATCAAATGGACAGATAAATTCAACATCGGCGTTACCATGCTCGATGAGCAGCATCGTGGTCTGGTAAGCATTATCAACTCTTTTTACTACCATAAATCCGATGCCGTTGTGGAGCGTTTTCTGGCGCCCACGGCAGACACGCTGTTCGCCTTTTGCCGCATCCATTTTATGACCGAAGAAGCCATGATGGAGGAGGCTGAGTATCCCGAACTTGAAGATCACCGCAAAGTCCATCGCGACACTTTTTCAACGCTGGAAAAATTGCGCTATGAATGCAGCCGGGACAAAGATCCTGACCGCTTCATGCAGTTTTTGAAAGATTATTGGAACCAGCACGTCAACGATTATGATCGCCGCTATGTCAAAACCCTGCACGAATATTTCGATCTTTAGAGCCTTCGCTTGAGATTGTTGTCTTACGGCGGGGTCATGCGCGACCTGATTGGCGCTACAGGGGCCAGGAGCGCAAGGCATAGGCGTCATCCCAGAAGCTATACTCATAGCGGGCGGAGATGACAAAAGCGTCCAGCATACGCTTGCGTTCGAGTACTCCGGCTTCAGCGGCCAGCCGATCCGTCAGATCTACAGCCTGGTCCACGATTTTGGAGTAATCGTCCCCGGCGTAGTTTTCGATCCAGCGGGCATAGGGATTGTCCGCCTGGGCGCGGGAACGCACGTAAGCGCCGACTTCCCGGTAAATCCAGAAACAGGGCAGTAGCGCGGCCATGGACTCCGCCGGAGAACCCAGGCCGGCCCGCTCCAGCAGGTGGGAGCGATAGGCGAAGCAGGCCGGGGCCTCGCTTTTGGCGGGCGTGGCCTGGTATTCCTTGAAATAGAAGGCGTGCAGTTCCCTTTCCGCGAGCAGTCCCTGTTCGGCGAAGAAAAGCGCCAGGGCGGCGTCTTCCGGCCGTTCCAGTTTGCCTGCGCTAAGGGCGAGGGCGCGGGCAAAGGCGATCAGGTAGAGGCTGTCCTGCCCCATGTAATAGAGGAAACGCTTGCGGCTCAAGCTCCCGGAAATCAGTTCCCGGTTGAAGGGGTGATCGTATATTGCCCGCATAAGCGGGGCCACTTTCTGAAAAGCCCGTGCGGAGAAGGTTTTTTTCATCGAGAAATTCCCTGGTTTGCGGCAAAAGGATACAGGAGGCAGCGGGGAAACTCAAGCCTCGCCCCTGCTTCTCGCGGTCCTTGCGGGTCGCGCATTGCATTCCGGGCAAAAATATGCCACTTAATGCCAATCGGCATTGCAAACATTTATTCACGCAAAAAAATAAACGCCAATAAAATTCGGGGTCTTGCCAGGAGGATACATGTCGGGACACAGTAAATGGAAGAACATCCAGCACCGCAAAGGCAGGCAGGACGCCAAGCGCAGCAAGGAATTCACGCGCGCGGCCAAAGAAATCATCATCGCGGCCAAGGGCGGCGGCAATCCGGCCTTCAACCCCCGGCTGCGCACGGCCATTGCCTTCGCCAAAAGCGTAAGTCTGCCCAAAGACCGCATCGACTCCGCCATCCGCAAGGGCACGGGTGAAGAAGCGGGCGGGGACTTCTTTGAAATCGTCTATGAAGGTTACGGTCCCGGCGGCATCGCCATCCTGGTGGAAGCGGCCACGGACAACCGCAACCGGACAGTCGCCGATGTGCGCCACATCTTCACCAAACACGGCGGCGCCATGGGTGAAGTGGGATCGGTAGGCTGGATGTTCAACAAAAAAGGGGTCCTGTCTTTTGATAAAACGGTCTGCGGCGAAGACCGTCTCATGGAAATCGGCCTGGAGAACGGAGCCGAGGACATTGTCGACGAAGGAGATTTCTGGGAAGTGCATTGCGAAGCCGGGGCTTTTGACGCTCTGCTCCAGGCTTTTGAAGAGGCCGGTCTGAAAAGCGGGGAGGCGGAAATCTCCATGCTCCCGCAGAACACCATAAGCGTGGATCTGGAAACGGGACGCAAGCTGCTGCGTATGGTCGAAGCCCTGGAAGACAACGACGATGTGCAGCAGGTTTACGCCAACTTCGACCTGCCCGACGAACTGCTGGAAGAAGGCTGAAGCCTTTAGAGCAGTTTGCGCCTGATCCGGAAACAAAGCCGGCCTCTGTGCCGGTTCTCCCCCTATTGCCGAACTGTACAATTTTACCATTCAGTGGTAAATTTTACACCATGAACAAGCGGAATATTTACAGCAAACTCGTGGAATCTCTAGCTGACACCCCTGTGGTTTTTCTGCGGGGCGCACGGCAAACAGGAAAAACCACACTGGTAAAACAGTTATGCGCAGAGCCGGCGCAAAGCGCCTCCCCCGTTTTGCACCAACGCCAATTCATCAGTCTGGATTCGGCAACCGCTCTGGCCGGGGCTCTGGATGATCCAACCGGATTTTTGCGTGGGCTGGATAAGCCGGTAGTCATTGATGAAGCGCAGCGGGCAAGAGGTCTGATGCTCGCCATCAAGGAAGACGTTGACAGCCGACGTGATGCCGGGCGCTATCTGCTGACCGGCTCGGCGAATATCCTGACCTTGCCGGGCATAGCGGATTCTTTGGCCGGGCGTATGGAAGTGCTTACCCTGTATCCGCTTTCCCAGGGAGAAATCGCGGGAACGCGGGATGATTTTATCGACGCCTTGTTCCAGCAGACTTTCCCTTGTTCCGGGCGAACGGCGGAACTACCCAAAGCAGCGCTGTTTGCCGCCATGACGCTGGGAGGTTATCCTGAAGTGATATCCAGAAGCAGTGCCAAACGCCGCGCCGCCTGGTTTGATTCCTATATCACGACTCTGGTGGAACGGGATATCCGCGACATTGCCAACATTCAGGACAGAAGCGCTTTAATCCGCCTGCTGCGTTTGCTCGGCGTCCGTTCCGGGACACTGCACAACCAGGCGGAGACAGCTCGAAGCGCAGGGCTGCCCAACAGCACCCTCGCCAGATATTTGCCGTTGCTGGAAGCCTTGTTCCTTGTATGGTTCCTGCCTGCCTGGTCGAGTAATATGGGCAAAAGGCTGGTAAAATCGCCCAAAGTGCACATCTGCGACTCCGGACTGGCCTGCCACCTCTGCGGCGCTGACACGGAGCGTCTGGGAAAGAACCCCATCCTGGCCGGGCGGCTTCTGGAATCCTTTGTCGCCGGGGAACTGCAAAAGCAAAGCAGCTGGACCGACCACCCTGTGACCTTGTATCACTACCGTTCGCAGAGCGGCGATGAAGTTGATATGGTCATGGAAGACCGGGCCGGGCGTATTTGTGCTGTAGAAGTAAAGATGGCCGCCAGTGTCGGCGCCCACGACATCAAGGGATTGGCAGCGTTACGCGACAGTCTGGACGACCAGTTTATCCGTGGCGTGGTTGCGTATACAGGGCAGGAAGTGATCCCTCTTGGGGACAGAATTTTTGCCGTGCCAATCCGCATGATGTTCGGAGGATGATTGGCGCCGATGCCGGGGAAGGAAAAATTATGCCGGTTGTGCCGGGCGGTGATTTTGTTGACCGCGTGAGGGCGTTTCATTGAGGCAAGACTGGTGAATCTCCGGCGCCTTACCCCCTGCCGGTAGACACCTTAAGCGAATTCAGAAAATGCTGCGCGAAATGCGGATATTTTTTCGCAAGCTCCTCCATGATGTCATTGTCGTCTGCTTCCGCTTTTTCCGCTATTTGATATTTTAAGCAGTCCGCAAAGACCCCATTGGTCAGATCCAGCAGGATGGATTCAAATTTTCCGCCAAAGTGCCTGTTCACCGCATCGTACATTTCCAGTTCCCTTGCGCCTACAGTGTATCTGTGCTTGAGACGATCCACCTCGGCCAGATAGTAAACCCCGGCTTTGTGCCTGCGGTAAACGGACATCACCCTGTTGATGAACCCGATTTTCCCCTTTTCCGCGTGCAGCAGATGCCAATACCAGTCGCCGGGCATAAGGTCGGAGCGGAACCAGTCCGGCAGACCGTCTTTAAAACGCCAGCGATACATGACGGAATTGGTCTGAATGAGATTGACGCGAATTAAATCGCCCAGATAGTAGAAAGGCCGCACACCGCGCGGCAGTTCCGCAACCGGCGGATACAGTCGCTCCCGCTCCGGATCATCTTCATAGGTCACGCGCACGATGTGGAAACATAAGCCGCAGTCCGGGTTGGCGTCCAGCAAATCCGCTTGGGTCTGAAGTTTGTCCGGGTCGGTGAAATAGTCGTCGCCATCGCATATAGCCACATACTCCGAGCGGGCCATGTCGAAGAGGGCGCGGACATTGGGGGAACCGCGGGAACGCGCTTTCTGGAACAGGGGCACAATATGCGGATACCTTGCCGCGTAGTCCAGAATGATGTCCTGCGTGCCGTCGTCC
>JAISKK010000123.1 GCA_031260965.1 Desulfovibrio sp. | reverse complement strand
CCCCTGCGCGTACGGGCCAGTCCGATTTGTTGCAGCAAGGCGACTTGGGCGGCAAAATCGGTCAGGAAGGGACGCCCGCTGCGTTTGCGCCATTCCCCAAGCGACAGGCCGGCGCTGGTGCGCAGGCGCAACATCAGAATCTCCTTAAGTCGGGTCAGCATATCCAGTTCTTCCCAAGGGGAGCTATCCCCTTTGGCGACCATTTCCGTCCAGATTTTCAGATGCGCCGGATTTGTCCTGCGTCGCGCGCCCATGGTTGAGACCGCCGCCGGACCGATGCCCAGGTAGTCTTCCCCTTGCCAGTAGCCCTTGTTGTGCAGGCAGGCGAAACCCATGCGTGCGAAATTGGAAATTTCGTACTGCATATATCCTTGCCCTTCCAGATAATCCGCGCCAGCCAGATACATTGAGGACTGTTCGCGCTCGCCCGGCAGGCTGATCTCGCCCTGTTCCAGAAGCTTGCCAAGGGGGGGGCCGTCCTCAAGGCTTAAACAGTATGTTGAGATATGTTCCGGCTGTAAATCCACGGCTCGGCGCAGGGTACTCAACCAGCGCATCTGGGATTGGGGTCGTCCCTCCCTGCCCGGCAAAGCCCAGATTAAATCCAGGTTAATATTGGAAAATCCGGCCGCGCGGGCTGCCGAAAAGGCGTTTTCCGCCTGCCATGAATCGTGGCGGCGGCCGAGTAGGCCAAGGACAGGATCCTCAAAACTTTGCATCCCTATGGACAGGCGGTTTATCCCGGCTTTGCGGGCCTCGGCCAGACAGTCCCCGTCCAGAAGAGATTCCGGGTTTGCCTCCAGGGTAATTTCAGCGCCGGGGGATACATCAAAGCATTTGCGCGTCTCCTCCAGAATTCCTGTTATGGCCCGGCCGGGAAGCAGACTCGGCGTTCCGCCTCCGAAAAATATGCTCCGCACCTGAGTTTTATCAAGAATATCCGTCTGCATGCGCATTTCGCCAATCAGGGCGGCCAGATATTTTTTCAGCATATAGGCGCCAACTCTGCCCTTGGGCAGGACTTGGGATGAGAAGGAGCAATAGGCGCATTTGCTCCGGCAAAAAGGCACGTGGATGTATAGAAGCATCTTTTTACGCGCCGAACTGAAATATTTTACGCCTGAGATTGTCGCTTCCGGCAGGCAAAAGCCTGCCTGCTCCAATCCCGCGGCAAGGGTTTGCAGACAAGCCCTTGCAGAGCGGATACATTCCAATGTTGATCTGCTCTAGCACAGGGAGGAAAAAGCGCGGTTGTAGCGTTCATATTCACTGAAAATGCAGCCGCAGTATTGTTGCCGGTAAATGCCCCAGTCCCTGGAAAGCTCTACGCCTTCCTTCCAGTAAATACGGAAATCTTCATAGACAAAGGCCAGCCCCCGTGCGGAGGCGGCCGCAAAGCCGAGGGCGCGAATTTTTTCGTGGTCCTGGTGACGCGAATAGAGCAGGGAGGTGCAAAAGGCCTCATAGCCCTGTTTTTGGGCGATCTCCGCACATTTTTCAATACGCAGGCGCCAGCAGAAAACACAGCGCTCATTTTCCCGCCCTGAAACCGCGCGTAGCCAGGGGACCGGGTCAACAGCCGCCGGCAGCGCCGGTTTTATCCAGTCTCCCTGTTTCTCGTCCGGCGCGTCGAAAGAGACGCAGGCGTCAGGCAGCAGTATCGGCACAGACAGGTTGCGGGCCGTTTCCACGGCCCCCTCCCGTCTTTTTATATATTCGCTTAAGGGCTGGATGTTGGGATTAAAAAATAAGCCGCAACATTCGTGTCCGGCCTGGACCAGACGGCGGAACACCACAATTGAGCAGGGGCCGCAACACATATGGACGAGGATGCGCATGGTTGATTGTGTCACCGCCTGAAATCGGAATGATGCGAAAAATATCCGGCGTGGCTAAGGCTTGTTGTCAATGTTGGCGTGGATGAGTTCCAGGATCTTTTCTTTCAGGTTCTGCAAATCCGGTTTGGTGAACTGGGCGTCCGCGCCGACGGAGCGCCCCTTGTGCTCCAGCGCCTGGGAAATAATGGACGAGAAGAGGGCCACGGGCAGTTTTTTCAGCTCCGGGTCGTCCTTGATCTTTTTGCACAGGGTCAGACCGTCCATCTGCGGCATTTCAATATCGGAAATGACAGCCTGCACGAGGTCGTAAACATTTTTCTCTTCCTTTTGGGCTTTTTTCTTTATGCCGCCGAGAATGCTCCAGGCGTCTTCTCCACTAACGGCAGGAATAATGGTGAAGGGACCGGAAGTTTCCAGCAGGTGTTTGACCAGATTGCGAATACTCCCGGAATCGTCCGCATGCAGAATGGTATAGGAGATTCCGTCCTCGTCCGTTTTTCCCTGCGCCGGGGCAAGGTGAATGGACAGAGAGGGGTCGATGTCGGCGACGATGTTTTCTATGTCCAGAAGAAAGACCACCCGGTTTTCCAGACGCACCACTCCGGTGATGGAGTTGCGGCTCATATTTTGCAAAAAGCCGCCCGGTTCTTCCACATCTTTCCAGCTCAAGCGGTGAATGCGGTTTACTCCGGAGACCAGAAAGGCGGTAACTATGCCGGTCAGTTCGCTGACGATAATTTTGGCGTCTTCCGCCGCCTCCCTGTTTTTTCCCAGATAAACGGCCAGATCCACCAGGGGGACGACTTTGCCGTCGCGGTGGGGAAAAGCGCCGAGGACAGAGGGGTGGCGCATCTGGGGCATGGCGGTAACGGGCTGGAGACGGATGATCTCCACAACCTTGGCGACATTGATACCGTAATGCCCGCGGTAATCGGGCTCGTCAATGTAAAATTCAACTATCTCAAGTTCGTTGGTCCCGGATTCAAGCAGGATATTTGTCTGAGGCATACGCGTGTGGCCTTGGTAGAGTGAGTAAATTCCGTGCGTGTCAGCAACATAATCTTTTTGGCATATTTCCCCGGCCTTGACAAGACTTCGCGTGCGCGGCCCGGATGGGGGAGCCTTGGCGACACTCCTTTAAATTGCTTCCGTTTTGCTTCCGAGCGGCTGCGGCGTTTTGGGATGATACTGCGCGGTGGAACTCAGAGCTATCAGTTCCAGTACTTTTTCGCTCAGGATCTGCAGATCCGGTTTGGCGAACTGGGCGTCCGCGCCTACGGATTCTCCCTTGTGTTCCAGGCGGTCCGTGACCAGAGAGGAGAAAAGGGCGACCGGCAGGGCTTTGAGGATGGGGTCTTGTTTGATTTGCCGGCATAGGGTGAGGCCGTCCAGGTTCGGCATCTCGATATCGGAGATGACGGCGTTAACGAAAGCGGTGATCGGCTGCTCAGACGCGGTGCATTTGTCGCGCAGCCTGGTCAGCGTTGACCAGGCTTCCCCTCCGTTGGAGGTGGAAATAACCTTGAAGCGTTCGCTTGCTTCAAGGAGCGATTTGACCAGATTGCGCACGTTTCCGGAGTCGTCCGCGTGCAGGATGGTGTAGACTGCTCCCGGGACTTCTTCCTCTCCCGGTACCCGGGTCATGCGGATGGACAGTGAGGGGTCAAGCTCACCAATGATCGCCTCCATATCCAGAATAAAAAGCACCCGGCCTTCCAGGCGCACAACCCCGGTTACAGCGTTACGGCTGGTGTGCTGGAGAAATTCGCCGGGGGCTTCCACATCCTGCCAGCTTAAGCGATGGATGCGGTTTACGCCGGAAACCCTGAAACCGGTGATGACATTGTTGAATTCAGTGACAATAACTTTCGGTTCCTGGCTTTCAACCCGCACTTTGCCGAGATAAAGGGATAGATCCACCATGGGGACAACGCGACCGTCCCGATGCGGAAAAGCGCCGAGAACGGCTGAATGCCGCATCTGGGGCATGGAGGTGACTGGCTGGGGCCGGATGATCTCCAGCACTTTGGCGACGTTTACGCCATAGTAGCCGCGGTACTCTTCTTCATCCAGATAGAATTCGACGATTTCCAGTTCGTTGGTGCCGGCGTCCAGAAGGATGTTTGTCTGGGCCATGGGCGGATCCTTTTTTCGCCTGGGAGATGCCGGGCGAAGCTCAGTGTGTAAGAGGCGGAAACATAAGTTTCAAAGTGCAAATGCATTTCTGGTTCCCAATTATACGCGTTGTCGGCTGATAACTCAATATGGGAGTTGGCAGTTAGCGCAGATTGTTGCATATCGCCTTCACTTCGCCGTCACGCAGCAATCTAAATGATCTTTGCTCCAGCAGAGAAATTATCCGGGCGCAGGGCGTTTACCGGCATAAACAACCTGTCCTTTATCCAGGTGCAGCTCATGGGTAAAAATGGAATCTACGGGGTCATTCTGGTGTGAGACATAGATCAGGCAGACGCCGCGCACGGCCAGTTCCGGGAGGATGCCGAGGAAATGGTTCCGTCCGTTCGGATCAAGGCCGGAACAGGGTTCGTCCAGAAGCAGAACCGGAGGAGAACCTGCCAGGGCTCTGGCCAGGATGACGCGCCGGGCGTTACCCGAGGACAGGCTGTGGAAGGGCATTGCGGCCAAATCAACCGCGCCCATTCGTTCGAGCCACGCGCGGGCAAGACCGCGTTCCTCCTCCTCCACCTCCCGGTAGAGGCCGATACTGCCCCGCAGTCCAGAGATTACAATGTCCTCTGCGCAAAGGTCATAGTCATAGAGGTCCTGCAGACGGTCCGAGACGTAACCAACTCCCTGGCGCAGATCCTCAAGCCCGATCCGTTTGCGTCCGCACCAGGAAAGCGTGCCGCCCAGAGCCGCATTTTCATCTCCGTAAAGCAGGCGCAGCAGAGTGCTTTTTCCTGCTCCGTTGCGTCCGGAAACCAGCCATTGCTCGCCCGGCTGGATGATCCAGTCGATATCGCGCAGGATGAGTTTGCGTTCTATGAACACCCGCACCTTGTGCAGACGCAGCAGCGGGGAGCGGCGGGCCAGGATGTCCTGGAGCAGGGGACTTGCAGCGGGTGAAGTCCTGCGCGTCGGGTCTGCGACTTCAGACCGGCGCTGCGCTTGCCGGACTGTACCATTAACATCCTCGGGCTGATGGGCGGTCTTCTGATAAGGAGGGGGCAGAGCCGACAGGGAGTGGCGGCTGACCCGTCCTTCACGCGCCAGCAGGGCTTCACGGATGAAAGGGGGGATGTCCGTTAAGCGGTGGGCGCTGACCAGCAGGGTAGCATCCTCGCTTACCGCTATATCCAGGCTGTGCGCGACCCTGTCTCTGGCTTGCGCGTCAAGGCCGTCAAAGGGTTCGTCCAGGAGGAGGAGGGCGGGTTTGCCCATAAGCGCCCGCAAGATAAGGCAGAGGCGCAGCTCTCCTTGACTCATGGAGCGGGTTTGTGCAGAGAGAAGGGGCAGTGCCCCTGCCGCGCTTGCAAGGCTTGAGCGGCGGCGCAAATCTTTGGTTGTCGGATCGCTGTAAGGCATAAAGGAATTGTGCAGACCGGAGAGAATAATTTCCCCGCCGTCCATGTCCGGTCCATATTTCAGGTAATGGCGCTGCCCAGCCGGCGAGACAAGGCGGGCGCACTCCAGGGCCGAGAGGGCGGAAGCGTCGGCTTCACCGCTGAAATGCCAGTATATTTTTCCGGGATTTTCCCTGTCCGGCAAATCCTGCACCGGCCTTAAATTGCCCTGTAAAAGCGCGAGCAGTGTGGATTTCCCCGCTCCGTTCGCTCCGACCAGAGCCAGATGTTCTTTGAAGAACAGGCGTAAGGAAAGATCGTAAAAGACCATCTTCCGGCCGAAGCCGGCGCAAACCCTGTCCAGATTGACCATTAAAGCGGACGGATTTTGAAACTCTCCTTCCGGCTTTTTCATGGTTTGCCCGGGCTGGAAAAGGGAAAAAAGCGGAGTTCCCTGTTGCGGGGCACGGCGCTTTCCCGGTAGCCGAAGGAGGCCGCGTAGGCTGCCAGTTCGGGGAAGGCGTAAGCAGGAGTGTTGATGCAGTGGGCGTCTGAGGCGAAGCTGATGGACAGACCCAGCTCCGCAGCCAGGGACATGATGCGCGGTCCCGGATAAATTTCTTTGCAGGGTTTGCGCAGACCCGCTGAAGACACTTCCATGAGCAGACCATTGTCGCGCATGGCGATTAAGGCATCGCGCACAAGGGAGAACGAGCTTTCTTCGGCGATCCAGTCCCTGAAGTCAGCGATGCTGAAAATTTTGACCAAATCCGGGTGCGCGACGATGTCAAAAAGCCTGCTTTTACACATGCGGATCATGTCTTCGTAGTAGCGGACATAAATTTTTGCGCGCTCCGTTCCGGAAAGGGGCATCCAGTCATCCGCGCTACGATCAAAACCCCATTCGCCCTGGAAATGCAGGCCTCCGATCACATAGGCGAAAGGGTAGTTCCGCAGAAAGGAGACGGTGAAATCTTCGCGCATCGGAATATAGTCGGCTTCAATGCCGAGCAGCACTTCAACGCCGCTTTCTTCCGCGCTCCGGGCGAGGGCAGACACTTCCCTGACATATGCGGGGATGCCCTCCCGGAGTTTTTCCTGATAGTCCGTGGGGTAGCTGTGGGTCTCGGGCCGGGGCGAATGTTCGGAAAAACCGATGATAGTCAAACCTTTGGAACGGGCGGCCAGATACATGTCACGCGTTGAGGCCTCGCCATGGGAATGGCTGGTGTGCATATGCAGATCCGCCCGGATTGGGGAGGGGCGGAAATCTTTCGGAAAATTGGAGCTTGGGCGCATGGGCTTTGCCGCTTAACAACGGGGATCCGAGCAGATCTTGGCCACGGCCGCGCGCAGAGCCTCTTCCAAGGTCTGCTTGCGCACCGGATCCCGCAGCACGATGGTCCCGGTCTGGGTGTAGCGCGCGGGGAGCTGGTTCAGGGTGAGGGCGTATATGTCCTCGATCATTTCCATACTGAGCTTGCCGGTCTCACCGTTCTTAATCATGGCCGCCAGAGCTTTGATTACCCGCTGTTCGTTGCGGTTGCGCACATGGTACAAATCAAATCCGCCAACTATAT
>JAISKK010000090.1 GCA_031260965.1 Desulfovibrio sp. | reverse complement strand
GCTTCGCCGCCACGGCCACGGCCCTGGCTTCGGCTAAATCGAAATGGGTTTCGCCCAGGATCAAATCAGCTCCGCCTTCCAGCAGACCGCGAATCTGTTCGCGAAAGGAGGCTTCCATTTCCTCGAAGGACAGATCCCCCAAGGGTTTTAAAAATTTCCCCGTCGGCCCGACGCTCCCGGCGATAAAAACGCGGCCCTGCGCGCCGCATTCCGCAATCGCCGCTCGCGCTTCCTCGGTCATGCGGCGGTTAAAGGCGTGTGCCTCAAGACCGGGCGGAAGTTTGAAGACGCTGCCGCCAAAGGTGTTGGTGGTGATTACGTCCGCGCCCGCCCTGATGTATTCCATATGAACGGCGCGCAATATGTCCGGACGCGCGAGGCAGAATTCTTCCGGGTTTTGCCCTGGCGCAAGACCACGCTTTTGCAGCATGGTGCCCATGGCTCCGTCAAAAAGCAACCTTTCGCCAGTTGCGAGCCTTTTACGAAAATCACTCACAGAGAATCTCCAGACAGCACTGTAATTGGATCCGGCTGCTCCGCCGCTCCCCCCGTATCTACTGAAAAACCTTGAAAAGAACAAACAAAAATTATATAATAGCAGACTGATTGAAAATGCAGGATGTTTTAATTTCCCCGAAAATTTCAAACTGAGCACATGACAAAGCAAACCGACGCCGCCGACACGGGCGCTGAACTCATCCAAGCTGACGAAGATCAGGACTACACTGAGAAAGAAGCGGATCTTCTTGAAGAAGATCCGCTTCTGGCCGACGGCATGGACGATTGCGAAGAGGTTGGCGACATAACTTCCCTCCCTTCCCTTGTCCAGTCAGCACCTGACGCCCTGACGCCTTTTGTGAACAGACCGCCGGAGAAACCCCGCGACAGTCTCCAGACCTATTTGCGGGAAATCAACCGCTTTCCCCTGCTCAATCCGGAAGAGGAAGTCATGCTGGCGCGCAAGGTGCGCGACACAGGGGACCCCGACGCCGCCTTCCGCCTTATCTCCTCGCATCTGCGTCTGGTAGTGCGCATCGCCATGGACTTTCAACGCCGCTGGATGCAGAATATCCTGGATTTGGTGCAGGAAGGCAATGTGGGGCTGGTGCGCGCGGTTGGCAAATTCGATCCGGAAAAGGGCATAAAATTTTCCTATTATGCGGCCTTCTGGATCAAGGCTTACATTCTGAAGTTTATTATGGACAACTGGCGCATGGTCAAGATAGGGACAACCCAGACACAGCGCAAACTTTTCTATAATCTGAACAGGGAACGCCAGCAACTTACCGTCCAGGGTTTTGATCCGGACTCCGCCACCCTGGCCGAGCGCCTCAATGTGTCAGAGGACCAGATCATTGAGATGGAGCAGCGTCTGGACGCCTC
The DNA here is from genome assembly GCA_031260965.1 of Desulfovibrio sp. GTDB lineage: Bacteria > Desulfobacterota > Desulfovibrionia > Desulfovibrionales > Desulfovibrionaceae > Frigididesulfovibrio. The sequence continues at coordinate 24,861 of JAISKK010000090.1, read as the reverse complement.
GGACATGTCCCTCGACGCTCCAATGGGCGAGGAAAACTCCGGCGGAGCATCCAGGGTCAATTACCTGCCCGCTCTGGGCCCAGGTATTGAGGAAGTTCTGGCCAACGGCGAAATCGCGCATCTTGTGCGTAAACGCTTGGAATCTCTGATTCCGCTTCTGACAAGTAAGGAAAAATACATCCTCCATAACCGCCTGCTCACGGATGAACCGGCGACTTTACGGGAAATAGGGGATTTTTTTCATATCACCCGGGAACGCGTCCGCCAGATTGAAGCCCGCCTCCTGCAAAAGGCGCGCGATCACCTGCTCAAAAACATCAAGGACTTTTCACGCGACTGGATAGAACAGTAATGACAACAAAACAGAACACAGCCGAACCGCTTCTTTTTTCAGGCCGCCCGCGCGCCGCCACATTTCTTATCCAGCGCGCCCTTATGCCCGCGCTTTTCGCTCTCCTCCTCTGTCTTTACCCGGCCCAGGCCGCACAAAACAGAACCGCTCCCGCGCCCCGGACCACGACCCCCGGCCCTCTTACGCCGGACATCTCAGCCTGGGGATTAAGTCTGGAAGCGCAGCATCTTTTCTATTACCTGGCGCTCTCCCAGGCGCTTTTGGACAATTCCCACGAAGTTGTGACCTGGGCCATCCGGGGTCTGCTCCGCATCGATCCATCCCTGCCCGTATTTCAGGACAGCGCGGCCATACTTCTGTCGCGCGGCGAATACGAACTGGCGGAAAAAACAGCCTTGGACGGGCTGGCCAAATTCGCGGACAATCCCCTGCTTTATCTGCTCCTCTCCGGGACTTACAATGAACGGGGGCAGGGAGTTAAAGCTGTGGAAATCCTGGAAAATGCCCTGAAAAAAAATCCCGGCAATCTGGACTTGCGTGAAGAGATGATCCGCCTCTACCTGCGCGAAGGCGAAAACGACAAAGCTGCCAACCTCCTGCCTCCGACGCCAGACGAAGGAGACGCGCCGGAGGCGGAACTTTTCCGCGCCGGGGTTCTGTCCACAGTAGGGCGGACAGAGGAAGCGAAATCCCTGTTACTCGAACTGGTGAAAAAAGAACCCGACTTTGCCTCGGCCTGGCTTGAACTGGCCTTTCTCGCCGAGCGCGAGGGAAACAGCGCGGAAGCCCTTGCCGCCTATGGCAAAGCTATAGAACTGGCCCCGGAAAATCAGGAGGCGCAACTACGCATTATTACCCTGCTGGTCAAGGACAAAAAGCCGGATGAAGCCATGCGCACCCTGGATGAGGCGCATCTGAACGCCCATTTGCTTGTGCAGGCGGCCCTGCGCTTCGCGGACGGACAATATTACCCGCAGGCGGAACTGTTGCTGGAGCAAGCGAAAAAAGCGGGCGCGTCCCCGGATGAGGTTGCCCTTTTTCTGTCCATGGTCAAACTGGAAGGAGCCAAGGATCCCAAAAGCGCCCTGTCGCCGCTCATGAGCATAAAGGCCGAAAGCCCCATTTATCCAGCCGCCCTGGAACAAAAAGCGCGCGTTTATCTGCGCGCCAACGACTGGGATCGCGCCCGCGCCACTGCCCATGAAGGTCGCAAACTCTTTCCGGAGCGCAAGGATCTCTGGGGGATAGAGGCCTTTTCTCTGGCCAGACAGAAAAAAAACGCCAAATCCGAGGCCGTGCTCAAGGAAGCCTTGAATCAGTATCCCGGAGACGAGGATCTGCTTTTGTCCCTGGGCAATATTCAGGAGGAAGGCGGCAACAAAAAAGCGGCCATGCAAACTATGGAACAGCTTCTGGCCATCAATCCGAAAAATTATCAGGCGCAAAACTATATCGGCTACAGTCTGGCCGACAGCAATACCAACCTGGTTCGCGCCCTGGAACTTATCAGCAGTGCCTTTACGCAAAATCCGGAGGCGGATTTCATAGCGGACTCCTTGGCTTGGGTACTGTACCGTCTTGGCAGACACGCCGAGGCCTGGGAGACCATAAAACGCTGCATCAGCCTGGGTGGGGACGATGCGGTCATCTGGGAACATTATGGCGACATAGCTCTGGCCGTTGGAGACAAAAATCAAGCTGTCAAGGGCTACAAAGAGGCCATCCAGCGCAAGGCCCAAAATCTTAACGAGGTACGGCGCAAATTGACAAAACTGGGAAAATAGCGCGTGCGAGGGTGACCCGGCGATGTGCAAGCAATCCTCTGCGTGTCCGGTTGCGGCCTTTGGCTACTGGTTTCGCCCACGGCCCAGAGTGGATTTACACCACCTTGATACGCGCCATGTCCGGCGTGCAACATAAAAGAAGCCCCGGCCTGGACCGGGGTCTTTTTAAGAAGCCTGTTCGTTACAACCAGGATTTTAGTAACGCGGTTGGCGAGGCGCCTTAGGCTGAGCTTCGTTCACACGCAGAGTACGGCCACCAAAACTGGCGCCGTCCAGGGCTTCCACAGCGCCAGACGCGTCAGCGGCGTCCATTTCAACAAATCCGAACCCGCGAGCGCGTCCGGTTTCCCTGTCGCTGATCAACTTCACAGAATTGACGTTGCCATGCGACGCAAACAGGTTGCGGACTTCTTCTTCCGTTGCCGCCCAGGGCAGATTGCCCACATAAAGAGACTTGGTCATGCAAAAAAACCTCGCAGAAAGAGAATGAAACACCGCGCCGATAAAACCCTGCAAACCAACTGCCGGAACTGCGCGTCTATGTAGGGAGGTTATTGCCCTAAGCGCAACGCGCCGTCAACAAAAAAATGCGTTCTGCCCCAAAAAAAAATAAAAAATTTCCCGCAAAAGATTTTCTTCCTTCCCCTAACAGGCAATATCAGCTGAAAGTCATTCTCCCCCTTCAATCCGCAATGAACCACGCAATGCCTGCAAATCATCAATCCCGTATTTGTCCATCAGGGCCGGAAGTTCTTCAACTATCCTGAATGCCGTATCCGGACAAAAAAAGGACGCCGATCCCACCTGCACGGCGCTGGCTCCGGCCAGAATAAATTCCAGGACATCACCGGCGTTGCGGACGCCGCCTATCCCGATAACAGGTACGGACACGGCCCGGCTAACCTGCCATACACAACGCAAGGCCACAGGTTTTACAGCCGGACCGGACAAGCCTCCGGTCACGGCGGCCAGCAAAGGCTTGCGCGTGCTCAAATCCACAGCCATCGCGCTTATGGTGTTGATACAGGAAATTATATCCGCCCCGGCCTCCACGCAGGCTCTGGCAATGGCTGCAATATCAGTGACATTGGGCGTAAGTTTAACAATCAGGGGCCGATCCGGACATCTTTTGCGCACAGCGGCCGTGACCTGCGCGGCCATACGCGCGTCCTGACCAAAAAGCAGTCCTCCCTCCCGGACATTGGGACAGGAAATATTCACTTCAAGAGCGGCAACTCCCTTTTCTCCGGCAAAAAGCCCGGCCAGTTCAGCGAATTCGTCTGTTGCAACCGCATAGAGATTTACGATGACCGGCAAACTTTCCACGGGCAGCAAAGGGAGCTTCTCTTTGAGAAAAGCCTTTGCCCCGCAGTTCTGCAAGCCCACGGAATTCAGCAGACCATAGGAAGTTTCGGCGATGCGCGGCATTGGATTGCCTTCACGCGGCTTCAAAGAGAGGCCTTTGACGACTATGCCGCCCAGTTTACGCAAATCGCCGTAAAGGGAAAATTCCAGTCCGTAGCCGAAAGTCCCGGAAGCGGTAAGAACAGGATTCTTGAGATCAAGGCTGGCGCGCACACCTTTCAGGCTAACGGCAAGCTTTTGCGTCGCCACATTTTTGTCCATGCTCATAACAAAACCCTGTCCGCACGAAAATTCGGACCGCAGATGCAGGTCTGAACAAAACGCTCCGTATCCTCAGGCTGGAGCGGTCCTGCCAGAGCAGCCGGGGACGGAATAAATACATCCGGGGGCAGGAGAGCTTTCACCGCACAGCCGAGGCAGGCGCCTATGCCACAGGCCATGCGCGTTTCAAGGCTTAGCCAGGTTTCGGCCTTATATTTAAGGGCGAACTCTCGCACCAGACGCAAAAAAGGCGTAGGGCCGCAGGCCAGCACAATACCGGAAGAGGCAAATTCCCGGATGCGCGCCTTGACAAGCGCGCTGAAGGCCTCCCGGTCCCGGCCGTTTTTCTCCAGATGGGCGCTTGCGCGGCAGCCCGGCCTCAATTCGGCAAAGGGATAACAGCCAAGGGGCAGACGGTGGCCGAATTCAAGGGTGATCTTTTCCGGATCGGGATGTTTGTCAACATAGTTGACAAAGGGGGCAATTCCTATACCCCCGGCCAAAATCAGAGTGGGGACGCGCGCATCAAGGGGCAGGAAATTGCCCAGCGGCCCCCAGACGCAAACCCTGTCGCCCGCTTTCAGGGCGGCAAAATCCCGCGTTGCCCGCCCGCGCGCCTGAAAAAATATGCCCAGATAATCATCCGTCAACCGGCAAATAGAAAAGGGACGAGCGCACAAATATTCCGCCTGATCTATGGAGGCGCGCAACATAACAAACTGACCGGGCGCGGATTTCTCCCAGCCGGGCGCGTTAATACGCAGGAAAAACAATCCGGACCCCGCGCCCAAACGAGTGCGGGGTCCACATTCAATGATTTCCAGTACTGTAAGCTCGCTCAACATATCTTTGCCAGCCGCCTTTGCCGCGCCTGCGCTTTGCCCAAAACTCACTTCCAGCACGCAGACGGAAGAAGCTTTTTTCCGATTGAAGCGCCATCATTATGGCAATTGCCGTTAAAGCTTTTTTCCGCTATAATAATCCGCTTCCGTTTTGCACCCGCGCAGGGCGGAAAGATGTACATCGCACGAGCAGAGTAACCGATACGCTTGTTTTCCACAAGCTTCTCCGGCCTGCCTTTTTGTAAACCTGATCCGCAGTTGTTGCCATGCCCAGCGAAATTTCAAACAGCGAAAACAGGGGGCCGGAGATTCTCGCCCCGGCCGGAGACATGCGGGCGGCTCTGGCCGCATTTGCCGCCGGCGCAGACGCCGTTTATCTCGGCCTCAAACATTTTTCCGCCCGTATGGAAGCGGAAAATTTCTCAAGTTCCGATCTGCGTTCGCTGCTGGACGTGGCCCACACGCAGGGGCGGCGCGTCTATGTAGCCCTTAACACCCTGATCAAACCAGGCGAACTGCCCAAAGTTTACAGCCTGATCCGGCGTTCCTGCCAATTTGCCGCTCCAGACGCACTGATCGCCCAGGACCCGGCCCTGCCCGCCCTGGCCAGAGAGGCTGGTTTTACAGGTGAACTGCATCTTTCCACCCTGAGCAACATCACGCATCAGGCCGCCCTGATCGCCGGGAAAGCGCTCGGCGCGAACAGGATTATCCTGCCGCGCGAACTCTCCCTTGAGGAACTGCGTCTGTTGAACGCCGCTTGCCCGAAGAACCTGGACCTGGAATTTTTTGTACACGGCGCCCTTTGTTTTTGCGTATCCGGCCGTTGCTGGTGGTCCAGCTACATGGGCGGCAAAAGCGGCTTGCGCGGCCGCTGCGTACAGCCCTGCCGCCGCGTGTACGCCCAGAAAGGACGGACCGGACGCTTCTTTTCCAGTCTGGATCTGTCCCTGGATGTTCTGACCCGCGAACTTCTGCCCTTAACGCGCATTAAGGCCTGGAAGATTGAGGGCCGAAAAAAAGGTCCGCATTATGTCTATCATGTGACCAAAGCCTATTGCCTTCTGCGTGATGCGGGGGACAACCCGGAAAGCCGCCGGGAAGCCATGCGTTTAATCGGCATGGCCCTTGGCCGCTCGGCATCCCATTCCTCCTTTCTGGACAGAGGCGCAAAACAGCCCCCCAACCCAGGAGACCAGGAGAGCCAAACCAGTTCCGGACTTCTTTGCGGCAAAATCCGGATCAGACGCGCGGGCGGCTATGAAATAGTGCCACGCCTGCCCCTGCAGCGCGGCGATTACTTGCGCGTCGGCCGCGAGGACGAAATCTGGCACTGTGCCCTGTCCCTGAACGCGCCGGCCCCGGAGGGCCAAACCCTGATTTTGCCGCTGCCCAAAAACAAACACCCCAAAGCTGGCGTCCCTGTATTACTTATAGACCGCCGTACCCCTGAGGTTGAAGAGGGCATAGCGGAGTGGGAAGGCAAACTCGGCAAAGCCGCACCGGGAAAAAACGCGTCCCCGGCGCCCCATGCCTTCCCCAAAATCAGGCCGTACAGCGGCAAAGCAAAAAAAAGCGACGTTTACCTGCGCTCCTCCCTCCCCCACGGCCGGGAAGGGAAAGAAAACCTGGGCACGGGCGCGGTTCAGGGTTTATGGCTTTCCCCCAAGGCCCTGCGCACAGTCTCCCGCACCCTGTATTCCCGCATCCACTGGTGGCTGCCGCCGGTAATCTGGCCGGACGAAGAAAGGCAGTGGCAACATCTGGTTCATGCCCTGGTACGGGACGGGGCCAGACATATAGTCTGCAACACGCCCTGGCAGATCGCCTTTTTCCCGAAAACCGAGAATCTGGCGCTCTGCGCCGGACCCTTTTGCAATCTGGCCAATGCCTCAGCACTTGAAGCCATGCGTAAACTTGGCTTCTCCGCCGCCATTGTCAGTCCGGAACCGGGCCAGGACGATTTGCTGGCCCTGCCCGCGCAAAGCCCCTTGCCTCTCGGAATCGTGATCTCCGGTTTCTGGCCCGTAGGCATAGCCAGACACAAGGCGGAACTTATTCAGTCCCGTCTGCCCTTCATGAGTCCCAGGGGAGAGGAATTTTTTCTGCGCCGCTATGGGGAAAACGCCTGGATTTATCCGTCCTGGCCCCTGGATCTGTCCGCCCGCAAGAACGCCCTGGAAGAAGCCGGGTATCTGCACTTTATTCATATGGAAGAACACGCGCCACAAAATATCAGCACCCGTCCCCGCCCCGGCGACTTCAACTGGGATATAGGGCTGTTGTAATTGCGGAGTCGATGAGCTTAGGGAGTCAGAGAGACCTGACGCAGACCGCTTTGCAGATCCAGACCCAGCATCAGATTGGCGTTGGCTACCGCCTGCCCGGACGCGCCCCGGCAAAGATTGTCAATACAGACCACAACCAGCAGCCGTTCGCTGCGCTGATCCACAACCAGCCCTATGTCGCAGAACATGGTCCCGCGTACATGGCGCAACTCCGGCAATTCACCTGCCGGCAGCACCCGCACAAAAGGCTGTCCCGCGTAAACTTCTTCAAAGCGGGCGTGAGCTTTCGCCAAAGTCAGACCCTTATCCTTGAGACCGGCGTAAATGGTCGCCAGGATGCCTCGGTTCAGGGGCAAAAGATGCGGAGTAAAGGAAACAGTAAGCCCTTTGCCAGCAAAACGTGAAAGTTCCTGCTCAATTTCCGGGGTATGGCGGTGCGTGACCGGGCCGTACGCCTTGAAACTATCATAAACTTCACAGAACAGAGAGCCGAGTTTCAGCTCCCGCCCGGCCCCGCTGACCCCGGATTTGGCGTCTATAATCAGGCTGTCTTCATCCACAAGCCCATTTTTCAGGGCCGGGTAAAGACCGAGAATAGCGGCAGTGGGATAGCAGCCGGGGTTGGCGGTCAGACGCGCATCGGCAATTTGCGGAGCATAGAGTTCGGGCAGTCCGTAAACCGCTTCGTCCAGAAGCGCAGCCTCAGTGTGTTTCGTCTTGTACCAGCTTTCATATGTCGCAGCATCGCGCAAACGAAAATCAGCGGAAAGATCCACAACCCGGCAACCCTTGTCCAGAAGTTCCGCGGCCAGAGGCATTGCAGCGCCGTGCGGGACGGCGAGAAAGACAAGGGAACAGGAAGCGGCCAAATCAGCGGGATCAGGAACGGAGATGGTCAGGTCTCCACAGGGAAAGCCTTGTAAAAATGGATAAATGACGCGAAGTTTCTTGCCTTCTTCCTTGCGCGAGGTGACGCGGGCAAGAAGGAGACGCGGATGCCCGGAGAGGATGCGCGTAAGCTCCATGCCCGTATAGCCGGTGACCCCGACCAGACCGACATTGATCATGTTTTCCGTCTGCATAGCCGCTCCGTCAGTTAGAACCTTTTCCGCTTGAGATTGTTGGGATTTACAGGAAATCCCTGCGAGCATTTCATGTGTGAAATGCTCTGGCCCGGATTCTATTTTTTCCGGAGTACAAATTTCATACGCAATTCGTAAAGCAAGCCGTCCAGCAGTTGTTTTTCGTCGGCATCCAGGCCCTTTTCCGTTTTTTCCCTGAGCATGGACAAGGTGTCGATGCTGTGTTTCGCCATATCAATGTCTACTCCGCTCGCGCCGCTCGCCGGGTCCGGCGCTTCGCCGAGTTGCACCATGGCGGCCGAAGCCAGGGAAAGCACAAGTGTGGAAAAAGTAGGAACAGGCATACAGGATTTTGCGCTTTCACTCATATCTCACTCCATTGGCCGGATTTACATTTTTGTTGAAGTCGGCTTTGGCGCCCTCAAAGATATTTGTCCGGCACACCCTGCTCCAGTGCCGTCCAGTAGGCGTCCAGAGCCTGCTCAAGGTAATTGCGGCAGCCGAGATAACCACCGCAGATCTGGAAAGAACGCACAAAGGCGTGCAATCCGGCCGCGAGATCCGCATAGTCGACATAACCCATATGGCCGATGCGCACCATACGCGACTTGAAAGCCCCTCCCTGCCCGGCGGCCATAATCACTCCGTATTTGTCCGCGGCCTCAGCCAAAATACGCCCTGCGTCCATGCCCTCCGGCAAAAGTATGGAGGTCAGACCCCAGGCATATGAATCCGGAGCAAAGAGTTGCAGCCCGAGGGCCGTGACCCCGGCGCGGGCCATCTGGGCAAGCCCCCACTGTTTACGATAAATGTTTGCCAGACCCGTTGAACGCAACAGACGCAAGCTCTCCCGCAAGGCCAGGATCAGACTTACGGGCGAAGTGAAATGCGTCTGCTGTTTGTCGTTTTCTTCGCGTTCCTTGCGCAGGTTGAAATAATAGCTTTCGTCCGCAACGCTTTCCGCTTTTTGCCAGGCCCGTTCCGAAAGCGCGATCAAGGCAAGCCCCGGCGGCAGCATAAGACCTTTTTGTGATCCGGTGAGCAGACAGTCTATGCCCCAGGCATCCATGGGGCAAGGCATTACGGACACGGCCGATATGCCGTCCACGACCAGCAACGGCTCACGGCCTCGAAGCAGAGCGGCCAGATCCTTCACCGGATGCATTGCTCCGGTTGAGGTTTCCGAATGCTGTACAAGCACGCCTTTGATATCCGTATTCCGGTCCAGAGCTTCAGAAACCGCATCTATCGACACGGCCTGCCCCCATTCCACTTTCAGGGGCAGAGGAACAACTTTATGAGCCAGACAAATTTCCGTCCAGCGTTCACCAAAGACCCCGCCCTCAACTACCAGAACCTTCTCTCCGGGCGCAAAAAGCGTACATACAGCGGCAACCATGGCCCCTGTTCCGGAGGCGCTTAAAGGCAATACGGGTAAAGAAGCGCCAAAAAGTTCGCCAAGCCCGGCCCGCGTCTCGGCCATAACTTCCTTAAAAAAGGCTTTGCGATGATGAATCATGTCCGCAGCCATGGCCAGACGTATTTGTTCCGGCATGGGCGTGGGACCGGGAGTGAGCAGGCGCTGTTTGTTCAGCATGGCGCTTATCTGTTCCAGGGATCCGGCCCATCGACGATGTCATCAGCGCCAGTGACGGGATCGTCGATGCCCGAATCGGGACAGGGGACCGGCTGATCCGTGTTTTCCCCATCCCGTTTGGGGTAGATGATAACCCGGCGTTGCAGGCCGTCGCCCTTGCTGCGCGTGACCACATCCGGGTTCTGCTCCAGGGTCAGATGCACTATACGGCGCTGATATGCGTTCAAAGGACGAGTGGACACGGAACGACCGCCCGTTTTCACGCGCTCGGCCAAGGACAGGGCCAGTTCTTTAAGTTTGTCGTCCCTGCGTTCCCGGTAATGATCCGCGTCGATATGCAGACGCGCCAGTCCGCCGATTTTGCGGCTGATTATGCGCCCGGCCAGATATTGCAAGGCGGCCATGGTCTGACCGTCCCGGCCGACCAGAAGACCCGCGTCATCGCCACAGTCAATGCTGACGCGGATTCTCTGTTCAGCGATCTCCACCCGGCAGTCAAACTTTCCGACAATAGGCTCAACCAGACGCACAATCACGGATTCCACAATACTGGTCAGTTCTGTTGCATCCATTTTTGACAGGTCAAACTCGACCGCATCCGCATATCCGGGATCAACCGAGGTTCTTGGGCCGGACTCTTTGCGCCCTTTCGGAACGGCGCATCCGGACTCGACACCGGATACGCCGACAGACAGGGTATCGTCCGCGCCTGAACTTGAAACAGCACCTGCAAGCCTTCCCGTACCCGCCCCAGAAGCCGCGCCCGCTGTCGAGCCGCAAGCCGTTCCTGGACCAGGTTCCGTAAGCTGTGCTGAAACAGGGGAGCCGGATCTTTCGCTCTGGCGTCTCCCGCCCGAGCGCTGTCCTCTGGGAAGCGATGCATCCGGTTTCTGCCCTGAGGAAGCCGAACGCTGTTGCAACGCAGAAGGTCGCCGTTCCTGCTGATCTTCTTCCAGAATGTCGCTCACGGCATCCGGAAGAGTCATGCGGGCGGCGCGAATTTCCGCCTTTTTGACCCCGACCAGACCGAAAATTCCGGTCTTGGCGTCATTGAGTATTTCTATCTCCAACTTTTCTCTGGGGACGCCGTAATATTCACAGGCTTCCGCAATGGCGTCATCAAGTGTTTTACCTTGAAATTCTTTATATCTGCTCATGTGATCCTCATGATTGCCGCAGTTGCCACCATTGCTGGCCGATGGAAATCACGTTGTTCACGAGCCAGTATACCACCAGCCCGGACGGAAAACCAAGAAAGAGCAAGGTGAATATCAGGGGCATAAACATCATTATTTTTGCCTGGGTAGGATCTGCGGATGAAGGCGATAGTCTCTGCTGTAAAAACATGCTCCCGCCCATGATCAGCGGCGTTATCAGATAGGGGTCGGGCGAAGCGAGATCCGCAAGCCAGGGCAAATTCGTAAACGGCAGGTTGGAGATAAATGGCGCGTGCCGTAACTCTATGGCGTTAAGCAGGGCCTGGTACAGGCCGAAAAATACGGGGATCTGCACGACAATGGGCAAACAGCCGCCCGCCGGGTTGACCTTGTAAGTCTTATACAACTGCATGACTTCCCGGTTCATGGCGTCTTTGTCGTTTTTATGTTTTTCCCGGATTTTCGTAAGCATGGGCTGTAGTTGTTTGAGCTGGTTCATTGACCTGTAGCTCTTTTGCGAAAGGGGCCAGAAAAGCGCCTTGATCATGATGGTCAGCAGAATGATGGCCAGCCCATAGTTATTGGTAAAACCGTAAAAAAAGGACAACAGATGCACCAGAGGGCGGGCTATTACAGAGAAAAAGCCGTAATCAAGGGACTTTTGCAGGTTGTTGGGCGTGGCTTCAAGCTGGTCCTTTTCCTTGGGACCGACAAAATAGACGCTGCGCAACTCCGTGCTGCCGCCCGCTTCCAGAGCTACCCCTGTCTTGCCCACCAGCACGTGGAAAACCCCGTTAATTATGCGGCCCTTGGCCCCCGCGGCCTCGTCACCCATACTGACAGCGCCCATAAAATAATTGTTCATCACCCCCATCCAGGATACATCGCTCTGGACAAGCAATCCTTTAGCGAGAGTAGAGGTAGAATTTTCATCATGGAAACTGTTTTTCTCAAACCAGGCAACGCGGGTCGGGTTATACTGGCTCTCTTCAGGCTGGGGTTCAGGTCCGCCAAAAACCGCATGGCGCAAGGTTGCGAAAATTGAAGTCCGGCGATCCGTACTCAGAGAGGTCGCGCCGAAGGTAAAGGCCACATTCACTGACCGTTGTTGCGCGGAAGAAAGAAGCAGCCTTTCCCCGACAACATAGCTCTTTCCGGAAAAAGTCAGCTCGCGCGTTATGCCGATGCCGTTCACTTCCGTATAAAAACGCAAAGTCCCCTCATCGGCGTCCCAAAGACTCAAATCTTCGCCTTCAAAGCGCCATTTCAATCCTGACCAGGTCGCCAGACCGTCCAGGATAAGGCCAAAGGGCGCCTGGGCGGCGGCCTGTTCGCTTATCATGTCCACCAAAGGGGAATCTTCTTCAACACCTACGCGATAGCCCTTCAGGGAAAAATGCCGCAATACTCCCCCGCCGCTTTGAAAAACAGCCTTGTAAAGCGGTGTTTCCACCTGGACAAGGCGGCCTTCCCCCGCCTCCGCTCCAGCTTTGAGCGTTTCCGGCGCAAAATCGGAGGCAAAGGATGCCGAAGTCTGACCCGCATCCGGGGCCACGTTCTCGATCGGGCTTTTCTCCGCCGGCCCGCCAAGGGTAGCGTTGCGCGCCGGCAACTCCTCCTGTTGCACCCAGCCCATTTTCTGGGAGACATAATTCCAGCCAACGAATATGATAATGGTAAGTCCGAAGGCCAAGGCCAAACGTTTGGTATCCATGCTTCTTTCTACATTAATTACAATTTTTGGACGGCACCGGGTCGTAACCGCCTTTGTTCAAAGGGCTGCAACGCAAAATCCGCCGCGCCGCGAGCAGGCTTCCCCTGAACAGGCCATGGCATAAAATGGCTTCCTGCGCGTAAGCTGAACAGGAAGGATGAAAACGACAGCAGGTCGGCAAAAGCGGCGCCAGGAAAAAACTGTAAAAGCGTATGGGAAGCACGATGGCTTCGCGCGCTAACTCAAGGGTTTTGCCGGTAAACTGAGCGCCTTTCATAAATTATCCGGGGGGTTGCCCATGCCGGGAAGAAAGGCACCGGGACAAAGCAGGGGAACAAGCTCGGCGCATACCACGCCAAAACCCAGGCTCCGCGGGTCAAGGACGCGTTTCGGGACCACAACATAGTCGCGTCCCGAAGGAATCTGAAACTGCGCCAAACGAAAAAATTCCCTGATAAGTCTGCGCACCCGGTTACGCCAAACAGCGGAGCCGGTTTTTTTGGTTACAGCCATGCCGAGCCGCCAGAGCGCGTCCGTATTTTCCCTGCGTAGCATAAAAACCACGAAAGAAGGAGAAAACAGACGTTTTCCTGAGGAATAGCAGCGCAGAAAATCTTTGCGCACTGTCAGGCGGCGCTCACTGGCGAATCTCAAACCGTTAATTTTTTACGCCCCTTGGCGCGCCTGCGCCGCAAAATAGCGCGTCCTGCTGCCGTGCTCATGCGAACGCGGAAGCCGTGCACGCGTTTACGCTTGATGCGGCTGGGCTGGTAAGTTCTTTTCATCTTCTTATCTCCTCACAAAAATTATGGCATAACCACAAAATATAAGCAGAACTTTTTATCTTTTTCATAAGAGCGCGTCAAGTTTTTTCCCTCAGCCGGCGGAGCTAAAACGTCCACAAAAACTCCGCCATCGTACTGGACTTAAATCCGTACCTGGTCTATATATACATGCCTCAGAAAAGGAGCGGCTGGTGTATAGTCCAAAACAGTTCATTGTTTACCCTGCACAGGGCGTAGGCGTGATTGAAGGTCTTGAGCGCCGCGAAATAGGCGGACAGGAAACAGAATTTTATATCATCCGCATATTTGCCAACAACATCACCGTAATGGTTCCGGTAAAAAACGCCATAAGTCTTGGGCTTCGCCAACCATGCAGCACCGAGGAGGCAGGGATCGTATTGACATCCCTGCAAGATCGCAGCACCTTCGTCGGCTATTCGGGGCAAAACTGGAACAGGCGTTACCGCGAATATTCCGAACGCATTAAAAGCCGCTCGCTGCTGGATGTATGTTTCGTACTCAAAGAACTCATCATGATCAGCGGGGAAAAGGAACTTTCCTTCGGCGAACGTAGACTTCTGGAACAGGCCATGGGCATTGTCACTTCGGAATTGTCACTGGTTCTGAACAAAGATGCCGGCGAGATGAAACACTTCATTGAAAATTTTTTCGCGGATATCCTTTTTAAGGAAAAAAAATCCACTTTGCCTCTTGCCAGTGATTAAAATTTAGGCTAGGTTGACGCCCGACTACTCAGTTTCAGCGCACAAAGCGTCCCGCGCGGTGTATTTCTGCTCTGCCATCATTGTGAGCGTAAAAAGCGCTGGTTAATCCGGTTACTGCTTCTTTATATTATATGCCCGTTCGCGCCATCATGGGTTTCTTTTTAATTCCCTTTCGCCGGGACACTGTGAAATTTTATCCCCATCCTTAACAATGCGGAGATCTGCCGCAGAAAATCGGAAGCATCAACCGGCGGGCCAAAGCATAGTGGCTATATATTGTTTATGCGGACAACACCCCACCCCTGCACCAATACACATTCCTGAGGAAAGCATGAATTTATCAGAACTGAAGGTCAAATCCATGGCCGAACTGATGACCCTGGCGGAAAACTTCAATGTGGAAAACGCCAGTTCGATGCGCAAACAGGAGCTTATCTTCGCCCTCCTACAAAACTGTTCTTCCCAGAACGGCGCTATTTACGGCGATGGGGTACTGGAAATCCTTCCGGACGGCTTTGGCTTTTTGCGCTCGCCTCTGTGCAGTTACATGCCGGGACCCGACGACATCTATGTCTCGCCCTCGCAAATTCGGCGTTTCGGTCTAAGAAAAGGTGATATTGTTTCCGGGCAAATCCGGCCGCCCAAGGAAGGCGAACGCTACTTCGCCCTGCTCAAGGTTAACGAGATCGGCCTGGAGCCTCCGGGCAACGCCAAAAACCTGGTTCTTTTCGACAACCTGACCCCGCTCTTCCCGGACCGGCGCATGAGCATGGAAAATGGGGAAAGCGCCTACTCCGGCCGGGTTATTGATCTCATGTCACCTGTAGGTTGTGGACAACGCGGCATCATAGTGGCCCCCCCCCGCACCGGCAAAACCATCCTCCTGCAATCCCTGGCCAACGCCATCAACGCCAACAGTCCGGAAGTCTATCTGATCGTGCTGCTGATTGACGAGCGCCCGGAAGAAGTTACGGATATGGAACGCACGGTCAAAAACGCGGAAGTCATATCCTCCACATTTGATGAACCGCCCCAACGCCATGTACAGGTCTGTGAAATGGTGCTGGAAAAAGCCAAACGCCTGGTGGAGCGCAAACGCGATGTGGTTATTCTTCTGGATTCCATTACCCGCCTGGGCAGGGCTTATAACGCCGTCACCCCCTCCTCGGGCCGCGTTCTCACGGGCGGACTTGACGCCAACGCCCTGCAACGCCCGAAACGATTCTTCGGCGCGGCGCGCAATATTGAGGAAGGCGGCAGCCTGACCATAATCGCCACCGCCCTCATTGACACCGGCTCTCGTATGGACGAAGTAATCTTTGAGGAATTCAAGGGAACCGGAAACATGGAAATATATCTGGACCGCCATCTGGCCGAAAAGCGCGTCTTCCCGGCCATGGACATCAACCGCAGCGGCACGCGCAAGGAAGAATTGCTCCTGTCCGATGAAGTGCTGAATCGCGTCTGGATACTGCGCAAAATCCTCGCCCCCATGCCGCCGATAGACAGTATGGAATTTTTGCTGGACAAGATGCGAGGCACCAAAAACAACGCCGAATTCCTGAACGTCATGAACAAATAAATTCCCGGACTCCGGCTGATAAATCCGCCGGGCGGGAGATTGTGGGGAACTTGCGCCATGAGCGCTCAAAATGACAGTCTTTCCGCCTTTCTTGCTCTACTCCAGGATCTGCACAAAGAAATCTGCGATCTGGAAAAAAAAGCCCTTGACGCCCTGACCTGCGCACAGGATGAAAAAAGCTACCGCACCCTTATGGCCGAACGGGCACAGCGCATAGCCTCCTTGGCCGAAGCGGGAGCTGAACTGCGCCCGGACCTCCCCGAAAAAATGCGCCTCAAGGCAGAAGCCGAACTGGCCCTTTTCTCCGCCGGGGCGCGTCAGGCATTGAACCTCGGGTCTGTCTTTTATATGTCCGCCCTGCTCTATCCGGATGATCACAAGACCGGGGAGGCGGACAACCTGCAAAAATTGATCACCCGTCTGAAACGCGACGCGCAATGATCCTGGCTGTTCTCACTCAGTTGCCAATCCGCTCCGGCATTATTGCTTATGGCCGATGGAGAAAAATTCGCCCCTTCCTTTTTGCGCTTCTCATCTGCGCTCTTGCCCTGCCCCCCGGCTTCGCCTGCGCCGCGCCCACAGACCCGCCCAAAAAGACCCCCACGGAAATGCCCGGATATTCCACGGATGACCTGCGCAAGCTCTCGGACATTATATCCCGCACGGGAGTGTCTTCTGATGCCATTCCCGCCCTGTACCGGCCCCAATACCTCTCCATCTCCGATGCCGATCTGTCCATGGAAAACGAAGAGATCGTCTTCATCGTGAACTATCCGGGCAATCTGGTGCGCATTTACCCGCGCCGCATCCTCGTCTGGCATGAGGCGGTTAACGACATTCTGCCCACGCCCGCAGGCCGGTTGCCCTCCGCGCAACAAAGCCCGGTCCCGGACAAGGAAGTGGAAAACCTTACCATCACCTATTCGCCGCTCACCGGTTCAGTGGTCGGATTCCGCTCCATGGCCGGAAAATACCCGTCTTCCTTCGGACTGTCCGGTAACCTGCTCAACGGCAATTCCGTACTCTATGACCGTATCAGCCGCAGCCTCTGGATTCAGCTTCTGGGCATATGCGTAGAAGGCCCCTTCCTCGGCAAGAGGCTCACCCGTGTGCCCGTGCTGTCCGCGCGCTGGAAAGGCGTGAAAGATCGTTATGGCGGTCTTGATTCCCAGTTCACCGGCCGCGCGGAGGTTCTCTCCCGCTCAACCGGCTTCACGCGCTCTTACGGCAAAGACCCTTATGGAACATACGCCCGCAAAGGCAGCTACTATGACGACCTGCGTCTGCCCTTTGCAGTGGATCGCATAGACACGCGCCTCCCCCCCAAAACACCCATCCTCGGCCTTGAACTGGAAAATTCCTCCGGGGCCGTGCTTAAAGACGAGGTGCGCAAAGAGCGCGTCATCAACTTCAGC
The DNA here is from genome assembly GCA_031260965.1 of Desulfovibrio sp. Taxonomy (GTDB): domain Bacteria; phylum Desulfobacterota; class Desulfovibrionia; order Desulfovibrionales; family Desulfovibrionaceae; genus Frigididesulfovibrio. The sequence continues at coordinate 7,912 of JAISKK010000090.1, read as the reverse complement.
CTTGGGGCCGTGCCCATGATGGCGGTACATGATGAGGAAATTGACGCCGTGCGCGTTTTTGAACGCACACTTACGGATCTGGATCAGCCGCTTACTTTCAGCATTTTTGAAGACAAACTCGTGGATGATCAAAGCAAAAGCGAATGGCGGGCGGATGGGGAATGCGTTTACGGACGCCTGCGCAACCGGACTCTTAAACCGGTGCTGGCCATAGACTCCATGTGGTTCGCCTGGGCCTCTTTTTATAGAAACACGCAGATAATACCCGGCAGTTCTTTTTAAATACTTGACCTTATACCCGGCCTCTCAGTAAATAATTTGCTTTGGTCACGCTTTCTGCTTCTCTCTCCATCACACCTGCTTATTTCCTCGCAAGATAAATTAATCAACATAGTTGTAACGTATTTTTTTCCCAGAATTTTCATTTTGGATAAGCCATTGCCTTTCCCAGGGCAAGCCGCTACTATCCACCCATAAGCAGCACAACTGAATTGACCACTGCGGTTTGCTATGCCACAAAATAGCCAAAGGCGAGGAAAGAGGGAATGGAGATTATCTTCATTCTCTTTTCAGCTTTACAAAATGCCTCGCACGGGGTAAAAGTTCTGGAGCATATTCCTCACGAAATGCGCGGGAGGCCGGCCAGCATGGATAACATGATTTCCATTGACCACACGATTTTTATCCAACTTATCAATTTTCTCATTGCCATCGTTGGTCTTCATTTTCTGCTCATCAAACCTGTACGCGACCGGATTGCCTCGCGCAAAACTTTTACGGACGCCATATCCGGCGAAATTGAACATTTCACGGCCAAAGCCTCGGAAAAAATCGCCGGCTATGAAGCCGCTCTTTCCGAAGCCAAGGCCAAAGCCGGTCTGACCCGCGAGGCCATCAAATCCCAGGCTGCGTCCAGGGAACAGGAAATAATCCGGGCAGCCCATGCCGCAGCCCATGCCTACCTTGAAAACGCAAGGAACGAATATGCCAGGGTCTGCAAGACCGCCAGAGAATCACTTTTGAACGAGATAAATACTTTCGCCGCGCAATCTATGAAAAAGATTCTCGACTGACGCCCGTATCGATCGCGCGGCCAACGGAGGTGCTCAAGATGCAGCGTCTGAAAATCTGTCTCACGGCTTTAGCCATATTTATGATTGCGGCTCTGCCCGCTCTTGCCGCCAGTGAAGGAGAAAGTCACGGGGGAGACTGGAGCAATACTTTATTCAGGGTAATCAATCTGGCCGTATTTCTCGGCCTGTGCTGGCATTTCTTCGGCAAAAAAGTCACCGCCCTGCTCAAGGGACACAGCTCCGGCATCGCCACAGAAATATCCTCTCTGGAGGAGAGAAAGGCCGAGGCCGCGCAAAAGCTGGCTGCGGTTGAAGAACGCATCGCCAATCTGGATGCGGAATGTAAGGCCCTGCTTGCCGAATACACGGCCCAGGGCGAAGCCTTGAAAAAGGCCATCATCGCCAAAGCCGAGGAAGACGCAAAAAACATCGCCTCCCGCTCCGAAACAGGTATTGAAAACGAAATCAAGGCGGCCCTTGAGGATATCCGCGCGGAGTTGGCGGAAAAAATCGCCGAGGCCACCGAGCGGCTGATTGCAAAAAAACTTGACGCACATGAACACGCAAGACTGATTGACAAATATCTAACAAAGGTGGTGGTCAATTGACCGGCAGTATTGTAGCGCGCAGATATGCGCGGGCGCTCTTTGCCTTTGGCAGAAGCAAAGGATTGCCTGAACTTGAAGACTATGCCGTCTCACTCGGGACGGTGTGTCTACTGCTTGAGCAGTCGCCGGACCTCCAGATGGCGTTTAAAAACCCCACCTTCACGGCGACCGAAAAAAAGAATCTTCTGGACAGCTTGGCCTCCAAATTGAAAATGCGCGGCGTTGTTCTTGATTTTTGCCGGCTCCTCGCCGACAAAAACCGCTTGAACGATTTCTCCGCCATAACCGACAGCTTTAACGCCCTGCTGGATGCGGAAAAAAATATAGTACGCGGCGAACTTTACACCGCGATCCCCCTGGACGACTCCAAAAAGACGGAACTGTCCAGGCAGTTGAGTGAAAAAGGCGCCTGCGCGCTGGAGCTTGAATTTAATGTATCCCCGGAAATTCTCGGGGGCCTGGTTCTTAAGATCGGAGACCGGGTCATGGACGCAAGCCTGCGCGCGCAGTTATCCATCCTCAAAGACACTATCAAGAAGGGTGAGTAGGCCATGCAGATAAAAGCCGAAGAGATCAGCAAAATTATCGAAAAGCAGATCAAAAACTACGCGCAACGCGTGGAAATGAGCGAGACCGGAACCGTGCTCTATGTCGGGGACGGCATAGCGCGGGTTTACGGGGTCAGCAACGCCATGCTGATGGAACTTCTGGAGTTCCCCGGCGGGCTCATGGGCATGGTGCTGAATCTGGAGGAAGATAATGTCGGCGTTGCCCTGCTTGGCGACGACAGCAATCTGAAAGAAGGCGATCCGGTCAAGCGGACCGGCCGCATCTTCTCGGTGCCGGTTGGAGATTCGGTTATGGGCCGGGTGCTCGATCCTCTGGGACGCCCCATTGACGGGCTTGGTCCCTTGGGACAGACGCAGGCCCAGCCGGTGGAAATCAAAGCCCCCGGTATAATCACCCGAAAATCCGTGCACGAGCCTATGCCCACGGGACTCAAGGCCATTGACGCCATGACCCCAATCGGACGCGGGCAGCGCGAGCTGATCATCGGCGACCGCCAGACGGGCAAAACGGCGGTCTGTATTGACGCCATTCTGGCCCAGAAAAACACGGACATCCACTGCTTTTATGTGGCCATAGGCCAGAAAAAATCCAATGTGGCTCTTGTGGCTGATACCCTGCGCAAATACGGCGCTCTGGAATACAGCACCATCATTTCGGCCACGGCCTCAGACCCGGCCCCCTTGCAGTATATTGCCCCCTACTCCGGCTGTGCCATGGCGGAATATTACCGCAACAACGGCAAACACGCCCTGATTATCTACGACGATCTTTCCAAGCAGGCGACGGCTTATCGCCAGATGTCCCTGCTTCTGCGCCGTCCTCCAGGGCGCGAAGCCTTTCCCGGCGATGTCTTTTATCTGCACTCCAGGCTTCTGGAGCGCGCGGCCAAGATGAGCGACGCAACGGGCGCCGGTTCTCTCACCGCCCTGCCCATCATCGAGACCCAGGCGGGCGATGTTTCGGCTTATATTCCAACCAACGTCATCTCCATCACGGATGGACAGGTCTATCTGGAGCCGAACCTTTTCAACGCCGGGATACGTCCGGCCGTCAACGTGGGACTTTCCGTGTCCCGCGTAGGCGGAGCGGCGCAGATCAAGGCCATGAAACAGGTAGCGGGCACTCTGCGCCTGGACCTTGCCCAGTACCGCGAACTGGCGGCCTTTGCCCAGTTCGGCTCCGATCTGGACAAGTCCACGCAGCAAAAGCTGGAACGCGGGGCGCGTCTGGTCGAGCTTCTGAAACAGCCCCAGTATTCACCCATGGAGGATTACCAGCAGGTAGTTTCCATCTATGCCGCCACCCAAGGTTTTATGGACGATATTCCGGTCGAATCCGTACAGTCCTTTGAAAAAGGACTCCTGGAATTTCTGGCTGCCTCAAAAACTGATATACTCACGGCCATCAAGGAAAAAAAGGCTTTGGACGCCTCTATTGAAGAGCGTCTGCAGACGGCCATCAAGGAGTTCAAACTTGATTTTAAGGCGGCGTAACCTTCGGAGGCGAGGATGGCTTCTCTAAAAGACGTCAGGCTCAAGATCAACGGGGTCAGCAAGACCCGGCAGATCACCAAGGCCATGTATATGGTGGCCTCAGCGAAACTGCGCGGAGCCCAGATGCGTATTGAACACTTTCGCCCTTATGCCGACAAATTCTCCGACATGTTGCGCGATTTGGGCGAAAAAACCGATGACGCGGCCCATCCACTACTCGCGGTCCGCTCCACGCAGAGCATAGGAATCGTCGTCTGCACTCCGGACCGGGGGCTCTGCGGCGGCTTTAACGCCAATATTATCGCTCTGGCCCTAAAGTTTGCCGAAAGCAAAATCACCGAAGGCAAAAAGGTCGTCTTTTACTGCATAGGGCGCAAAGGCCGCGATGCAATACGCTCCCGCGGATATAAGCCGGCCCTGTCCATTATAAACCGCATGGGCGACACCAGCTTTGCCCTGGCCGTTGAGGTTGGGGGCAAAATCCGGGACGATTTTTTGCGCGGAATTCTGGATGAAGTCCATATGTTTTACGGAAAATTCATAAGCATGGCCCGGCAAAGACCGGCGGACATGCGGCTTCTGCCCATAGCCGGCCCGGAACCTGAACAGCCGCAGAACGAAAAAGCCGGGCAGGTTGATTATGTTTATGAACCGGCGGTAGCCGACCTTTTGACTGAGCTTCTGCCGAAATATATCGATGTGCAGATATACCGTGGTCTTCTGGATACTTCGGCGGGCGAAAATGCGGCCCGCATGCAGGCTATGGACAACGCCACGCGCAACTGCGACGAAATGGTCAAGGCCCTGACCCTGCTTATGAACAAGACGCGACAAGCGGCCATTACCAGTGAGCTTATCGACATCGTGGGCGGCGTCGAGGCGCTTAAAGGATAACAAGGGAGCGAAACGGACATGAGTGAAGACAGCGGGAAAATAGTACAGGTCATCGGCGCGGTTGTGGATGTGGAGTTTCCGGAAGGCAAACTGCCGAATATCTTTACCGCTCTAAAGATTAAAAATCCGAACAACCCCAACGCGCCGGAGCTTATCTGCGAGGTTGCCCAGCACCTGGGCGACAATGTGGTGCGCACCATAGCCATGGACGCCACTGACGGTCTGGTGCGCGGTCTGCCGGTCGTCAATACGGGCAGCCCGATCCTGGCCCCGGTGGGTAAAGCCTCCCTCGGCCGGATCATCAATGTCGTCGGTCAGCCTGTTGACGAACTCGGCCCGATTAAGGCGGAAAATTATCTGCCCATTCACCACCCTTCCCCGGAATTCACCGACCTGAACACCAAGGTGGAGCTTCTGGAGACGGGCATCAAGGTTGTCGATCTGCTGATCCCCTTCCCCAAAGGCGGAAAAATGGGGCTCTTCGGCGGGGCCGGGGTGGGCAAGACAGTTATCCTAATGGAGATGATCAATAATATCGCCAAACAGCACGGCGGACTTTCCGTCTTTGCCGGCGTCGGCGAACGTACGCGCGAAGGCAATGACCTGTACAATGAATTCAAGGAGGCGGGCATTCTGGAAAAAGCCGCCCTCGTTTACGGCCAGATGAACGAGCCTCCGGGAGCGCGCGCCCGCGTTGCCCTGACTGCCTTAACCTGCGCGGAATATTTCCGGGATGTGGAAGGCCAGGACGTGCTGCTCTTCATAGACAACATCTTCCGCTTCACCCAGGCCGGCTCCGAGGTCTCCGCCCTGCTGGGCCGCATGCCTTCGGCCGTCGGCTATCAGCCGACTTTGGGCACGGATCTCGGCGCATTGCAGGAACGCATCACCTCAACGCGCAAGGGTTCCATCACTTCCGTCCAAGCCATTTATGTGCCGGCGGACGATTTGACGGACCCGGCCCCGGCCACCACCTTCTCGCACCTGGACGGAACTCTGGTACTCTCACGCCAGATCGCCGAGCTTGGCATCTACCCGGCCGTGGATCCTCTGGACTCCACTTCCCGCATCCTCGATCCCCAGGTAGTGGGGGCGGAACACTACAGCGTGGCCCGGAGCGTACAGCAGATTCTGCAAAAATACAAAGACCTTCAGGATATTATTGCCATCCTGGGCATGGATGAGCTTTCAGACGAGGACAAACTGACCGTGGCCAGGGCCAGACGCATCCAGCGTTTTCTGTCCCAACCCTTCCATGTCGCGGAAGTGTTCACCGGCACACCCGGACAATACGTCAAGCTGGAAGACACGATCAAGGCCTTCCGGGCTATCCTGAACGGCGATTACGACCATATGGGAGAATCCGACTTCTACATGGTCGGACCGATTGAAATGGTTGAGGAAAAGTACAAGAAACGCCAGGCGGAACAATAGAATATTCAAGGAGACAGCATGGCGACAGCGTTACAGCTTGACATAGTAACCCCGGATCAACTGGTGTTGAGCAGGGAGGTGGAGTATGTGGGCGCGCCCGGAGTTCTCGGCGAGTTCGGCATCCTGCCCGGCCATGTGCCCTTTATTTCCGCTCTGACCATAGGCCGCCTGTACTACAAGGTCGGGGGGAAAGACCACTATGTGTTTGTATCCGGCGGCTTTGCCGAGGTTTCGGACAACAGGGTGACAATCCTCGCGGAAAGCGCGGAAGAAGCCGAAAAAATCGACTTCAACCGGGCCGAGCGGGCGCTCAAACGCGCCAAACAACGCCTGGACGCGAAAAATGCCGAACTGAACTTCAAACGCGCGACTCTGGCCCTGTACAGAGCCACGGAGCGGCTCTCTCTACAGAACCGAATCTGAGAGGAAGGCAGCCCAATACGCCAAGCGGAGATAAAAATCCTCAATCCAGAACTATGTTCCATCCGTGTTCGCGCATGAAATTTTCATAGTCGCGCACATTATCCGCAATCAACTCGGGCGTATCAAGTTTATAGGGGCAGCGTTCAGCGCAGGCTCCGCACTGGATGCAGCTTTTCGCCGCCCGCATTTTCTCCACCCAGTCAGCTTCGGCATACTGCTGCCAGGGACTGCGCCGCAAGAGACGATCCAGACGGGCGATAAAGGGGATGAAAATCTCCTGGGGACAGGGCAGACAGTAGCCGCAACCCCGGCAGAAGCGCCCGCCCAGAGCTTCCTGCTCCGCGCGCACCGCCGCCTTCATCCTCTCGTCATAAGCCGGAGGCTCCGCCTCCAGACGCAAAAAGTCGGCCAGTTCCTCCCGGCTCTGTACGCCCCAGATGGGCAGCACCGTCTCCAGACTGCGCAGAAATGCATAAGCCGCAGGAATATTTACAATCAATCCCCCGGCCAAGGCTTTCATGGCAATCAGCCCGACATCCGCCTCCCGGCATTTCTCCACCAGTTGCAGTTCTTCGACCGTAGCAAGCAAGCTCATGGGAAACTGTATGGTGTCAAAAAGACCGGACCCGGCCGCTTCCAGAGCGACCTTGAGGGAATGCGAGGTCAGTCCTATACAGCGAATCGCCCCGGATTTTTTCAGCGCGGCAAAGGCTTCATAGCGCTCTGTCCCATCCCCCGGTCTCGGCACGTCAACGGCATTATGGAACTGGTAAAGGTCCAGGTAATCCGTCCGCAATTCCGCAAGGCTCTTCGCAACGTGCTCTTCAATCTCGGCTTTATTCGTGCCCTTGGTTTTGGTGGCTATGAAGAGCTTGTGTCTGATCCCCTTAAAGGCAATACCCAGCTTGTGCTCACTGTCCGAATACATGCGCGCCGTATCAAAAAAGTCAATTCCGCCGTCCACAGCGGCGTGCAGGACGGTTACCGCGTCCTCCAGGCTGCACCGCTGCAAGGGCAGAGCCCCGAAAGCCTGACGGCTGACGCTTAAACCGCTGCGCCCAAGTCTCATCTTTTCCATATTGCTCTCTCCTTCAGCTACAGCATTTTGCGCTCTTGTTATAATGCTTGCGCGGTCTTTCCACAATAATTTTAGTGTCCTTTGCGCTCATAGAAATCCTGGGCTTCCGGAGAAAAGTATTTTTATATTTTTTTGCAGAGCAATATCATATACAATATATATTAAATATTTACATAAAAAAAGAAAATTCACAGCACTTGCATTTTATTTCCTGATTACACACTATCCTCAGCCAACTTTAATAGCCGATATGGCATGGGTGGAGTCCTGAGGGCGACATAGGCCAACCGATCAATCATGGACGACAGTTCGTATCTGCGATTGAACCGATAAGCAAAC
>JAISKK010000074.1 GCA_031260965.1 Desulfovibrio sp. | reverse complement strand
GGCATCTACGGTTTTTGTTACCATTACTATTGGTTCAACGGCAAAAAAATTATGGACGCTCCTATCCATCACATGCTGCAGGATAAACATCTAGACTTGCCGTTCTGCATTTCCTGGGCCAACGAACCATGGAGCGCGCGTTGGGACGGTAGCAACAATAACGTGCTTATTGGTCAAGATCCGAACATCAATACTGATTTGTTCTTTGCTGACATACTGCCATTTTTTCAGGACCCCAGATATATTTGTGTCAGCGGAAAACCGTTGTTTATGGTATACAGCCCAGTATGGTTTGGTTGGGCGGTCATGTCCTCTTTTGTAGAAAGAATGCGCTACCTTGCCAAAAAAAATGGTTTACCTGATCTGCATATCGTCTTTGGTAAAACACATTCAGAGGCAGAGGATCACAACGCTGCTGATTGCGGCATTGACGCATTTGTTGAATTTCCTCCTCATCGTCTAAGGTTCGCTCAGATATACGATACAATAATCTGTAACAATAAGTTCAAAGGCAGTATTTTTGATTTTAAGAAGGTGTTACAAGCATATAAAGATGAACCGCTGCCCGAAAAATTAACATACCGCACTGTTTTTCCTATGTGGGACAATACAGCCCGTCGAGGTAAAATGAATGCCTGGATCTTCAAAGGAACTTCACCAGCGACGTATACTGACTGGCTGTCATATACAATTAACAGTACCAAAAAAAGCCATAATCAGGAAAATAATATAGTTTTCATTAATGCATGGAATGAGTGGGCTGAAGGTGCTCATCTTGAACCAGATCGAAAATACGGTTACGCTTTTTTGGATGCTACCATAAATGCACTTATAAATGCGCGTATCGTGAAATAATTGGTATTGCCATACTGTGACGCTGATTTGGCATATCTTTAGGATTTATCCATAAATAGTCGTCCTTGAAAAATAAAATAATATGCTGATATGTATTGAAATATTAGATAAAATACTGTAAGGTTTTCAACAGGAACTACATCATTTTCTGCAAAACCCCCGGTTGAAACGGAGCAGGATTTTCATGAAGCCAAAGAGCCCTTCCCGGCAGAAACAAGTACATTTGCTGTATCCGGATCTGCTGAACCAGTTAAATCCCAAGACCCCGCTGCTTGTCTTGGCACGAATATCCCTTGGGAGATGTTTGAACGTGAATTTGCCGGCCTGTATGCCTGTAATTATCCAAGGCCATGCTGAAATGGACCAGTTGTCTCAGGTGCCAATTCAAGTCGTTTTAGACCGTGGAGGAGTTGTTCTTCAACAGCATCTACGCTCTGGAACACTCGATTGTGAAAATATTTTTCCCGAAGTTCTTCCCAGATATTTTTGACCGTATTTAATTCCGGAGAATAGGGAGGCAATGATACCAGTTTTATATTCTGTGGAATTTTCAGCTTTTTACTCTTGTGCCAACCAGCCACATCAACAACCATTACATTCCTTTCGGTGGGATATCTACATGATATCTTATCCAAAAATATCTGCATTCATTCGGTGTTTACTTGCGGCAAAATCATGCTGTCCCATTGTCCATCTGTAATGCTCACAGCCCCATACGCATATGTGTATTCCTGGCAGACCATACTCGGACACACAGGCCGCTCCGCTTGGGACACCAGCATCTTTTGCTGTCTGCTATGCGCCCGAAGCGCGCTTCATCTTGAAACATCAGCCTGAGCGGCCCTGTCCTTTTCCATGCTTCTTCAATTTGCTGAAGTCGTCCCCGAAGTTTTTTTCCCATTCTTCTTGCGCCTGTGCATCCGCAGCAACGTTACGCTTATCGGGAGCAAGCTTGCGCCAGCCATGCCGATGTAACAGATTATACGCTGTAGCCAAAGCTACCTCGCAGCCAAGATGTGTTTGCAATGCACGGTGAATTTCACCCACTACCAACACACCGCCGCATCGAGCGCTTTCAAGGAAAGGGGCAAGAAAACTTTCTTCCTCCGTTATGGACATATGCGCATGGTTCCTCTTTCTTCCAGTAATCTTCTTCGTAATCCCTTGCTGGCGGATATAGCCATTTCTTGCTGAAGTCACCCACCTTGGACTGCGCCCCACTGCTTGGGCCGTTTCTTCAGTAGACATTCCGTAGAGCAAAGGAAACACAACCGCCTGCAAAGTGCGTAGCACATTTACATCAGTCTCCGTGGACAACTGCTGTTGTGCTGACAAGAGCACTTCTTCACCACATGGGGGACGAGCCATAATCAACCTCCTGATGGAGGTAGTTATAGCAAATTTTATTTAGAAATGGAATAACATGCTATCGACATCTATCGCAAAGTCAGATAGCTTTATTTGAGCAATACGCCTTGGCGCGCGATTCATACGAGCCAAATTTGTCGAGCAGGTGGGTACAGAATATCATGAATCAGAGAGCGGAAATAGAAGTCCCTTTGACCCCCTATATGACAGAAGAAGAAATCGATCTTCTTAAACGGTATACTCCTTTTGGGGGTTCAGTGCTTGAATTTGGTAGCGGAGGTAGCAGTTCTTACTTTTTTGAAGCCGGCGTCAAGCGTCTTGTCAGCGTTGAGTCTGACAAAGCGTGGCTGGGAGCGCTGGCGCAAACGCCCATTATCAATTTCTTTTATAAAAAGAATCGCTGGCTACCTATTCATGCAAACATCGGTCCCACACGGGAGTTTGGTCTTCCACGCAGTTCTATCCCCCGTTTGTCATGGTTACAATACCACCAGGGGTGCTGGTCCCTTATGCCGGATATGAATTTTGACCTCATCCTTATTGATGGCCGTTTCCGAGTCGCGTGCCTCTGCCAGAGTCTTTTGCGTTGCGCCAACAATAACGCGGTTTTTATTATGCATGATTTCTGGCCGCGCCAGGATTACCATTGCGTTCTGAAACTCTGCTCGGTGATTGACCAAGGGGGTTCTTCTGTGGTGCTGAAGAAAAAGAAACGAATGAATTGGCGACTGCTTGTCAACTTGCTTCAGGCTTATCAATTTAGCTTGGATTAGCAACAAGTCAGGCATGTTTGAGATGTTTACTCTCTTGTCACTCTGTAGTGCGGTCACGGCTTTTGTTTGCATGTTAAAAAGATGTCGGCATGGATAGTCTAGAGGTGCTTCAGATCTGGGTCTATCCAAACTGCACCTGGATGGCGTGGACCTGATAAAAGGACTTGAGCGTTTTAGAGGCTGTCTTTTTTTTCAGCGTCCAGCAAATGATCTGGTATTGGTATGCTAAAATCTTGGGGCATCTCACCGTCGCTCGGCCATAAACGTGGTCGCAGCGACCAGTCGGCTCCGTTTTGATCCAGACTGAATGGTCGATCCGGCCCGCCCCATCTGTCCAGAAAACAACGGCGTGAAAGCACTCCGGAAGCGCTTTGCCGCAAATGAAGACCCTCTTTGTTCCAGGTCAGTCTCGCCCCGGAGGCTATGCCCTGGCTAAAGCCTCTTTGGGCCAGACGCATACAGAGATCGGCATCGGCATAATGGGCCGGGGCAAAGGATGGGTCAAAGCCGTTGAGTTCAGAAAAAAGTTCCCGCCTTATCATCAGGCATTGTCCGGGGACAAGGGGCATCGGCATAAATATCTCTGCGCTGTGCTCTGTCAGGAATGTGTAGCGGGGCGTTCCGCTTTCGTCCATCCGTCCGCCCCCTAAAGGGCTGATCCCCGGAGCGTGCAACACTCCTCCCAGGGCGCCGCAATCTGCCCTGCTTTTTGCTGTCTGAACGAGAGTTTCAATACAACCCGCCTGGGGTATGACATCTTCTTCGAGAAAAAGCAGCCATTGGCCGCTGGCCTTGCCCGCGCCCTGGTTCGCGGCAAAAATCCGACCGATGTCCTTGGAGTTGCAAAAAGCAAGGGGAGTCCGCGCCAATATGCCCCTAAGGCTGTCATAGAGAGGGGTCATAGTCTCAATGTCAATAGAAGACCCAACCAGCACGAGCTGTGCGTCGCCAGCGACAGCGCAAAGGGAGGCAAGTGTGCGCGTTGTTGCCTGGCTGAGTGGGGATAAAGGCAGCACGATACTGAGGGCGCAGGGTTCCGGGTTTTCCGGCCCAAGACGGGTGGGCTCGCAGGCTGATTCTTCCAAAATTGTAACCGGGGGAACGCGTTGCAAAAAAAGGCACTGCCAGCGGACGAATATCCATGTTTCACGCATGACCTTCTTATTTCCGCTGCTCAGAGAGCTTTTATCAAGGCGGGCAGTATAGACGCAGGTCACTTCCGGGATATGCGTGAAATCATAATAACGCGCGATACGAAGCCACAAGTCCCAGTCTTCGTGCGCTCGAAGGTATTTTGCAAAGAGTCCGGAACGGGTGAGACATTCGCGTTCATGCATAACGCATAGAACAGGCGTAATATTACGGCACAGCAGTTTCTCACGTGAAAAATCTATGGAAAACGGAACGTCGTACGCAACCGTGCGGTATCCGATGTCACGCCGATCCTGAAGCTTCCGGTGGGCGTCCGTATAGGCGACCTTCTGCCCGCTGCGGGACAGAAATGTGTATAATACTTCCAGATGCCGGGGGAGAAAAACATCATCATCATCCAGATAGGCAAGATAGTTTCCTCTGGATGCGGCTATCCCTGAATTTCTGGCAGCGGCAATCCCTTTATTCTGCGCATGGGTATGTAAGGAAATGGATATACGATCCGTGAAAGATTCCACAAGCGCTGATACATCCTGGCCGGCGTCATTCACAACCAGCACCTCAAAGTCGCGAAAAGTCTGCCGGGCAAGGCTTTGCAGAGCGTGTTTCAACATGCCCGGCCGGTTATGGGTGGGGACGATAACCGAAACGGCCGGGATGGCATGGTCTGTGCGCTCGTCAACAGGCATGAACACTCCTACAGGGGGGAAAGGCATGTTGTGTTTTTATTAAGGATACAAAAAGAGGGCGTCAAGAAAATAAAAAAGCTTTGTGAGCAGAGCAGATATACATCAATGTTAATCTGCTTTACTCCCCGAAATCTGCGGGCAGGATCGTCGCTTTTTCCACGCGTTCCAGCAAAGATCCGGACGAGCACAAGTCCGGGCGCTCGATCCCCGGCATAAGGCTGGTCACCACCGCCTTCCCCACAATGGCCCGGTTGTCGCAGCCGCCGGAGGCGTCCCTGGTGCGCAGACCCCAGATATTATGGAACATGAGACCTTTGTCCTGGTAATAGCCGAGATAGAGGGCTATATGCCCTTTCAGCCCGATCAGGGTGCGGAAAGGTGCGCCTTCGCGTTTTATTACGGCTTCTTTTTCCGCAAGGCTCAGCCCGGTCAGGGGGATGACCCGGCCCGCCCGGCTTTGGCTTGCCGAATTGCGGGGCAGAAAGATTCCGAAGGGGGTGAAAAGGTCCTGGGTCAGGCCCGAGCAGTCGCGTCCACGATCCAGGTTGCCCCAGGCATAGGGTTGACCCAGCATGGCGTTGCCGATCCGGGCCACATTATCCGCGCTTAAAGTAAGGGGTACGGGGGCAACAGCATCCGCACCGATTCCAAATTCCGCTTTTCCGGCCATCCCGGAAGCCTCGCGCCGCGGATAGCAGATGACAAGACCCTGCCGGCCTGCGGTCCGCGCCAGAGGCAGCAGGGCGCCGATCCCTCCCTCGATTTCCCCGATCTGCGTATGGTCCCTGAGCAGGGCAGCCAGGGGCCGGGATTGCCAGTCCTGCATAAAAGCGGCATCCACTCCGGCCACATCGGCAGCCGGCAGCCAACCGGAGGAAGAGGCGTTTTCCGCCAGAACCCAGGCGCCGTCCCGGGAAATATTGCTGATGTATAAAGGGACGCCGGGCTGTAAGGCGCTGTGCTGAAAATAATCGAAGGGATAGCCTTCGCCGGGCAGGTCCGGGCGAAGATAAAAGCGCTCCCGTGTGGGCATGGCGCGCAAATCCGTGCGCCGCACGGTAATCGCCGGGGCAGCCCCCTGGCCGTAGGCGGCTTCGTTGCAGTTTTCGGCAAGCTCTGCCCAGACTTGGGCGGGGAAGGGATCCTGTTCGTTTATATAGGCTTTTTCCGGGCGCAGATTGAAGTGGGCGCGCAGAAGTTTGCGCAGTCCCGGACCGGCCTGGCTTTTGCTCCAAGGCTTGTAAAAAAGCTCTTTCTGCCGGGCAGCGGCTGCTGTCTGTGTTTCTGGCGCAAGCAGGGGCATGTTTCCCCCGGCCTTACCGGAGTAGACATTGAGATCCTGGGGCAGTTCCAGAACATCCAGGCAGGGAGGGCCGCTATATTCACCGCCCGGACGCGCGCAGGAGACAAGGAGTAAAAAAGGCAGAAGGATCAGCAGAGCGGCCGGTGCGGGGATTGCGCTTTTCATGTCCTGTTCCTGGTTAAATTGCCCTGGGGGCAGACGCTCTCATTCCCCGGCGGCAAGGCGCCGGTCGAGCCAGGTAAAACGCCGTTTCGTGCGGTTGTTGTTGACGGCTATGTGCATGGCCCTGGGTGAACCGACCAGGATTACCAGCCTCTTGCCTCTGGTTACGCCTGTATACAGAAGATTGCGCTGCAGGAGCATGTAGTGTTCGGTCAGAACCGGAATGACCACCGCCGGGTATTCGGACCCCTGGGATTTATGCACACTGACGGCGTAGGCCATGCTGATCTCGTCCAGTTCCTCCTGAGCGTAGATGACGTTTTTATCCTCATAACGCACCGTCAGTTCTTTTTCTTCCTCATTCACCTGACAGACCCTGCCTATGTCGCCGTTGAAGACATCCTTGTCATAGTTGTTGCGAATCTGCATGACCTTGTCGCCCAGGCAGAAGCTGCGCGCCCCCCGTTTTATGCGTTTGCTCTCCTTGTTCAGGGCAGCCTGCAGACGCGTGTTCAGTTCTTCCACACCCGCCGATCCCCGGTGCATGGGCGACAGTACCTGGATGTCGTCCACGGGGTCAAAACCGAATTTCCTCGGTATATGGTCCCGCACCAGTTCAACCAGCAAATCCGCCGCCTGCTCCGGATCGTCGCGCCGGATGAAGTAAAAATCGGAGGGGCTGCTGTTGTTGCTCAAAGGCGGGACCTGACCGTGATTGATCAGGTGGGCGTTGACAATTATCTCACTTTCGGCAGCTTGCCGGAAAATTTCCGTTAAGCATACTATCCTGGCTGTTCCGGAGTCCATAATATCACCCAGAACATTTCCCGGTCCCACCGAGGGGAGCTGATTCACGTCCCCGGCCAGCACCAGGGTGCTGCCCAGGGGCAGGGCCTTGGCCAGATGGCACATGAGCATGGTGTCCAGCATGGAGGCCTCGTCGATGACCAGCAGACCGCAGGCCAGGGGATGATTTTCATTGCGTTGGAAGCCGTCTTCGCGCGGGCTGTATTCAAGCAGGCGGTGGATGGTTTTGGCTTCGCGGCCGGTGGCTTCCGCCATGCGTTTGGCCGCCCGCCCCGTGGGCGCGGCCAGCAGCACCTTGGCGCCGCGCTTTTCAAAAAGTTTGATGATCCCGTTGATTACTGTAGTTTTACCCGTGCCCGGTCCGCCCGTGATTACCAGCAGCTTGTCAAAAAGCGCGGCGCGCGCAGCCTTGATCTGCTCCTCGGCAAGTTCCTGGGGCAGCATGCTCAAAACCCCTTTGAGCAAGTCTTCCGGGTCAGGGAAACTTACGGATTTGGGGGAATGCAGAAGCCGGTGCAGATAGTGGGCGATGTTTTTTTCATAATGGTAATAGCGGCTCAGATAGACGCCCTGATAAGGCTCATGCGCCTCATTCCAGAGATCGTCGATGACCACGCGTTCTTCCCCCTGCAGGGCGCTTAAAGCCTGGCGGATTGTTTCCGTTTCCGCCCCCAGATCGTCGGCGCATTTGTGGATGAGTTCTTCCAGAGGATAGAAAACATGTCCTTCGTCATTGAGTTTGCGCAGCGTGTAGAGCAGACCGGCTTCGGCGCGCAGTTCTCCGGCCGGATCGAAACCCAGTTTCATGGCTATGGAGTCGGCGGTCGTAAATCCTATGCCGTAAACATCCATGGCCAGGCGGTAGGGATTTTCCTGCACCACATCCAGGGCGTTGCCGCCGTATTGTTTGAAAATGCGCACGGCATAAGCGGCGGAAATGCCGTGCGGTTGCAGAAACATAATCAGGTCGCGGATACCCCGGTGCTCGGACCAGGCCTTTTTTATACTTTCCAGTTTGCGCGGGGAAATGCCCTTGACCTGTTCAAGCAGTTCCGATTGTTCGTCCAGGATGCGGAAGGCGTCCACCCCGAATTTATCGACAATGCGTTTGGCCATGCGCGGGCCGATGCCCTTGATCAGGCCGGAGCCCAGATAATGCAGGATGCCGTCAATGCTTGCCGGGAGCAGGGCCTCAAAACTCTCCATTTTGAACTGCCGTCCGAAACGCTGGTCATTGACCCAGACCCCGGTGACGCTCAGGGCCGTGCCCGGCTGCGGAGCGGGTATTGTTCCGACCACGGTTACCGGATCCGCCCGACTTTGCAGCTTGAGACGCAGCACAGTCCAGCAGTTCTCCTCGTTATGGAAAACTATGCGCTCCAAGGTTCCGCGCAGGGTACGTTTCAAGTCTTCTTCAGGCGGATTTGGCGTTTTCATCTTTGTTAAGCATTACCGGTTTGAACGCAGCCGGTCAATGCGCCCGGCAATGGCCGCTGTGAGTTCGCGTAAACCTTCACCCGTGCGCGCGGATATAAAAAAAGCCTCCGGGTGAGCCAATTCCAGCAAGGCGCGACGCGAAAGTTTTACATTCGGCGTCTCGGCCCTTATCTCGTCCGATGCTGTGCTTTTATTTTCTGAAGCGGCTTCCAAAAAGGCGTCGATTTTGTTCAGGGCCAGGAGGCGCGGTGTTTTATCCAGACCAAGCTGATCCAGAATGTCATCCACAGCCTTCAACTGGGACTCCCATTCGGGATGTGCAGCGTCAAGCACATGCAAAAGAAGATCCGCTTCTTCCAGTTCCTCCAGAGTGGCCCGGAAAGACTCGCGCAGTTCATTGGGCAGGCTGCGGATAAAACCCACGGTATCCGTCAAAATCCAATCTTTTTCCCTTGGATGGCGCATTCTTCTGGCCATCGGCTCCAGGGTGGCGAAGAGCCGGTCTTCTACCTGCGCCTGCGCCCCGGCCAGGGCGTTGAGCAAGGTGCTTTTCCCCGCGTTGGTATAGCCTACCAGCGAGACAACGGGCAGATTGCCTTTTGCCCGTCTGGATCTGGCGTTGGCCCGGCGTATCCGCAAGTTTTCCAAAGCGGCCTTGATGTTCGTGATTCTGTCCCGCAAGCGTCTGCGGTCCGTTTCCAGCTTGCTTTCCCCCGGTCCCCTCCCCCCGATGCCGCCGGCCAGACGGTCAAAGGCGCTGCTTTTATGCGCAAGCCGGGGCAGCATGTACTGCAACTGGGCCAGTTCAACCTGAAATTTTCCGGAACGGCTGCGCGCCCGCTGGGCGAAAATGTCCAGTATAATCTGGGTGCGGTCCAGCACCCTGCGTTCAGTGACTTCCGTCAGATTGCGCAGTTGCGTCGGTGAAAGTTCGGAATCGAAAATTATCAGACCGGCATTGCCGCGCAAGGCCAGCACCTCAAGTTCGGCCAGCTTGCCCTTGCCGAGAATATGGCGCGGGTTGACTTGGGTGACGCGTTGCACAAGCTGTCCGCTGACCTGCACCCCGGCTGAACGCGTAAGCTCGGCCAGTTCGCCAAGGCTCGATTCCTGCTCCTGTGCGGATTGCGTGGACACATGCACCAGAATGGCCCGTTTTTCCGGCGGCAAGCCCCGGGCCTCATCCTCTGTTTCTCTGCACCTTGCCCCCCTGGTTCTCCGGCCGGATATACCTGAATTTTGTTTGTTGGCTTTGTATTGTTCACCGGCCGCGGAGTTGTTGCGCGCGAATTCTTCTTCCAGAGACAGGGCCTCGGCCACAAAATCCGCGCCGCTCTGGTCCCAGTGCGTCGGCGGATAAAGCATGTAGGGAACATCGTCCGGATTGGGCGGCATCAGGTGCGCGCGCTGCACGCGTTGCGGCTCCCCTGCTCCGTCCACGCTTAAAACCGCTATGCCGTCCAGACGCAGAAAGAGCAGATCCATGAGATCTTCCTGCGATAAAAGCTCCGGTGTAAGGTGGGTATGCAGAAAACGTAAGCCCCGCAGCCTGTCTGTCCCTTCACGCGCGCGCGCCAGACGGGGAATGAGCAAGCGGGCGAAATCCCCGACCAGAACGAGACGCGGACGTCCCTGCCGATCGATAAGCAAACCTAACTGGCGTCCACTTTGCCGCGACAGCCTGGCCAGTTCGCGCGCCTGTTCCGTGCTGTAGCCCTCGGGCGGATAACGGCGCGCGTATAGACGGAGCATGGCCTTGATTTGGCCGGGCTTGAGCCCCTGCAGGTTTCCTTCCAGTTTGGCTATGGCGGTTTTCCTGTTATTTGCCTGTGGCGCAACCTGCCAGATAGGCGGCTATCATTCCGTCATAGGCCGCAGTCGCGGCGAAGACCCGGGCCGCGCAGTCCAGGCGCAGGTCCAGGGGGGCCTTCATACCTTCAGCGGCTAATATTTTCATCACCTGTTCATAGCTTGCGGGCGAACAGAGCGTCAGTACGGAACGGAAATTTTTTGCGGCCGCGCGCAGCATACAGGGACCGCCGATGTCGATTTCTTCGATGGCTTCGGGCAATTCTTTGCCTGTGGCGGAGGCGAAATTGTAGAGGTTGACGCAGACCAGATCAAAAGTTTTTATACCTAGTCTGTCCAGGCTCTCCAGATGCTCGCTTTTGTCCTTGTCTGCGAGCAGTCCGCCATGGATAAAGGGATGCAGGGTTTTGACCCGACCGTCCAGAATCTCCGGAAAACCGGTGACCGCGCTTACATCGCTTACCGGCAGTCCATGCTCCCGCAAAGTTTTGGCAGTCCCGCCCGTTGACACGATTTCCACCCCGTTGTCCGTGAGAAAACGGGCAAATTCCGGCAGACCGCTTTTGTCTGTTGTGCTTAAAATGGCCCTTTTGATGGGGAGAAGTTCCATATTTTCTGCCTTTGGGGCGTATTATCTGTGTATCAAACCAATACCGATCTGCTCCAGCCGGAATTTGTGTTCAAAATTTTTCCGTCACCTCAATGTACCAGATACAAAAATCCAGAATCCCCCTGTATCTTTCCTCCCCGGCAATCAGACCGGCCGCGCAGTCTCTCGCCCCCCGTTCATATTCCGCGCCGATGACCTCTGCCTTTCTGGACCGGATAAAGGACTGCGCCAGTTGCCTGGCTGCGCGCCCTGTCTCGTCCTGGCGCATATCCAGAGGTTCTTTGGGCGCGGCATATGGATCCCAGGCCCTATAGCCGATTCGGTCCACAAATTTTCTGCGCCGCTGCGGCAAACCTTCGTAGATGAGACGTTTTTGTTCCTCGAGTCCGGCTTCCGTCAGCTTGTCTTTGGAGGGGGTATCTTTTTCCATGTATGGGGCTGCGTTTAGCGCGTAACAACATGTTCGAGCATGCTGTTACGCGCCTTGTAAATTGCGCTTTGCGTGAAGCGCCCCGGGTTCGGGCTTGTTGCGGCTTATGCTTCTTCCACAGTGATGGCGCCCGCTTCACAGGCTTCCACGCAAGATTCGCAACCCAGACATTCGTCCATGTTTACAGGTACGGCTTTTCCGTCCTGCAATTCATAGACTTCAACCGGGCAGATATCTACACATTCGCTGTCGCCGGTACACTTGTCGGCATCAACCGTTACATTCCATCCCATATCGTCCTCCACTCGTGTTTTAGGGCTTTGTATACCCACGTTTATTATATTTGCTTTATCAGCCAGAGAGCTGTCCGCTTCTTAGCGCGAATACACCTTAAAGGCTCAATAGCCGCCCCTCCCTGACCGTGTCAAGTAATTTCTGGTTCAATGTCAATCAGCTCTGGCTCCAGATTTCACTTTCCGGGATTGGCAGGGCCGCAAGTGCTTCCCTGATCTCAGCCTGGGTTATTGCAGCGGCTCCGCTTTTGCCCACGACCAGCCCGGCGGCATAGTTGGCGAGCAGGCAGGAATGCAGGAGAGAGAGGCCGGTTGCGGCCCCGATGGCCAGGGTGGCAATAACGGAGTCCCCGGCTCCTGTAACATCAAAGACTTGTCGGGCCACGGTGGGGATATGGCGGATATCGTCTTTGGAGGCGAATACTGCCATGCCCTGGGCGCCCAGAGTAATGACCAGATGCGGGCAGGCGCATTTTTCCATGATTGCGCGTCCGACCATTGTGATTTCTTTGGGACCGGCAGCAGGCATATTTACGCAGGCGCTGCTTTCCGACAAATTGGGGGTAAGGGTTGTGACCCCTTTGTAGAGATGAAAATTGGCCGGTTTTGGGTCAACGAGCAGGGGGATGGTTTTTTTCTGCCCGGCGCAGATCTTGCGCAGACCTTCCATCAGTTCCGGACCGATCAGACCTTTGTCATAGTCGGAGATGACGATCGCGCCGCAGTTCTGCGCCTGTTCTTTTACTTTGCGCAGGATCTCGCGGCAGTCCATCGCCCCGAGCTGTTCACGTTTTTCCCGGTCCACGCGTAACATTTGCTGTCCGCGCGCAATTATCCTTGTTTTAAGCGGGGTGTGGCAAGTTTTCTGGACAAGGAGTGAGGATTGTATATCGAGATCCAGCAGGCATTGTTCCAGGGCCTGGCCCTCGGCGTCCGCGCCGCGTCTGCCGATCAGCACGACTTCCCCGCCCAGGCTCTTGATGTTCAGGGCCACATTTCCGGCTCCGCCGATCCTGAGATCCTCTTTTTCAACCAGGACAACAGGGATTGGGGCTTCGGGCGAGATGCGGGTAGCGTCCCCGGTGAGATAGCGGTCGAGCATCAAATCTCCGATCACCAGGACGCGGGCGCGAAAAAAGCTCGCCATGTCCGTTTGCAAATCCTCCCGCGCGACAGGGTAGTGTTGTCCCTGGCAGTCTTTGGCCGCGCTTTTGTTTGGGGCGCTGTTCATTGTCTCAAATTTCCGAAGGCGCAAGCGGGCTGGTGACTTTTTCCGGGCTTGGCTGGGCGGCTTGAATTTTGTTGACGAACATTTCCAGTTCCTCTTTGCTGTTATAGATAAAACTGATCCGGCCCTTGCTTTCCCGCCCTGTGACGCGCACCGGCATACACAGGCTGTCGCTGATCCGGGTCTGCCAATCCAGCAGGATAGCGCTTTGCGGCTTTTTTCTGCTCAGGGGCGTGGCTTGACCGGACGAAGTTGCCTCAGCGCAGGTTTCATCCGCCTGCCCATTGTTCGCCAAGCCGGATTCTCCTGCCTCCACGCTGTCAATTATTCTATCCTCCGCTCTCCCTGTTGCTCCGGCTTGACCCCCATTCTCTTCGGCCGTTTCGGCGAAATCGCCGTTTTCTTTCCAGCGGGCAACCAGACCTTCGGCCTCGCGCACGGAGAGTCGCCGCTCCAGGATCAGGTCCCTGAGCTTTTCCTGGGCCTGGGGCTGGTTGAGACTGAGCAGGGCGCGCGCATGTCCGGGACTCAACCGTCCATCGGCGAGATAGGGGCGCATGCTGTCCGGCAGACTGAGCAGGCGCAGGCTGTTGGCGATGTAAGGACGGCTCTTGCCTATTTTTTTGGCCAGATCGTCCTGGCTCAAGCCGAATTCCTCTTTCAGCACTTGCAGGCCCAAGGCTTCTTCCAATGGATTTAAGTCTTCGCGCTGTAAATTTTCGATGAGGGCCGAGGTCAGAGTGTCCTGTTCGGTGAGCAGTCGCACAAAAACCGGCACTTCGGTAATGCCGAGACTTTTGCAGGCTCGCCAGCGTCTTTCCCCGGTGACGATTTCATATTTGCCCGGACTGGCGGAACCAAGGGGGCGGACCAGGAGTGGCTGGAGCAAGCCCTGGCTGCTGATGGATTCTGCCAGTTCCTCCATGCCTCTTACGCTGAAATGGCGGCGTGGTTGCCTGGGGTTGGGGCTTATGTCTTCCAGCGGCACGATGCGCAGTCCGGCGACATTGTCTGAATCCTGTCTTTCCCTGATCAGGGCGTCGAGCCCTTTCCCCAGTCCTGTAATATTTACGGGCATTATTTTCTCCTTGCGATCGAATTGGGGCCTTGCAACAATCTCGCGGCAAGCTTTGCCTGCAAAGCCTTGCAGGGCGGATGTACATTTTAAATGTAAATCTCTAATCCTTGCGTGGCGGCTTGCGCAGGACAACTTCCTTGGCCAGACTCAAATAGGCGTCGGCCCCTTTGGATTTGATATCATAGTGTATGATGGATTTCCCATGACTCGGCGCTTCCGAAAGGCGCACGTTCCTGGGGATCACCGTATCAAAGAGACAATCGTGGAAACATTTGCGCACCTCATTTTTTACCTGACGCGTGAGTCGGTTCCGGGTGTCGTACATGGTCAGCACCACCCCGAGCAGATTCAGGCCGGGGTTCAATCTTTTTTTCACCAAATCAAAGGTGTGGAGCAATTTGGCTACCCCTTCCAGAGCGAAATATTCGCACTGCAGGGGGATGAGCAATTCCCTGGCCGCGCACAGTGCGTTTAAAGTCAGGAGTCCCAAAGAGGGCGGGCAGTCCAGAAGTAAGTAGTCATAGCCATTTTCGATCTGGCGCAGGACCTCGGCCAGATAGTATTCTCTGGCGATTTTGTCTACCAGTTCCATTTCTACGGCCACCAGATCAGTTGTGGAGGGCAGCACCGATAAAAATGGATATTTGGTCTGGACGATGGCTTGTGGAGTCAGATCCGGCTGGAAGAAGCAAGGATATAGGTTGATTTGCTTCGTGTTGATCTCCAGGCCACTGGTGGAATTGGCCTGTGGATCACAGTCAATGAGCAGAACTTTTTTTTCCATAATAGCCAGAGAGGCGGCCAGATTTATGGCGGTTGTGGTTTTTCCCACTCCTCCCTTCTGATTGGCGATAGCTATAATTCTGGCCACAAAGCATCCTTGGGTGAGATTGTTTCACGTGAAACAGGCCGAGGGCTGGAACTTGGAGTATCAGAGCAGATTGTTGCAAGGCGCATTCACTTCGCCGGCAAACAAAAGCTCAGGCGAAAAAGCTCTAAAAGCTGGATTAGTCTTTCGCAACTGTTACCGAAGTTATTTACTATGGCTATATGGATTCGGTCAAGGGGCAATTTGGCGGATACGCGTGACGCACAGCCCAGGAGGGACAAGCGCAAAATTGTTTCACGTGAAACAAATGTGCGAATCGGGATTAAGATTGGGGTCAGCGTAAACGGAAACGAGCTGTCAAAGGAGGAAAATCGGTAAAGACATCGCGTAGAAAATTAAAGCATTGTTCCACGCTATTTTCGCGGACCAGGAGGTGATCCAGTGGGGGGAGAAGGACATTAAGCAAGCCATTATAAATTTGCAGGGTAAAGGGACTATGAATATCCAAGGGCAGTCCTGATTTTTCCACGGCCTGCGGGCCGAAAAAAATCAGCAGGGTCGGCTTCAGCAGGGTCAAGCCGCTGCAGAATATGTCAGCGTCACCTCCGACTTGAGCAGGTGGAGAGGGTGACGCTACGGCATCCGCCTGCACGTTCGGCTCTATTGCCGCGGGAAGACAGAGCGGCCAAAAGGCGCTGGAGCCGCGCGGCAGATCCAGACGGGCGATCAGCTCCTTTAAAAATTGTGAACGTCTGGGGTCGCCCTGACCGCTCAAATCCAGTCCCAGTTC
>JAISKK010000007.1 GCA_031260965.1 Desulfovibrio sp. | reverse complement strand
ACACTGTTTGCAAGACTGCTGGCGGAAAACCTGGTTGTTTTGCAGTATGCGGATCAAAATTCCGGTCTGCCCACCGACGCTTATCCGGATAACCCCAACGGTTCGCCGCTCGGCATAGCCGGACTTTGCGATCCTTCCGGCCATATCTTTGGGCTTATGCCGCATCCTGAGGCCTATAACCACCCCACTAATCATCCCGCCTGGACGCGCGGCGAAAGTGACGGTTCGGGCCTGAAAATCTTCGAAAATGCCATCAGCTACTTACATAAGCGCCCCTGACCCGGTTTTGCGGATAAACTCATGATACCATGCTGGATATGCGGCTGTGACGCTTCAATGGGCTGGACGCAAGGCTTTGTCCCCGCCGCGGACAGCCAGAAACTCGCCCTCTGCCCGGAGCATGACAACAGCGAAAACCGCCTGAGTTTACGAAAGGCCTGGCATACGCTTCTGACAAAGAATATCTCTACAGCCATAAACATCGCCAGACAAAAAACATCTCCTGATATTCAAATTATTTCCGTGCATTTTATGGAAGGCGGCAGCATATCTTTTCCCTGTATCGCCTGTACCCCGACAGAACACGAAAGTCTCTTCATTCAGGCCCCGGACGGCGCAAAAACCTATATCCCCCTGCGCCATATCCGTGATTATACGTTGCGGCCTTCTTTGCCTGAGGAAAAAGAACTTGACTAAATCAAGTCAGGCAGCTTCGGCAGAGCCGGGGTCTACCGGTTTTAATCAACTTTACGACGCTCCCTCCGGCTCTAGAGCATTTTTCGCTTGAGTTTGTTACTTGGCGGCGAAGTGAATTCGCCTTGCAACAATCTCGCGGCAAGGGTCTACGGGCAAACCCTTGCAGAGCAGATGTACATCTTCAATGTAAATCTGCTCTAATCATCTTCCCTTGTTTTCCAGCGCTTGTGCATCCAGAACCATTGCTCCGGATAACGGCGTACCATTTCATCTACCGCTTCAGTATAAAAGCGCGCAATATTCCGTACCCGCTGTTTGACGTCTCCTTCCATCTCCTCGGTGCGCAAAGGCGGCAGCATATGCAGAATATGGCCGCCCTTGCCGTCCCGCAGCAGAAAAACCGGATATACCGCAGCTTTCACGCGCAGAGCGATGCTTGCAGGCCCCATGTTTACGGCGGCGACGTCTTCAAGAAAAGGCAAAAAAACCGCTTCCCTGCGGTTTGTATTATGGTCCACCAGAAAGGCGGCCGCTCCGCCCTTGCGCAGTTTGGACAATAAAACGTCAACAGCCTTGCGGTGATCAATAACCAGCATGCCGCGCGCTCCGCGCAGATCGGCAAGAATTCTGTTTAAAACAGGATTTTTCCGGCTGCGTACAACAACCATGCCCTCGCGTTCCGGTAGAATGTCCGCAGCCAGACCAGGCATCATCTCCCAAGAGCCGAGATGCGCCGTAGTTATAATAATAGGCCTTTTTTCACTTTGAATAGCCGCTTTCACTTCCGGAGTATAAACAACGCGCACCGATTGGTCTGTAAAGAAACGCCCGGCATGTATAATTTCCAGAAAAGACAGGAAATTTTCCCTGAAACTCTGCCTGGCCATAAGCTTGGCTTCAGCAGGAGGCAATTTAAGATGTTTGCTTATGGCCTCTATCGCTTCCCGGCGGCGGGAAGGGACAAAATGCCAGAAAAAAAAGGCAAGGATATCCGCGAGCCGGCGCAAAATTGTCCAGGGTAGACGCCCCGCCAAAGTTGATAACCAACGCAGAATTTTATAGTTCACCGCCCTGCTCCCGGCCCGCCGACGGGCTTTGCAGTGGCCGCAAGGCGTTAAGGCGCGCTTCCAGTTCCCGGCATTCCCGGGCGATTTCTTCATCACCCAGTTTTGTGGATCGCGGCATATACGGTTCGCCGATAACGATATCAACTTTAGTGAACGGCAGAGGAAGCTGAAAACGATCCCAAGAATTGAATATCTTCGCCCGGTGCGGGAAAAGGCGTATAGGAATCAGAAAAGCCGGGGTGTTGAAGGCCAGGATTATGGCGCCCTGCTTGACAATGTGCCGGGGACCTCTGGGGCCGTCAACAGTGATGACCCCATGATATTTTTCTTCCCGCATAATGCGGGAAATCTGTTTCAGAGCGGAGGCGCCATGGCGTGAGCTGGAGCCACGGGCTGTTTTCAAACCCAAAGATTGCAGCAGACGGGCCAGATATTCTCCGTCCCGGCTGCGGCTGACCACGGTTACCAGACGCAATTTCTCCCGCACATGCATCAGAGAAAAAAGCTCATCATGAAAAAGGGCGACCATGAACGTCCGGCCTTGCGCATCAAGCATATCAAGTGCTTCCCGCCCGCTTTGCGTGATGCGCAGGCTTGAACACCAGAGGCGGTAAAGGATGTTAAGGGGAAAAGCCACAAGGCCGGGGTAAATTTTCATATCCCGTCCTCAGTCGATAACTGTTGCAGTGGCAGTGTTTGTCGCATCACTGTCCCTATTTTTATCCACGTTGAACTGTCGATTATAGAGCGCGGCATACAGGGGAGAAATTTGCACAAGGAAATAATGATGCGAAACTTGCAAGGTAAAAAATAGACAAGACAACGCTTGAACAGGTTGGCATCTCTTTTGGAATTTTTTAACATATGCAGGCTTGAATTCAAGTTGAAGCGGAAATTTATGCCGAATGGGTCAGGCTGTCAAACATACCTGGACCTGCCTGAATATTGAAAAGCGTCAGAGTATTCTT
>JAISKK010000087.1 GCA_031260965.1 Desulfovibrio sp. | reverse complement strand
GGTCCAGAACGCGCCGAAAAACGAAAGCGCGCCTCCGCATTCCGAAACGCACGGAACGGACCTGCACTACCCGGCAGATGTCGCTGAACGCCTTGAACTTTTAAGCCTGAAAGAACAGGTAGATCTGCTCAAGGCCATGCCCCTGGACAAAGCCGCCGAGGCTGTGGCCGAACTGGAAGAGCACACCCGAGTTGAGTTGCTTGAAAATCTGGATCATGACATCGCGGCCGGCATTGTGGGCGAGATGTCTCCCGATGATGCGGCGGACGTTCTGGATGAGCTGGACGAGGACCACAGCGACGCACTTTTAAGCAAACTGCACCTGGAAGACGCCGAAGAGATCCGCAGCCTTATGGCCTTTGACCCGGAAACAGCGGGCGGGGTCATGAACACGGAAATAATCATTCTTGCCCATAACATCAACGCGGACGAGGCCATACGCCAGATCCGCTCCGGTCTTGAGGGCAAGGAAATTCCCTATTACGCCTATATAGTGGATGAACAGGAAGTGCTTGTCGGCGTTCTCTCCCTGCGCGACCTCATGCTCTGCCCGCCCGGAACTCCGCTTAAGGACGCCCTGAAAAATCACGAGCTCATATCCGTGGTCTTCGACACGCACAAGGAAGAAGTGGCGCGTGTGCTCAGCCGCTACAATTTTATGGCCCTGCCCGTGGTGGACCATGAGGGACGTCTGCTGGGCGTTGTTTCCCACGACGACGTTATCGACATTATCCAGGAACTGGCCAGTGAAGACATGCTGAGTATGGTGGGCGCGGGCCAGGGTGAAAGCTCGGACACGCCCTGGACGGATTCCGTAAAGATGCGCCTGCCCTGGCTTATCGTCAACATGCTCAATTCGGCCCTGGCGGCGGGGGTGGTATATTGCTTTGACGGCAGCATCGCCCAGATGGCCATTCTGGCGGTGTTCATGCCCATGGTGGCCAATCAGGCCGGCAACACCGGACAGCAGGCTCTGGCGGTCATGATCCGCCAACTGGCCACGGAAAAATTCTCCCGGCGCAAGGCTTGGTGGGCTGTAGCCCGCGAAGGCAAAATAGGTCTCGCCAACGGCGTCATTCTGGGGATTCTGGTATGGGTGGCGGTCTTTCTCTTTACAAGGCAGGCGGACCTCGCCTCGGTAATGGTAACGGCACTGATGACGGACATGCTGCTCGGCGCTCTGGCCGGGGCGTCCATACCGGTACTGCTCAAGGAAATGGGCCGGGATCCGGCCCAAGCCTCAAGCATTTTCCTGACCGCCATCACTGACGGAGCAGGATTTTTTCTTTTCCTCGGACTGGCGACCCTGGTGCTGCTGTAGGCGATATCAGTAGCGGGGGACCTTGCTCAACCAGCCTGCTGGCGCGGGAGCCCTGCCGGTCTGTATGGCGGAATACATTTCGTAAAGCCTTCTGGAATGCTCGCCGATTTCACCGTTGCCGACCACCATCTCCGAGTTGTCCTCAAAGATATAGCTGCCGACCGGGCTGACTACGCAGGCCGTGCCTAAACCGCCGGCTTCAATAATCTCCCCGGATTTGACATCCTCAATGAACTTGTCCAGATACACTACTTCCTGTCTGGCTTTCAGTTTGCCGGCGGCGGCGAGTTCCAGCACGGAAACGGAAGTAACGGATCGCAGGATGGAATCCCCGAACTCGGGAATGACGAAAGTGCCGTCCTTGAGCACATGATAGTGATTCATGGTGCCGACCTCCTCAATGCAGGTATTGTCGGCATTAAGGTAAAGCACCTGCTCTACCCCGAAGCTCTGAGCATAAATCTGGGGTTTTATGGAGGCGGCATAGTTACCGGCCGCCTTGGCCGTCCCCGTGCCTCCGGATACGGCACGGTGATATTTTTTGCTGATCAAAAGACGCACGACATGGTTGAAGCCGCCCTTGTAATAGGCCCCGCTCGGCGAAAGCATAATGCAGTAAAGCAAAGTCTTGCTCGGCTTGACGCCCAAGGCGTCCTGCGTGGCGAACATGAAAGGGCGGATGTATAAAGACGACTGCGGCTCGGACGGACACCAGTCCCGCTCCACATCAACCAGCCGGTGTATGGCGTCAAGCTGCGTTTCCACCGGGATGGAAGGCATGCAAAGCACGTCTGCGGAATGGTTCTGACGTTTGGCGTTCTCGTCCGGTCGGAAAATATATATTTCCCCGTCCTCGTGCCTGAATGCCTTGATGCCTTCAAAGAAACTCTGTCCGTAATGAAAACACATGGCGCCGGGCATGAGAGAAATAGGGGCATAGGGGACAATGCGCGGATCATGCCATTCACCGTCCGCATAATCCATCATAAACATATGGTTGGTCCGCAACATTCCGAAGGGAAGATCCGTCCCCTTCGGCGGCGGACTTTTACGTTCATTTTCCGGCAACAGTCTGTATTTCGTGCGCATGTCTCAACCTCCAAAACCTGACTGAAACAATCTCTGACTAAACCCGGATATTGAGGATGGAACCCGTCATCTCGTCCCAGGCGCGAATCATGGCGGCATTGGCGCTATAGGCGTTTTCAGTGGAGATCATATTCACAAAATCTCGCGCTATATCCGTATTTGAGCCTTCCACCACACCCCACGCGCCCTGAATCTGATCCCGCGCCACCTGACCTTCCCGATATGCCTCCACTGCCCAGGCGTCATTCGTGTTGCCCTGCTGCAGGCGGTCCAAGTCCTGGGCAACGGTGGTGTCGTAATTTTCCTGGGTATTGCGCATGCTTCTGGCCGCCACGTCATTGGCGACCCGCACGTCGTTTTCCGCCAGATGATTAATCACGGCCGGACCGGGGCTCATGTCTCTAAACACGCCCCCTATACGAACCCCTTCATCCATGGGCCCCGTCTCCAAGGACACATAGCGGGCCTTGAATCCATCCGTATTCACATTGGCAATATTATTGGCAGAGGTCTGCATGACCACTTCCAGAGAATTCAAAGCTGATATCGGCGGAGAATAATTTGGCATATGCTATCTCCTTCCACCTTGATCCGGCAAAACGCCATGTCCTGTCCGCGCGGGGAAGGCATTGCCCGCCGAACTCAAAATCCCGCCCGCAACATTTCCATTCTTGTTTGCATACACAAAGGCGGCGGCTTCATCAAGCTGTCCCGGCGTGACCAGATCCCGCAAAATGACAGGCTGTTTGGCGTTCTCTCCCTTAGGAAAAAGTGCCAATACCGGAATACTGGTGCTGCGCAAGGCTTTTAAAAGTTCATTACCCTCAAACGCGTCACGAGTAAGATCAACTTTTATAGTACGCACATTGTAGAGTTTACGCAAGTTCTCCATGCGACTTCGACGCAACGTAGTATATTCCATGGCTTTGCAGCTCGGACACCAATCCGCCGTAAACTCCAGAAGCATCGCTTCCTTGCCGAGGGAGGACAAAAAAATGCCCGAATCAAAACGCTCCCAGCTTTGGTCCGGATTAATCGCATTCAGTCCGTACAGGAGGGCACAGCCCATTACGCCCAGGGAGGCGGCGCGGGCAATCAGCCGGCGCGGGCGAGTCGCTCGCAGATGCCCAATCTGGCCCCATAGCCAAGCGGCGAAGGCCAGTGCAAAAAGGGTGACAACAAAGGGCGCGATCCATTCATCCGGAAGCAGGGTACTGAAATAGGCAACGCTCCCCATAAGAAAAAAACCCATCAACTGTTCAAGGCGCAGGGTCCAGGTCCCCGGACGCGGTAAAAGATGCACCAGACGGGGCCACAAGGAGAGAAGAACATAAGGCGAGGCCATGCCCAGGCCGACGCTTGCCACGGTTAGAACAAGCTGCGGCAAAGGCTGGAGTATGGCCCAGGCCAATACACCGCCCAAAAGCGGTCCACTGCACGGAGTGGCCAAAAGCGTAGCCAGCAAGCCCCCGGCAAAGGACTGCCAGTGCGGGTGGCGTTCGCTTCTGATACGCAGATCAAAAAGGGGCAGATGAAATACGCCGAAAAGACTCAAGCCCAGTATAAAAAGCACAAGGGCGATGACGACTATGACCAGCGGCTGCTGGAAGATCTCCCCCCAGGCCCAGCCGGCCATCCCGAGCAACAGGGAGAGGATGCCAAACCAGGTCATAATACCGGCGGCGAAGATCAGGCAATGCACCCTGAAAGCCCTGGATTGCTCCTCTTTGTCATTCATGGCGGAAACCGACATGAGGGCGCTGAACTTAAGGCTGATCACCGGCAACACGCAGGGCATGAGATTCAGCAAAAGACCGGCCAGAAGCCCAAAGAACAGAGCCTCGCCGAAAAAGGCGATTTCCTGCCCGGCATCCAGAAATACCGGCTCCAGACCGGAGAAAAGAGACCCGGCCTCAATTCTTCCGGTCTTGCCCAACTCTGCTGTGACATCGGCAGCCATCGCCCCGCCGGAGAAAAAAGGATCCGCCTGCGGCGTTGGCCGTAGTTCTGCCACCCCGCCCCGCGCTCCGAAACCGGGGGATTCCGCAGGGTCTTGAGCGAGGATAAAAACATCCGCCCCGGCCCTATAGTCCGTCCACCAGTTCTGTTCCTCGGCGGCGGGAAAAGTTTCCACATCCCGGGCGGAAAAAAGCAGGGGTAAAACACCGGATACAGGCGCGCAGTTGCGATCCGAGCACAAAAGCCCGCCCAGTTCCACCTTGACGGCTGCACCTTCCAGCCCTTCAGGAGCAGGGAAGCTGGTCCAAAAAGTGACCGGTCCGGGATATATGGACGGATTTGACGCGCCAAATCCGGGCAGAATTACAGAAGCGTAAGACGTCGCTTTTTTCGGAGTGGGGGCAGGGAAACGCACGGACAAAGACGCGCCCTCGCTGTCAATTCGGGCAAAAATTCCCGCACTTTCCCGCATAGGCACAGCGGCAAGAGACGCAAAACGCGCCTCAAGAGAAGTGGGAATGCCTTCCGCGCTGTGCGGACCATAGAGATAGTGTCCTTGGGGCGGAACAAGCGTCAGGGCCAGCAAAAGCCCGCCTCTTGGGCCCTTATCCGGATCCTGCGGGACAGAAGACGAAGAGGCAAGTTGAGAAGGCAGAGCGGAGGCTGAAAATTCAGCCATGTTCGTAGCGGTCAGCGTATAGGCTTGCCAGTAAATTTTGCAATCCTGACCGGAAAATGCGCAGACCTGTCCCGAACCCAGAAAAAAAAACAACAGGAATGAGAGGATTAAGCGCACGGACCCACTGCGCTTTTTACATCAATACGCGGGAAAAGGTTCGAAACCCCGGCTACTTTTCGGCCAGTATCAAGCGTCCCGAAACCTTCCGATTCCGCCGGAAGAATACCTCTAATCGCGGCGGCATCCTCGTGCGCAAAGACCGTGCAGTCACAACCGAGCTGCGTCAGCATCTGAACGGATTTATCCGGCATCACCGGCCACAGATGCAGGGCGATTTTGCGCATGCACTCCAGCAGCGTATAGAGCACCGTGCCCAAAGTCTCCTTGTCCCCGGCTCTGGCCAGTGCCCAGGGCGCTGCTTTATCCACATATTTGTTCAGGGCGCGTACCAGCTCCCAGAGTTTTTCCAGGGCCAGGGAAAACTGCACACGTCCGAAAAAATTCTGAAAATTCACAAGGCTGTCCTGGGCAAGACCTTTCACTTCCCTCTCCATATCCCGGTCTGGACCGGGCGCAGGCACTTGACCGGAGCAGAATTTCTCCGTCATGGACAGCACCCGGGAAAAAAGATTGCCCAGATCATTGGCCAGATCCGCGTTGAAACGCGCGATGAGCGCCTCTTCGGAGAAATCAGCGTCCGAGCCGAACTGCATTTCCCGGAGCAGAAAATAGCGAAAAGCGTCCAGTCCGTATTGCAAGGCCGTCTCCAGGGGAGAAACAACATTGCCTATGCTCTTGGACATTTTGGTAGAGCGCGACAGCCAGTAACCGTGGACATTCAGATGTCGATAAAAGGGAAGACCGGCGGCCATGAGCATTGTAGGCCAGAAGACAGCGTGCGGTTTCAAAATGTCTTTAGCTACAAGATGCTCCGCCTGAGGCCAGAACCGGTTGAAGAGTTCGCTTCCCGGCCCTTCCAGGGCCGTAAAATAGGCCAGCAGGGCGTCAAACCAGACATAACAGACGTACTCGGAATCAAAGGGCAGATCTATACCCCAGGAAAGACGCGTCTTGGGGCGCGAGATGCACAGATCGTCCAGGACTTCACCCTCCAGCAGGGCCAAGGCCTCGGCGCGATAACGGGCCGGGCGGATAAAATCCGGATTGTCGAGGATGTGCTTTTTCAAACGCTCCTGATACTTGGACATGCGGAAGAAATAATTTTTTTCGCTTATGTATTCCGTAGGCGTGAGATGCTGTGGACAGACCCCCTTTTCAAGCTCTTTTTCCGTATAAAACCGCTCGCAGCCGTAGCAGTAATATCCGCCATACTCGCCGAAATATATGTCGCCGGCATCATAAATTTTCTGTAAAAAAGCGCGCACAACGGCCTTATGTTCAGGGCTCGTAGTGCGCACAAAACGCGCCGGCCGCGCCCGCAGCTCAGGCCAGAGGGCGCGAAACTCTCCGCTCACCCTGTCCGTGAGCTCTTCCACGGAAGTACCGGCCTTTTCCGCCGCCTTAACAATCTTGTCGCCGTGCTCGTCAGTCCCGGTTATGAACATGGCGTCCCGACCCATCAAAAGGGCAAAACGGGTCATGGCGTCCGCAACTATGGTTGTGTATGCGTGTCCAAGATGCGGCTTGGCGTTTACATAGTAAATCGGGGCAGTCAGATAATAAGGCGTCATCGGTGTTCCCATGTAAATATGTTTTTTGCTAAGGATTTGCGGGAAATTCCTGCGAGCATTTCACGAATGAATGCTCTAATGTTTACGCCAGTTTCCCGCTTTTCCCTCTTATCGGCCTTTTCCCCCGTCCCGGGGCGGAAAATCAAGCTCGTCGTCCTGCGGAACAGATCCTTCCTCTTCCAGAGCGAGTCCGCGATAGGCGGCGCCTGCTGCCTCCACGGCCCCAAAATTGGCAGGGGTATCAGGATCAAGTCCGGATTCAGTCTGGACGCCCGGCAAGACGTTTTCCGTCCGGCGCGCATGAAGGCTTTCCCATTCCTCAAGGCTGAACTCCGTTTCCTCGCCGCTGTCCGCAACCGCCGCTATCGTGCGGCTGAACATGTTGGCGCGCAAAATACGCATAGCGCCCTTGCTGGTATTGTATTTTTTCCCAAGCTTCGGGCAGCCTTTGTTAAACTGCTCATAATTTTCCTGCTCAAAGGACAGGCAACAGAGCAGACGCCCGCACATGCCCGAAAGTTTTACCGGATTGGGGAAAAGATTCTGCTCTTTGGCCATGCGGATTGTCACCGGGGCAAATTTACGCAGATAGCGGTGACAGCAACAGACCATGCCGCAGTTGCCCAAAGCCCCGATCATCTGGGTTTCATGGCGTACGCCAATCTGGCGCAATTCAATGCGAGTTCGGTAATTACGTACCAAATCCTTGACCAGTTCCCGAAAATCAATACGCGCCGGGGCGGTGAAATAAAAAATTATCTTGCTGCGGTCGTGCATCACCTCAACGTCAACCAGTTTCATATCCAGACCGCGCTGTCTGACACAGGTTTTGCAGAAAGCTGCAGCCTCAGCCGCGAGTATGGCGTTCTCCGTCTGCATGGCAATGTCGGAGGCAGTGGCCAACGCAAACATTGTGTCGGGCTGCGCCTTGTCAGGCGCAAATTCCGCATCGCCGCCATAGAGAATACTTTCAACTTCCCCCAGAACCTGGCCCTGTTCGCTGTTCAACAAAACCTTGCTCCCGATACGCACTTCAAGCTCTTCGTTAAGAAAGAAGAAGACCTGTCCGGCTTTGCGCAGGCGGACGCCAAGGACGCGTCGGCCCCTGTCTTCATGCTCGCCGGAAAACGAAGAGGACGGCAAATTTTCTTTCCCGTCTTCTCCGTCTTCCAGATTCACAGCGTCGTCCATACTATTTCTCTACTCGCGTTTGTCGCACTTTCCCTTTTTCCGGCACCTCTGTCAATGCGCGCCCTCATTATCGCGCTATCCGACAAGATTCAGGACTTTCGCTTCATATAGTTCATAAGACAACCCGCAAGAATAATTTTACGCTCCTCGCGACTAAGGTCGGGAAGCCGCAGAACAATTTCCTTTCTTTCCCCCTCCCGCATCCAGAAACTCTGAATTTCTTCCTTCCCGCCGCACAGGACCTGCCGGACAGAATGAAGAAAAATAAAATCGCCTCTCTGAATTAATCCCTCGGCGGCTCGATCCATAATCAGGGGGAGCAGTCCCCAGTTCACCAGATTGGAGCGGTAACGCCGGGTGGCATATTCCGCGGCGATATTGGCCCATCCTCCAAGTATTTTCTGGCAGGAAGCGGCCTGCTCACGCGCGGAGCCGTCGCCGGGTTTAAGGGCGAAAAGCGCTGAGCCAAGGCTGGTGTCCCGGCAATGCCCATCCAGCCCCAGAGATGTAAACAGGGCGCTGACAACCTCAGCCCTCCCGGTTCCATCAGCACCAACCTGCCCCGCTCCATTTCCTTCTGACAGGGGAAAGCGGGGTTCGACAACTTTTCCTTCCACAAAAGACAGCCGGGCTTCTTCCAGAACCAGCACATCCTTGGCCCGGCCCACATAGCCGGGATCTTTGCGCGACAAAGCAAATTCCGCCAGCTTCAGAGGGTTGGAGCGATACGAGGAAGTTTCGCCGGAAGGTATCAGCTCATCCGTGCTGGTGACCGGATCATAGAGGGCGCAGGCGATGTTGAGCAGGATGTTTTCCGGAAACGCAGGCAAGGCGGGCCAGTCACTTATATTCGGGCCGAAGCGCAGGGACTTTGCCGGATCGGCCCTGCCAACGCCGCGGTAAACACGCTGGTCATAAACGCGCCGGTCAAAGGCATAAATTTCCGGCTTTTCCGGGGGCGGGTTTGACAAATCCGTAGCCGGGGTCAGAGAACCGCCATTTAAGGCCGTGGCGGCTATGGAACGCGCATCCATCAGGGCCACATAGGCCATCTGGCCGTTCTGGGGCACGGAACCTTCCCGGTTCTCGAAATTGCGGGTAGTGTGGCGGATGGAAAAGGCGTTGTGCGCCGGCGTGTCCCCGGCCCCGAAACAGGGACCGCAGAAGGCCGTTTTCAGGACAACCCCGGCCTCAAGCAGAGCAGTGGCATGGCCTTTACGCATCAGTTCAAGATAAATGGGCTGGCTGGCCGGATATGCGGAAAGGCTGAAAGCTCCGTTGCCTGTGGATTTTCCGCTCAGAATAGCCGCCATGCGCGCGATATTTTCATAGCTTCCCCCCGAGCACCCGGAAACAATGCCCTGATCGACAAAAAACTTGCCCTGCCGGAACTTGTCGTGCAAGTCGGGAGCTGAAAAGCGCCCGCCCGCAAGGGCGGCGGCTTCTTTTTCAACATCGGCCAGCAAATCCCGGGCATTTTGCAAAAACTCCCTGATGCTCCAGGCTCTGGCTGGATGGAAGGGCAAGGCGATCATCGGCTCTATGCGGGAGAGATCAATGCGGATAAGGGAATCATACCAGACGCCGTCTTCGGGGCTAAGCTCCTTGAAATCGGCGCTCCGGCCATGCGCCTCAAGCCAGTCGCGCACAGCGGCATCAGTCTGCCAGACCGAGGACAGGCAGGCGCTTTCCGTAGTCATCACGTCGAAGCCCATACGAAAGTCAATGGAAAGGGACGCTATGCCGGGTCCGATAAATTCCAGCACCTTGTTTTTGACCAGACCTTTGTCGAACACAGCCCGGATCAGGGCCAGTGACAAATCTTGCGGTCCCACGCCCGGACGCGGCGCGCCTTCCAGATACACGGCGACAATTTCCGGACGCTTAAGATCATAAGTAAGAGAAAGAAGCTGCCTGACCAGTTCCGGACCGCCCTCTCCTATACCCATGCAACCCAATGCGCCGTAACGTGTGTGGCTGTCCGAACCCAGGATCATGGACCCGCAGGCGGCACGCGTTTCCCTGATATACTGATGGATGACCGCCAGATGCGCCGGGACATATTCGCCGCCGTATTTTTGCGCGGCGCTCAAGCCGAACAGATGATCATCCTCATTGATTGTCCCGCCCACGGCGCAAAGGCTGTTGTGGCAGTTGGTCAGCACATAGGGAAGGGGAAAATTTTCCAGCCCGGAAGCTCTGGCAGTCTGCACTATACCGACATAAGTGATGTCGTGTGAGGCGAGAGCATCAAAAGCAATGTGCAGGGTCTGCGTATCCTGATCCGTGTCCGGACCATTGCCGGGCCCCTCATTGGATCTGGCGCAATGCGCCTCAAGAATACGCGCGGCAATGCCGCCCCTGCGGGCAACTGCGGCTTCGGGAAGACCGGCCGAGCGCCCGGCGGCGGCGTCCAGAAAATCGCCCTGATAATAATAACAGCCCTGCCCGCTTACGCTGATCATGCGCCCTCCTTCATGCGGCCAATCTCTTCGCAGATCAAGTCTCCGAAAGCGGCGCAGGACACCTCGGTGGCCCCGGGCATATGCCCGGCCAGATCCCGGGTGACAAAACGCCGGCGCAAGACCTCGCCCAGGGCGGAGCGCGCAAGCAGAGCCGCCTCTCCCCAACCCAGATGGTCGAGCATCATAACGCCGGACAAAATCATGGACGAGGGGTTGGCCTTGCCCTGACCGGCGATGTCCGGGGCAGTGCCGTGCGTAGCCTCAAAAAGGGCATAGCCGTTGCCGATATTCGCGCCGGGCGCCATACCCAAGCCGCCGACCAAGGCCGCCAGGGCATCGGAGATATAGTCGCCGTTGAGATTGGGCGTGGCCAACACACTGTGCCGCTCCGGGCGCAGGATTATTTCCTGAAACATGGCGTCGGCGATGCGATCCCGGATCAGAACCTTCCCAGCCGGAATCCTGCCGTTATATTGTTCGCGTGCCTCCTTTTCGGTCAGGGTCTGCCCGGCAAACTCACGCGCCGCCACTTCATAACCCCAGTTGCGAAAAGCCCCTTCAGTGAACTTCATGATATTGCCCTTGTGCACCAGAGTGACGCTGTCGCGCCCCTGTTCCAGGGCATAGCGGATGGCCGCGCGCACCAGACGCTGCGTGCCTTGTTTGCTGATCGGCTTAAGCCCAATCCCCGTATCCGGGCCGATCTCCTTGCCGCTCAAGCGTTTTGCCAGCGCCGCCACTTCCGCCGCCTCCTTAGAACCGGCTTCCCATTCAATACCCATATAGACATCTTCCGTATTCTCGCGGAAGACCACCATATCCACTTTCTCCGGCGTCTTCAGGGGCGAAGGCACAGGCGGCAGATAAACCACGGGGCGGATACAGGCGTAAAGGTCAAAAAGTCTGCGCAGAGTGACGTTCACACTGCGAAAACCCTCCCCCACCGGTGTGGTCAGCGGTCCCTTGATGGCCACCCGATAGAGACGAATGGCCTGCAAACTTTCTTCCGGCAACAGCGATCCACAGGCGATCAGGGCTTTTTCTCCAGCGAAAATTTCCCGCCAGCGGATACGCCGCCCGCCCCCGTAAGCCGCAGCTACCGCTTTATCCAGCACCGGCCGGGCCGCAGACCAGATCTCCGGGCCGATGCCATCGCCCGGCATACAGGGAATGACCGGCTCATCCGGGACAAGCAGAGCGCCGTCCGCTCCGGCTTCGATTCTGTTTTCCATCCTCATCGCCTCCGCGTTTGCGACCAGCCCATCATTCCGCGTTGCCTTCGTTTTCTTCCAGGGCTTCGGCGGCGCGCAGCAATTCCTCAAGTTTGATATCCAGGCCGATAATGCCGGTGATGTTGTCATCAGCGTCAACAACGGGGGCGGACACGGAGACCACCAGCCTGCGCGTGAACAGGGACTGGTAAATGTCCGTAACATGCAGTCTGCCCTTTTTCATGGGTTCAACAAACCATTCACGGCTTGAGCAATCATAGCCCAGGGGCAATCTGCTGTCGTATTCATCCTGGTATTGCCGGTCATTGACCACGCTGGCCAGAAGCTTTCCCTCCCGATCTGTGAGATTTATATACTGAATGATAGGATATTCCTTGAGAAAGCCCGTCAGGCACGGGTAGTGATCGTTACCCTCACCGCGTACTTCAAGGCTGCCGACCAGACGGGTGATGACCTGGATGGACAATCTTTTGGCCAGGGAGCGGATGCGCTCAAGCTCGGAGGGGAAGAGTTCCGGCACATAGCGTTTGGCCAGGCTGAGCATTTCCTTGTTGGAAATGGAAGTGCTGCGTCCGACCTCATAGGCCTTGAGAATACGCTCATAAATCATACCTATGGCCGGGTTGCTCTTGGAAACCTGGGCCTCGCCCTCCAGTCCCAGGCTCTGGTTGATCCAGTGGGCTATGCCGGCTTTGCCGGATTTGTCCGTGATGATGATCGGCACGCTCCTGCCCAGAATGGCCGTGGTGTCGAAGATGTTGTAGATTTCCTCATTCTTGGCCATGCCGTCCAGATGGATGCCGGCGCTGGTGGCGTTGAAATCCTTGCCGACAAAGGGATAATTATCCGGAATGTGGTAATCCAGATGCTTTTCAAAATATTGGGCAATATCTGTGATAACGCGGGTATTGGCGGCGTCGTCCTGGCCGGTGAGCGAGATGTACTCAATGACCAGGGCCTCCAGGGGCGAATTGCCCGTGCGTTCCCCAAAACCGAAAAGCGTGCCGTTCACCCCGCTGCAACCGTACTGCCAGGCCGTGGATGCGTTGACCAGCACCTTGTGGAAATCATTGTGCCCGTGCCATTCCAGCCATTCTCCCGGCACTCCGGCGGCGTCCGTGAAGGCGCGCACCAGACGCGGAACGGATCTGGGCAGGGAAGCGCCGGGGTAAGGCACTCCGTAGCCCAGGGTGTCGCAAAGGCGAATCTTCACGGGTAGTCCGGCCTGCCTGGACAGTTCCATGAGTTTGACAGCCAGAGGTATGCAAAAGCCCAGGACATCCGCGCGGGTTATGTCCTCAAAATGGCAGCGCGGCGTGATGCCCCACTCCAGGGCCTTGGAAGCCATGGACAGATAACTGTCAAAGGCCTTTTTGCGATCCTTCCCCAGCTTGTAAAAAATATGGTAGTCGGACACGCTGGTAAGCATGCCCGCCTCTTTGAAGCCCATATCACGGACCAGGCGCAGGTCTTCGATATCGGCGCGAATCCAGGGCGTGACCTGGGGGAAGGAATAAGCTCTGTCCCGGCAGGCCTCGACGGCTTTTTTGTCTTTATCGGAATATATAAAAAATTCGCAGGCCCGGATCAGTCCGCTACGCCCGCCCAGTTCATGCAGCAGGTCATAAATGTCCAGAATCTGTCTGGCAGTATAGGGAGGACGGGCCTGCTGGCCGTCGCGGAAGGTCGTGTCGGTTATGAACATGGGTTCGGCAGGACGCGGATCCACAAAGATCCCGTCAAAGAAAACCCGGCTGATTCGGCTGTAGGGAAAAGTTTCCCGAAAAAGTTCAGGGTTATCCGTCTCCCGCAAAACACGGCAGGAAGGGTTACGCGTGGGATTGAGCAAGGGCATGATATTTCCTTTTGACACAGTCAAGTTTGGTTGCGGACCTCACGCATCGGCTGATGCGCGCCGACGAATGCTATTATGTCGCATGGGGGCAAAAGTAAAGAAAGCCAGGTTTGAAAATTTATTCCGCCTAGCCTAAGAAACTGCTCGCGGTTGTCCAACCATTGGTGAGCACCTCTCTCGTTATGGTATAAAAGCATACGTTCACGGTATGAATATATCCAAATGGCTAGCCTCCCAAGGCCAATATCGATTGGTGACTCTGGCCTGTTGTTGAATTTCCAAAGATAGGGTAAGAAGAACTGAGAAGTTTATGTACATTTAACGTGCTAAAATTGCTTTGAATTTACGCAGAGCAGAGCATATTACGCAGAGAATCTTATGCTCCAAGAGACTACCTTGGCAGAAATGCCGATAATTGAGCGTATTGGCAAAAAACAACTCCTGGCCGTTGACTCCTCAACCATTTTTGAAGGGGACGCCTTGACCGTCTTACGGCGGTTAGAGCCTCAATCAGTTCGTTGCGTCATTACTTCTCCTCCTTATTGGGGATTACGCACTTACGGGATTGATGAGCAGATCGGCCTTGAGGAAACTCTCACGCAATTTTTGAACAGACTGGTGTCTGTCTTTGCTGAAGTAAAACGTGTTTTGGCGGACGATGGCACTCTATGGCTCAACATAGGGGATGGTTACACAAGCGGAAACCGGGGTTACCGTGCCCCTGACAAAAAAAATCCTGCTCGCGCAATGAGTGTCCGACCTGATACGCCCGAAGGGTTAAAACCAAAAGATTTGATTGGAGTTCCGTGGCGCTTAGCTTTCGCTCTCCAAGAGGACGGCTGGTATCTCCGAGATGACATTGTTTGGCATAAACCAAACGCTATGCCGGAAAGCGTTAAAGACCGCCCTGCGCGTTCCCACGAATATATTTTTATGCTCACAAAGTCTGAGCAGTATTTTTACGACTGGCAAGCATCCCGAGAGCCTACGGATCATGGGGGACTGAGAAATCGACGCTCCGTATGGGCTGTCAACACAAAACCGTTTGCAGGCGCTCATTTTGCTACTTTCCCCACAGATCTAATTCGTCCTTGTATTCAGGTATCCTCTAAACCTGGAGATTTTGTTCTTGATCCTTTTTTTGGGTCTGGAACTGTGGG
The DNA here is from genome assembly GCA_031260965.1 of Desulfovibrio sp. Lineage (GTDB taxonomy): Bacteria > Desulfobacterota > Desulfovibrionia > Desulfovibrionales > Desulfovibrionaceae > Frigididesulfovibrio. The sequence continues at coordinate 16,514 of JAISKK010000087.1, read as the reverse complement.
CGTTGCGAGCCAAGAGGAAGGTCGTCGATACATAGGAATTGAGCTTAACCCTGAATATGTTGCTCTGGCAGCCAAACGACTCCAGCAAAGTGGCAGTGACAACGTGAGGATTATCGCCGCATGAGCCGAAAAATTAAATTTGCCGTTCCCAAGTTACAAGCTGATTTTGCATTTATCCTGAAAAGGTTTCGCGCAACCTATCTTCAAAATGCACTTTTTGAGACCGTCAAAAGCATGAAAATTTCTGAGATTGACAAACAGCTTGCTCAATATGTTTCGGACAAAGAGTTGGCGCTCATGGCCCAATATGGTCTGCGGGGAGAATTGCTTTTTGCCGTACCTGTTGTGCTTGAGCAGAACCCATATCTGTTGGGATATTACCGTTTGTTGATGGGCTACAGCCAAAAAGAATTTTATGGCAACGATAAAGGCTTTGGAGCTGGCCCTTTTAAGGGCATGGAAACAAGCGGGAAAATTGCTAAGGCTATAGCTGGTGATATTCCCGAGCTTTGCATCGCCTTCTGCGGGGCTGCCTCTGCGCTTCTGCGTGGCATCGAAACACTTAAACCAAGTAAAGAGCTTCTTGACGATCTTGCTCTTTTGACAGTCGGCCCACAATTGCGTGGTGGTGCCAATAACCAGCGTGGAACTGCCGGAATCGTTCAAGTCTTCGAGATTATCCGCCAGATAGTAGCGCACGCGGCGGCTGATGTGCGTGAAAATGCTATAGAAATTGTGAGCGCAACAGGGCGTAAGGTCTTGATTGAGTTTGCACCTGATCCGGACATCATCATCCGTGAAGAAATGTCGTCTGGGCACTTCCGAAATATTGTTGCAATAGAAATAAAAAGTGGAACAGATGTTTCCAACATTCATAATCGTATAGGTGAAGCAGAAAAGAGCCATCAAAAAGCTCGGAAACGCGGATACACAGAGTGTTGGACTATCGTCAATGTAAACCGCCTGGACATGGAAAAAGCAAAATCTGAGTCCCCATCCACGGACAGATTTTATTCCTTAGGAATATTAGCCAGCGGCGAGGGCGAAGAACTTGAAGATTTTCGCCGTAGAATTATTTCTTTGACGTCTATCGCATATTATGAGGAGGTACAATGAACTGCTTCGATATAATCAGCTACCACCGCCTGAGGCGGTGGTAGCTGATTTGACCGATTTGTAATTAATTCCTCAACCCTGAAGCAGGTTCAGAGGGGTTTGCCGATCGACTGAATAATCTGGATTGCATAGCCTTCGGGGAGTTTCAGATCCTTTTTCAAAACATCGACGCCGGTAGCCTTGACCACATTGGCAAGACCGGCGGAAGCGCAATAAAGCCCGACATTCTGATAAATCGAACCCAGGTGCATGGCATCATGCAAGCTGCTTGGCGAGGCAAACACAAGGGTCAGAGGCGCACCTCCAAAATCCTTGACGGCATTGCGATCCAGCACTTTAGTCAGACTGTGTTTGACACCGTCATAACGCCATACCCCCGTTTCCAGGGATGCATAAATTTCGACATTCTGGCCGTTTCTGGCTGTAGGGGCCGTGCGCCGGCCGTCCGTGCGCGAAACCCCGAAAGCCGCCCAGAGCAGATTGCTCAAATCCTGCCGAGAAAGGGCTTCATCCTTGAAATCACGAGCGCTTTTACGCTCGTTCAAGACCTGCATCAAAGGCTTACCTCCCTTTTTGTCCGGGGCGGGCAAAGTGATGACGTTTCCCTCGGGAGCGGCCTTGGCCACGCCGGGCAGAGAAAGGCCCGGAAGCAGAAATAAAGTTGCGGCCAGAACCAGGGATAACGTTGTGCGCGTCTTCATGCGTAAACCTCACTTGTTTAAGTATTCATTTTATACAGTATTGATTGAAGCGGGAAGTATCCTACCACCCGCCCCCGCCTTGTCAAAAGGAAAATGAGCTTCTTGTTCCGGCCGGATCCAGGCCAGATCCAGGATTGACCGGACAGGCATAAAAAGCTACAGATACTGTCCGTCAACCCGGACCATAAACCCTGACCAACCTGATCCGCCCGAATAGATTATGCCGCCTATTTTACGCCTTGCCGCCATACACGACATCTCCGGATTCGGGCACACTTCCCTGATGGCGGTGATCCCCATCTTCTCCCCCCTCGGCATTCAGGTCTGTCCGCTGCCTACCGCCGTTCTCTCCACAGGCACGAACGGCTTCCCGAATTTTCGCTTCATTGATCTGACGGACCATATGGGGGACTGTCTTGAGCACTGGAAAGAACTGGACCTTAAATTTGACGCCGTGTACAGCGGTTTTCTCGGCTCCATGCGTCAGGTTGAACTGGTTCAGGACTGTATCGCGAGCTGCCTGAAACCCGGAGGGCTTGCCGTCGTTGATCCGGTGCTTGGCGACGACGGCAAGCTCGAACCGACCATGGACATGGACATGGTCGGCGCCATGCGTTCTCTGGTGGGCAAGGCCGGCTGCATAACCCCCAATCTTACCGAGGCCGCACTGCTGCTTGGAGAGGCATATCCAAAAGATGCGCAGGAAAATGGCATGGATGAATCCATGCTGCGTGACTGGCTGTATCGCCTGACCGACGCCGGACCGGAGATAGCGGTGATCACCAGCGTACCCGCCGCCAAAAAAGAACAAAGCGCCGTCGTCGCATATCAGCGGACGCACAATCGTTTCTGGCGCGTTGACTGCGCCTATCTGCCTGCTGATTATCCGGGAACAGGGGACTCTTTTACCAGCGTTCTCACCGGCAGCATGATGCAGGGAGACAGTCTGCCCCTGGCTATGGACAGGGCCGTGCAATTCGTCACCATGGGCATACGCGCCACCTTCGGTCACATCTCCCCTTTGCGCGAAGGCATTTTTCTGGAACGGGTGCTGAATGCGCTGAACGCGCCGGTAACCGCCGCAAGCTATACCCTGTGGGAAGAAATGTGAGGACTAACAACCCGGACGCTTCCCTGCCCATAGGCATTTTTGATTCCGGGGTCGGCGGGTTGACCGTGCTTGCCGCCCTTCGCGCCCGGCTTGCCCGTGAATATTATATCTATCTTGGCGATACCGCCCGCCTGCCCTATGGAACAAAAAGCAAAGACACCATAGTTCGCTACTCTGTGCAGGCCACGGCAAAACTCGTGGAACGGCGCATAAAACTGCTGGTTGTAGCCTGCAACACGGCTACGGCCGCGGCCTTGCCGGATCTGCAAAAAAAATTCGCCCCCCTGCCGGTGATCGGGGTTGTGGAGCCGGGCGCGCGAGCCGCCTGCAAGGCTGTGGCCCATAAGAGAGAAGACTGCCGCATACTGGTTCTGGCCACGGAATCCACCATCAACGGCGCGGCTTACACGCGGGCCATCCAGGCGCTGTTGCCCCAGGCGCAGGTGACCGGCGTGTCCTGCTCCCTTCTCGTGCCCATGGCCGAAGAGGGCTGGATGACGGGTCCGATAGTGGAAAGCGTCATCCGGCGTTATCTGGAACCGCTGCTCGGGGAAAAAACGCAAGGCGCGGCGGCCCTGCGCCCGGATTGCATCGTACTCGGCTGTACGCATTTTCCTCCTCTTGCGGCAAGCATCGCGGCCGTGGCCGGAAAAGAGGCGCGCATAATTGATTCAGCGGTAACAACGGCTGAAGTCGTGCAAAAAGAATTGCAAAAACTGCATCTGCTGCGCCCTGAAGAGGCTCCAGAGAAAGCCACCCCAGGAATCGCAAACGATATCCCCTCAGAGCTTGCGTATAGGCCGGATAACCCCACGCGCCGTCTGCGTCTTCTCACCACTGACGCCCCGGAGCGTTTCGCGCGCATCGGCAGTCTCTTTCTCAATCTGCGCATTGCTCCGAAAGAAGTGGAACTCGTGGCGCTTTAGCGGCAATGCAAGGCCTTTCTGTAATCACTTATCATGCGCAGAAGTTTGCGGATATTTTGCAGGAAGTGAGTATGCAAATGTGGAAGCTCTGATGGACCCTTATTTTTAATGCTTGCTATTGTCGAATGAATGCTTAATATTGAAAAAAGAGCGTCATTACAAAGAGGGTTCCATGATTGTGCATCCGAGGGTAAAAAAATTTTTTGAGGTTCTGCCCGATATATCCCGCGAAGGTGGACGGGATGCGTTATGGCCTCTTGCCGAAAAATCCAAAGGTTATGATCCGGAAATGCTCTATGTCGAGTGCCATTTATGCGGCAATCCTGTTCTCTGGGAAAAGGGCAGGACCACAGTGCTTTTGCTTGCCGCCGGCGTTGACACCAGTACCCTGGACGAGCGCTGCATGATTTTGTCCGAAGGCTGCCCTTCGTGTTCTCCCAATGAGCAGGACGGCTATACCCTGGCTGTTGTGCGCATAGCCGGTCTTACCCCTGAAGAAGCTGCCCATATGTCGCGGCCGGGCGGAAACGCGTAAAAACTTTCGGCCTTTTAGCCTCGCCTCATCCACCGTGCTCCAGCAGTCGCAACAACCTCGCGTTCAACTGCCGTTGCGTTTCCCGCTCCACCAGCGCCTCCTCCGGGCCGCAAGCCCCCATCCTGTCCGGGCCGTCCAAACTGACAAGCAGTTTTTTACCCATACCCGCATAAGCATAGGCGGAAAACTCTCCGGTAATGTCACTGCCCATAAGACGTCCCGCGCAAGCCCCTATCACCGCCGCCGCATGGTCTTCCGTAAAAATCCCCTGGTCCCAGTTGGTGCGCGCCACCTCAGGGCTGAACACATCTTTGTCGATAGATAGATAAAGACTTTTTGCTCCGGATATGACCGGCAAAAAAGCCGCGAGCAGGGCGTCCGCCGAGGCGAAAGTCCGGCTGTTTTTCTCCCGGCCTAATAGTTTAAGCCACCTCGCCTCCTGCCTGACGCTCCAATAGGAGAGTTTGTTCCGCAAAAGGGGACCGAGATAATTTGCCCAGGCATGGGCCGGATTGATGTCTGCCGAGGTAATCCCGATGACGTGGATATGCCGGATGCAGGCCAATTCGCTCGCATGGCGCACCCAGGACCCGCAGTGGATGCCGAAAGGATAGCGCATATTGTCCGGGTGGTTGTCGCAGACGATACAGTCCAGAGAGGCAGGAGGGAGTTTTGCGCGCCTTGCGAGCAGGCGCAGAAGCAATAGCGAGATGTGGTGATAGTCGCCGCTGCCCGTGAACACGCAGCCGTAAGAATCCGGCATGAGCGTCTCCAGATGCTGTTCCAGGCGTGCGAATGCGCTCCTGAAACAACCGAAGCGGATAGCCTCCTGCCAGCCTCCAAGAGCAATGCGTATGGCGTTGTCAGTAGGAGACAGCACCGAGGCGTCAAAATCGAGAATCAGGGGAGGCTTCATCACGCGCCTTCCAGAACATGGGCATCCGCTTCAAAAAATCCCCGCAAGGATTTAAGAATACGCCGCAGGACGGGATTTTTTACCCAGACCAGATGCCGGGTAAAAGTGAAGCGGGCGCCAAGGCTGGCCTTGACCTGAGGGTCAGTCCAGCCGGCTACATACATATTCAGACCTTCTTGCAGGGCGAAACTCAGATTGAAAAGCCAACTTATAAAATACAGGTTTAGTTCGCGGGCAAGGGGATAACGAAAACCTATGTATTTGTCGATGAGCATGCCCTTGTGGATCAGGCAGATGTTATAGCCGACCAGCAGGTCCTGATGACGATAACAGATCACCACCCCTTTAATACGGCGGCTTTGCGTCAGGGCTGCGAAGAAATCCGGTCCCAGCAGATCAAAATGGATGTCGCTCTGGTCAAAGACCTCCCGGTACATGCCGTACATTTCCTCTTGCAATGAACTGTGCAGAAAACGCCCATCCCCGAAAGGAACGACCTCTGCATCCAGCAGATTGGCCGCGCGCTGTTTTCGGCGCAGATCTTTGCGGCGCGCGGGGGATAGCCGCCGCAGGTAGTCGTCCGGTCCCGTAAAGTCAATAGGTACAAAGGCCAAAGCCTGACCGCGCACCTCAATATAGCCCCGTTTTACCGCTTCTTGCGCAAGTTGCATCGCAAAGCGGGAATCCGCCGCGTCCAGCAAAGGAGAATCCTCCGGGAGATCTTTGATGATGGCCAACGCCGGTTTTTTGCTCTCTTCCGCCATGACGTCAAGCAGAGCCTGGGGCGTAAGCCCCTGAGGGAGCGGCGCATACTCGGTAATTGTGGTCCCTGCGAAACAGGCGGGATAGCAAAACAAAGGGGACAAACCCGCAAAAAGGGGGAACCGGGCAAGACGGGCGCGCATATCCGCCTCAAGAGTGGTCAGCAGATCAAAATCCGTATGAAAAAGCGTTAAGCCCGCCATATTTGTGCTACAGGAAAACCCCCTCGGAGGATATTGCTGAAACAGCTCGACAAAAGCGGACGGCTCAAGGAGGTTGCGCTGGGGAGAAATAAATTGTCCGTTCACAGGCAGTTACGGATTGCCGCGACAACCGCGCGGAAATCCGCTTCGGAAAGCCAGTGGCTGTTGGTGATGGTGAGCATCCGCCCCGCGAAGTCGCGGGCGTTGGGACAAAGGCAGGGATCAAGAAAGGGGGCGAGAAAATCGTAATCCGGCAAGGCATGAATAAAAAGGCGGGTAACGCCGTAGCCCGCGCGCCACAGTACCGTAAGCGCCCGGTCGCGTTGTTCGCCGCCAGGGAAAAGGACCATAAAAAAAGGCCAGATCCCTTGGGCATTGGGCCGATCGCGGACAACCTGGAGGCCGGGCAGAGAACAAAGTATATCCAGGCGTTGCGCAGCGCGTTCCCTGCTCTTTTTCAGATAATCCGGCAGCCGGGACAGGGCATTGGCGGCAACGCGCGTGCGCAACGCATCCAGACGGTGCAGGGGAATGTCCTGCCGGGTAAAATAATCACCCACGGCTTTGACCGGGTCGCCGGCGTCAAGGGCACTGACCAGTCTTCGCCCGTAAACATGCCAGAGCCTGTTGGGCCTGTACATGATCATATAACCCAGCAATTCCAGGTTGCGGCGCAGATTCCGGAAAAAGGCCGGCTTAAGCAGGGCATCGGCGCTTGTTTCAAGGGCTGCGCGCAGGGTATGGTCTTTGCTGAAAAGAATGCCGCCTTCACCGCTGGTCAGGCCTTTGCCCATGGCCAGGCTGAAAAAGCCGATGTCTCCGGCAAGTCCGGCGCTCACGCCGTTGTCGAGTGCCCCCATGGCCTGGGCTGCATCTTCAATGACCCATACCCCGCGCGGGTGGGCGATGGCGATGGCGGCGGCGACATCCGCCACCCTGCCCCCCAGGTGGGTAGGCAACACAGCCAGAGTGCGCTCGCCGCAGAGTTGCGCAAGCATCTGCGGATCAAAATCAAAACCCTGCGCAAACGTATCACAGACCACCACACGCAGACCGGGGACGAGGGAAACGGCCAGGGGGACCAGAGGGCAGGTATATGCGGGGACAATAACTTCACTGCGTTGCGGAACCAGATCGCGCAGGGTAGTCAAAGCCACCGCCAGAGCGGCGCTTCCGGAACTTGTCAGGATAGGGTCGGCAATAGAAAGCCAGCGCCTCAGTCCTTCGCCAAGGGATAAGACAGGTTCGCTGACATAGTCGGCAAAGCCCTGGGGAAGGCCGGCCGTGGGAGGCAGTTCACGCCTGTTGAGCATCAAGGGTCCCGGCATTTTTGCTGGCGACGGCGTGTTCAGCTTTGGCAAGGCAGAACACGCCGAGGAGAATCAGCACCCCGCCAAGAATTTTGTGCCAGGTCATGGGCTCATGGAATATCCATGCGGACAGGCAGGTCACGGTGACAATCTCCAGGTGCGAGGCGGCGAAAGCCGGACCGATGGGCGCCCGGCGCAACAGTGTCATCCAGGTGGCGAAAGAGCCAAGATAACCACAAAGCGCCCCGTAGCTCCAGGGACAGCTTATCACCTTCTCCAGCCAGGACGAGCTGAACTCAAGCGGCGCGGCAACCATACCGGCATATTTGAAACAGGTCTGCTCCATGGTGTCAAAAGCCAGAAGGACCAGAAAGCCGATACAGTAAAAACGCATCATTCACCCATCCCCACCAGAATCACCCCCAGGGTAATGAGGACGATGCCAAAAATACGCCAGCCGGTGAGCATTTCTTTGAACAGGAGACGCCCGGCGATCATGAGCAACACGATGTTGAACGAGCCGAGCATGACTCCGACGCCAAGTGGAACCTGAGACAAAAAAGCCACCCAGACAAAAAATTCACAGACATAGCAGCTTATGCCCGCCCATAGCCAGGGATGTTTCAGCAGTTGCCGCCAATACGCCCCAGTACTCAAGCCGCCGCCCCGGCTGGCGGCTATTTTGAATGACAGGTGGCCGAAGGTGTCCATGGACATGTTTACCAGCCAGAGGAGAAAGGCAAGGCTCGTCATGAGACACGCTTCGCCGCTGCGGCCAATTCGTTACGCTCCTGATCGTCCAGCAGACGCAAAAAAAATTGCGCCGTCGCGTCCGCCACTTTATGTCGCTCCTGGTCTGCGGTGACCATATGGTAACTTTCCTTGAGACAGAGCAATTCCGTCGGTCCGGCAAGACGTCGCTGCAAATAGAGGGCATTGCTGCGCAGACTGGCAATATCGTCGTCAGCCGCATGAACAATCAACGCGGGTGTGTGTATTTCACCAAAATCTTTTTTGATTGCGTCAACCATGCGCCACATTTCGCGCACACATGTCCCAGGCGTATGGGCATGTCCGGCCGCGCTCGTATCGCCGCTGCGCATTTTGGCGACAATACGCTCACGCAGACGCTTGTTTTTGATGCCGTAAGGAAAATCCTCCACAAAATGGTAGCGTTCGCCGAAATAAGGCAGGCGCAACACCAGAGGCAACAGAAAACTGAGCCGGGGAATGCTCCAGCCATCCCATCTGAGCGTGGTTGAGTACAAGGCGACCCCGCGCACCAGATCGGCGTATTCTTTTGCCATATGCAGGCTCAACACCGCTCCGGCGGAAAGTCCGCCTACAAACAAAGTTTTCGTCTGCTGCCGCAGGACGAGAAAGGCATCGCGCACGCTACCCGCCCAGTCCTGCCAGTGTGTGGCCAGCAAATCCTGCTCCGTGCCGCAATGACCGGCAAGGACCGGGCAGGACACGGTAAATCCGTATCTGTTCAGGTATTTGGCGACAGAAGACATTTCCGCCGGCGTTCCAGTGAGGCCGTGGATCAGCAGGACGCCCACGCGACCACCCTGAAAAAATAATCCGTTTTGGGCCATCACGGTATTATTTTTTTGTAACCCCGCGCAAAATTTCATCCAGCAAACGCAGGCCCAGGTCAACTTCCGCACGGCTGATATGCAAGGAGGGAGCGAAGGTGATCACGTTTTTATAGTATCCGCCGACATCAAGAACCAGCCCGTATTTTTGTCCGTCCACCACGATATCGCCTTTGATCCCTGCGTCCACAATACGATCCAGCAAGGCCTTGTCCGGGGTAAAGCCGTCTTCGGCGCAAATTTCCGCGCGCAGGGCAAGACCCAGACCGTCCACATCACCAATAACTGAGTGGCGTCTTTGCAGTTCTTTAAGACCTTCCAGGAAGTAGCGCCCCATTTCGCGCACCCCTTGTTCATAGTCGCTTTCCGCCAGCATACGCATGGTTTCAAGGGCAACGGCCGTGCCCAGCGGGTTGCTGGCGAAGGTAGAATGGGTGGAGCCGCAGGGAAAGACCTCGGGATTGATCAGTTCCTCCCGCGCCCAGATGCCGGCCAAGGGATTCAGTCCGTTGGTCATGGCCTTGCCGAAGACAACCACATCGGGAGTGACACCAAAATTCTCCAGACCCCAGAGTTTGCCGGTGCGGTAAAAGCCCATCTGGATTTCATCGTCGACCAGCAGGATGCCATACTCGTCCAGCACGCGTTTAAGCCTCGGGTAATAGCCGGCGGGCGGCACAACATAGCCGCCGGTTCCCTGGATGCTTTCCACATAAAAGGCGGCGCATTCCGCTTCTTTGGCCTTTGCATCCCAGAGACCATAATATTCGGTCTCAAAAAGCCGTTCAAACTGGGTGGCGCAATAGAAATCGCAGTCTTCCCGCTTCTTTTTATAGGGGCAGCGAAAACAGTATGGATAGGGAATAAATATGCCCCTGTCGCCAAAATGCCCGTAGCGCCTGCGGTAACGGTAAGAGGAGGTAATGGAGGAAGCTCCGAGAGTGCGACCATGGTAGCCGCCTTCAAAGGCCAGCATCAGGCTCTTGCCCCGGCGCGCGTTGCGCACCAGCTTAAGCGAATCCTCAACCGCCTGGGAGCCGCCTACATTAAACTGCACGCGACCATCCTCGCCCCAGGCTTGACGCATGGCGGCGCAGAGCATGGAAGCCAGTTCAATTTTTTCCCTGTGCAGATACTGCGAGGCCAGTTGCGGCAGGGTATCGATCTGACGTTTCAGGGCATCGTTCAAGCGCTTGTTGGCATAGCCGAAGTTGACGGCCGAATACCACATCTGCAAATCCAGGAAGGGCGTCCCCGCGTTGTCATAGAGAAACGACCCGTCGCAACGGGCGAATATCTTTGCCGGTTCCAGGTAATGCACAGTGTCACCATAAGAACAATATTTGGCTTCAGCGCGAAGCAAATTTCTTTCAGAGTCGGTCATGGCTTATTTGCCCTGCTTGTATGCGGTCAGTGGTTCAAAGCGTGGTACAATGTCAAAAAAATCGACGTATGGCAAATAGGGATAATGACGATCTTCACAATGCCTTTGCAGAGCCAGTCCCTGCTTTGCCAATGTAAAGGCAGCCCTGCCGGCCAGACAGCAATCGGAATGACCGTCGCCGATGAGCAGTATTTTTTTTCCGCCGCTTCCGGCTACCTTGCACTTGCAGACCCCGGAGGGGCATCCATTTGCGCCGTGAGGGAACTTCAGACTATAATGCCCTTCTCCCCGCACACACAGACGGTTGGCTACAACAGGCAAATCGGCAAGCTGATGCCTGGTCAGCACCCGTCTGATAACGTAATCCATTCCATCGCTTATGACCAGCAAATTCAGGCGCGTGGCGCGACAAAAATCCGCAAATTCCCTGAAGCCTTCCGTAAGCGGAATAGCGTCCAGAAAATCGTCCAGCCTGCGTACGGGGACATCAAGCAAACAAATTTGTTTTTCCATGCATTGGCGGGCGGTCAATTCCCCCGCCATCCAGCTTTGCTCAACATCTTCCCATTCGGGGGACGCAAAATTTTCCAGAACTGCATCGGTGACGTCAAAGGGCGTAATCGTGCCGTCAAAGTCACAGATGACGTCCCATTCTTCTCGGCTCAGAGCAGGAAAGGAAAAAATTTCAGAAATTTTCGGCATGACATCTCTTGCAAACAAATATGCGCCTTATTATCCATAATATCGTACCTTTTTTTGCACAGCGGATAAAGCCTTTTGCCGGGTAAAATTTAAAACTCGACCCATAGGCGAATTATATGACGAAATTATGTAAAATTATGTTGACCTTTGCCCAAAAAACACTTATAAGTTTAACAGCCGCCATATTTTAAGGTCGTTGCGTTTAAAGGAGTGTGAAGATGAGAAATGTGAGGACAAGGACAACAGCGCCCGCCAAAGTCGCGGCTATAGCCGCGCGCCCGGACCACAAAACTCTGGTAATGCTCGCCTGCTTTTCCGCTTTTGCCTCCTTCATTCTCCGCCTCGCTCTACGTGGTCTGTCATAAACCGACAGCGCGCCGCGGACCAGAATCCATATACAATGCAGTGCGCGCCGCCCCGCAAGGGGGCGGCCGCTTTTTTTTGAAAAGGAGCCAATTATGTCCGGTGAAAACAATAATCGCATCATAATTTTTGACACCACCCTGCGCGACGGTGAACAGTCACCGGGCGCGACAATGAACCTCTCGGAAAAAATCCTCATGGCCCGGCAGTTGGATGTGCTCGGGGTTGACATTATTGAGGCCGGCTTCGCCGCCTCCAGCCCCGGTGATTTTGAAGCCATCACCAGCATCAGCCGGGAAGTGGAAAACGCCGTAATCTGCAGCCTTTCCCGCGCCAGCATCAAAGACATTGATCGATCTGCGGAGGCGTTGCGCCATGCAAAAAAATCGCGCATTCACACCTTCATTGCCACTTCTCCCCTGCATATGCAGTACAAACTGGAGATGACACCGGACGAGGTGCTGCGCCATATAGAGGAGGCTGTCAGCCACGCCTCTAAATGCGCTGCTGATGTAGAATTCTCCTGTGAAGACTCCTCGCGCTCGGATCTGGACTTCATGGTTCAGGCCTGCCAAATCGCCGTAGCCAACGGAGCGAAAACCATAAATATCCCCGACACCGTCGGCTACGCCCAACCGGCCGAACACGCCGCCCGCATCGCCTATCTCAAGGAGCGCATCAGCCAGGACGTGATCATAAGCATTCATTGCCACAATGACCTGGGGCTTGCCGTCGCCAACACACTGGCCTGTTTCCAGGCCGGGGCGCGCCAGGCCGAGACGACCATCTGCGGCATAGGCGAACGCGCCGGCAACGCAGCCCTTGAAGAGATCATCATGGCCCTGACGGTGCGCAAACATCTGTATCAGCTTGAGCACAACATTAAAACCGAGCAGATCTATCCGGCCGCCCGCACCCTCTCGCGCATCATCGGGCACACCATTGCCCGCAACAAACCCATAGTCGGCGCAAACGCATTTGCGCACGAAGCAGGCATCCATCAGGCCGGGGTACTTAAAAAAGCCGAAACCTATGAGATCATGACTCCGGCTTCCATCGGCCTGCCCAGCAACGCCATCGTGCTGGGCAAGCATTCCGGGAAGAACGCGGTAAAAACCAAACTGGAAGCCTTGGGCTACAACCTGGAATCTGAACAGATTGACCTGGTCCTGGCCGCCGTAAAACGCCTTGCCGACGTCAAAAAAGAGATATATGACGAGGATCTGGAAGCTCTGGTGCTGGAAGAAATATACCGCATCCCGGACAAGTACGCACTGGTCCATCTCGGCGTACAGACCAGTGACAGCGGACTGCCGCCCACAGCTGTGCTGGTCCTGGACATTAACGGCAAACGGGTGCAACACGCAGGTTTCGGCGTGGGACCCATTGACGCGGTATTCAAGGCTATCGACAAGGTAAGCGGCCACAGCCCGACCCTTGAACAATTCTCCGTGAACGCCATAACCGGCGGCACTGACGCCCAGGGCGAAGTGACCGTTCGCATTTCCGAAAACAACCGAAGCTCCATCGGACGCGGCTCGCATCCGGATATTATCAACGCGGGCGCCAGGGCCTATCTGAATGCGCTTAACCGCCTGTCCAAGAAAGAGGAGGAAAACTGATGACCTTTACCCTTGCCCAAAAAATCGTCGCCTCCCATTCCGTGATCCCGCTTGGCGAGTCTGAAGCAGCGCCGGGACGTATTGTCAACTGCCGTCTGGACCTTGTCCTGGCGAATGATATCACCGCGCCCTTGGCCATCAAATCATTCATGCTCATGGGCGCGAAAAAGGTTTTTGACAAAAATAAAATCGCTCTGGTCATGGACCATTTTACGCCGCAAAAGGACATCGCCTCGGCCGAGCAGGTGCTTATAAGCCGAAATTTCGCGAAAGAACAGGAAATAGTCAACTATTTCGAGGGAGGAGACGCAGGTGTTGAACATGCCCTGCTGCCCGAACTTGGGCTGGTTGGCCCCGGTGATATGGTCATCGGCGCGGACAGCCATACCTGCACTTACGGCGGGATAGGCGCTTTCGCCACCGGCATGGGTTCCACCGACATTGCTGCCGGCATGGCCCTCGGTGAAAGCTGGTTCAAGATTCCGGAAAGCATCCGGGTAAGCATCTCCGGTCAGCTGCCTGCATACATGAGCGGCAAAGACCTTATCCTCTGGGTCATCGGCAGGCTTGGCGTTGACGGGGCGCGTTACAAAGCTCTGGAGTTTGACGGTCCGATCATTGAAGCCATGTCTGTGGAGGGACGCCTGACTATGGCCAACATGGCCATTGAGGCCGGAGCCAAAGCAGGTCTTTTCGCGGCCGACCAAAAAACCCTGGAATATTGTCGCGCGGCAAAACGTAAATCGGATAAAGAAATCCACGCCGACCCCGGCGCACTCTATGAAGAACAGATAAATCTTGATGTTTCAGGTCTGGAGCCGCTTGTAGCCTGTCCGCATCTGCCGGAAAACATTCGCCCGGTATCCGAATTGAAAGACCTCGCGGTCAACCAGGTAATTATCGGTTCATGTACCAACGGCCGCATAAGCGATCTTCGGGAGGCCGCCAAAATCCTGAGCCATCGCAAGGTGAAAAAGGGACTTCGCTGCATTGTCCTGCCGGCCACGCCTGGCGTATACAGGGCAGCGCTTAAAGAGGGGATCATCGAAACCCTGCTGGAAGCAGAATGCATAGTCGGGCCGCCTTCCTGCGGGCCTTGTCTGGGCGGACATCTGGGCATCCTTGGGGCGGGCGAACGCGCCCTCGCCACCACCAACCGCAATTTCCGCGGTCGTATGGGCAGCCTGGAATCCGAAGTTTACCTCGCCAACCCTGCCGTCGCGGCGGCTACCGCTGTTGCCGGCGTGATCACCCATCCCGCAGCCCTTTAAGGAGAACGCCATGAAATATACAGGAAAATCCCTGACGGTCGGCGATCACATTGACACAGACGCAATTATACCGGCTATCTACCTGGTAAGCAGTGACCCCACTGAACTCGGCAGCCATTGCATGGACGGTCTGGACCCGAAATGGAAAAACAAGATTGCTCCCGGATCTTCCCTGCTTGTGGCCGGGCGTAATTTCGGTTGCGGATCCTCGCGCGAACACGCCCCCGTGGCCCTGATCGGCGCGGGCATTCCTCTGGTCATCGCTCACAGCTTTGCCCGCATTTTTTACCGCAACGCCTTCAATATGGGACTTGTGCCCATCGAGGTCGGCGACGCCTACAGTGAATTTCACGAAGGCGACGCCATAGAGGTTGACATGCCTGCGGGAAAAATTATCAATAAGACCACCGGCAAAAGCATTACCTTCCCGCCCCTGCCCGAAAGCATGCGCGCCATTCTGGAGGCGGGAGGACTGGCCGCTTTCGTCAGGAAAAGACTGGACGGAAAAGTATAACCTCAGAGGATAAAAAACGTGAAAAAACATATCGTTCTCCTGCCCGGCGACGGGATCGGTCCGGAAGTCGTCGCCCAGGGACTGAAAATTTTGCGGGCTGTCGAGAAAAAATTCGCCCTTTCTTTCAGCGTGGAAGAAGCCCTGATCGGAGGTGCGGCCATTGACGCCAGCGGAGATCCCCTGCCCCCCGGAACGGTTGAGGTCTGCAAGAAGGCGGATGCCGTGCTTCTCGGCGCAGTGGGCGGTCCGAAATGGGACAAGGGGAAACAACGCCCGGAAGCCGGACTGCTCGGCATACGCAAGGCATTGAATCTTTTTGCCAATCTGCGCCCTGCCACAGTTTTTCCGGAACTGGCTGAACTATCCGCCCTGCGCGCGGACAGGGTCGAAAAAGGGGTGGATATTCTGGTCGTGCGCGAGCTGACCGGCGATGTGTACTTCGGGCGACCTGCGGGTGAAGAAACAAGAGATGGGCTGCGCTACGCATTCAACAATATGATTTATAATGAATATGAGATACGGCGCATCGCCCGTGTCGCTTTCTCCGCTGCCCGTGCGCGCGGCAAACGCGTCTGTTCGGTGGACAAGAGCAATGTCTTAAACGTCAGCCGCCTCTGGCGCGCTGTTGTGGAAGAAACGCACAAAGATTACCCGGATGTGGCCCTGTCCCATATGTATGTTGATAACTGCGCCATGCAGATTATCATCAATCCGACCCAGTTTGACGTTATCGTCACCGGCAATCTGTTCGGGGACATCCTCTCCGACGAGGCAGCGGCGGTAACCGGCTCCTTGGGCATGCTGCCTTCGGCCTCCTTAAGCGGCGCCGCCGAGGACGGCGGCCCCGGACTTTATGAGCCCGTGCACGGCTCGGCTCCGGACATCGCAGGACAGGATAAGGCCAATCCTCTGGCGGCCATTCTGTCGGTAGCCATGATGCTGCGCATGACCTTCGGTCTGGGCGAGGCGGCGCAGACGGTGGAAGAGGCCGTTCGTGCCGTGTTGCGCGAAGGCCGGCGCAGCGCGGACCTGATTGGCCCCGGCTGGAAGGGAGAAATAACGGGCTGCGCGCAATTCGGCGATCTGGTAGCCGCGAAAATCTGAGTGGGAAAGGTTATGTCTGATTTCGTCCATCTGCACTGCCACACAGAATACAGTCTCCTGGACGGCGCCATACGTATCAAGGATCTGTGCGCCAAGGCCAAATCCTTCGGTATGCCGGCCGCGGCGATTACCGACCACGGCAACCTTTTCGGAGCCCTTAACTTCTATACCGCCGCTAAAGACTACGGCATAAAGCCCATTATCGGCTGCGAGGTTTATACCTGTCCGAATCACACGGACAAGAACCCGGAGCGGGGTCAGCCCCGCTTTCACCTGGTGCTGCTTGCCCAGAACAACACCGGGTACCACAATCTTGTCAAACTGGTCTCGGACGGATGGCTCCATGGTTTTTACCGCAAGCCGCGCGTGGATAAAA
>JAISKK010000041.1 GCA_031260965.1 Desulfovibrio sp. | reverse complement strand
TGGGCGATTATTCTTTCATTGACTTCAACCAGCTCCCGCGCTTCCCTTGTCCGGCGCGCCGCTTCCTCGGTTTTGCCTTGCAGTTCCCGGCGAATCCCACGCATGGCTGTGAACAGTTTCTCAAAACCTTCGTGCGAAGACGGCGACAGGGATACGGTAAAATTTCCCTTCTCCACCTCCTCTGCAAAGGCAGTGGCCCTGAGCGTAAGCGCCCGCAACCCGGTAACGCGGCGGCAGGCGGCACGCAGGGCGGCAAGGCCAAGGCCCAGACCGGCCAGAACAATCCCGGCCATCAGACTGAGGCCCAAGAATGTCCCGCTTGCGGGCGGAAAAACGATGCAGACCAGACCGGCGCACAGAACAAGGGCAAGACACGGCGCCAGAAAGGACAGGAGGATGAGAATCGGCAGACGGATGTTTTTCATGCCGGATCGGAAGCGGAACTTAAGGCCTCTTTGCCGGCAATGCTGCCGGCGATGACGCCAATCTCCGCATCGTGCAGGGCAAAAACCCGGACCAGATAGGGATCAAAATGCCGGCCGCTTTCCTCGCTGATCATGCTCATGGATTGCGCGTGGCTGTAAGCAATTTTATAGGGACGCTCGGAGATGAGCGCGTCATAGACATCGGCGATGGCCACAATGCGCGCCGACAAGGGGATGAGAGCTCCCGCCAGACCCAGGGGATAGCCCGTACCGTCCCAGCGCTCGTGGTGGGCATAAGCGATGTCGCGGGCCGTGTTCAGGAAGGGATCGTCCATCTGGCGGATAAAAAATTCGAGAAAGCGCTCGCCGTGTACAGGGTGCATCTTGATAATGGAGAACTCATCCCTGGAAAGCCGGTCTTTTTTCAGAAGGACGCTGTCCGGCATGGCTATTTTCCCCAGGTCGTGCAGTTTGGCGGAAGTGATGATGTTATCCGCCTCGGAGCGGGTCAAGGTATAACCCTCGCTTGGCTCCCGGAAAATATGTTCGACAATGATGCGCACAAAACCCGTGGTGCGCTCGATGTGACCGCCGGTTTCATGGTCGCGTAAATCCGTCATGCGCGCCAGAATGTTAAGAATGACGGACTCTCTGTCGCGCAGTTTGCTGATTGTGAGGTCCAGAATGCGGGTCTTGTCATCAACCATACCTTGCAGACGCCTGCGGTGGTACTGCAGTTCAAGCTGGTGACGAATGCGCAAAAGCAGCACTCTGGGGGTAACGGGTTTGGCGATAAAATCCGCCGCTCCCAGTTCCAGGGCTTCAGATTCTCCGCCAAAGGAGCCGGTCAGAAAAATAACGGGAATCCCGGATGTCCGGGGAGAAAGTTTCAAAATTTTGAAAAACTCGAAGCCGCTCATACCCGGCATATGAAAATCCAGAAGAATGAGATCCGCCTGCTGCTCCCCCCGGGTCAGAAAATTCAGAGCGGTCTCCGCAGATGTGAAAGGCCGCACACTGTAATCGTTCTTCAGCATCTCGGCCAGATTGTGCAGAATCATGGCCTCGTCATCAACGGCAACGATCACAGGCCGTTCGCCTGCCTGCATAGCTTTCTCCTCGACTTGAAAATTCAAAGAAAGCGCACTGCCTAAGCGTCGCTACATAAAATGGGGTGACAAAACAGGGCATTGCCACATGTCCCCAAGCTTTTGGAGGATTGTTGCAAAATGACATTCTTTCCATTTTTTGTCAATATTTTTCGTTTTTTTCATTTTTTAAAACTTTTCCAAGCGAATAGCCGCCGCATCCGCCGTTCTGGAATGTTTATTGCTTAAGCAGGTCAGGACGGATTTATGTTGTTATTTTGACGGCGCCCCTTGCGCCGCTCCGCCCCTCCACGTCTCGGGAGAGTCCATACATGGCGCCAGTTCTCCATAATGTCGCCGAACTGGGGAGAAAAACATGATTTTGCCGCTACGCGCCTTCATAATTTTATTGAGTATAACCCTTCTGCCTCTGGAAGCAGGAGCGGTGCGCATCAAGGACATCGCCACCTTCAGCGGGGTACGCGACAACCAGCTCACCGGCTACGGGCTGGTGGTTGGTCTTTCCGGAACCGGTGACAAGAAGGATTCCGCCTTCACCATGCGTTCCATGGTCAACATGCTGGAAAAAATGGGCGTGCGCGTGGACATGAAACAGATGAAGCCCAAAAACGTGGCCGCGGTAATGGTCACGGCCCGCATGCCCGTTTCCTCCAAACCCGGAACCCGTCTTGATGTAACCGTGTCCTCTCTGGGAGACAGCACCAGCCTGCTCGGCGGCGTACTCATCCAGGTCCCTCTCAAGGGCATAGACGGCAAGGTTTATGCCCTGGCCCAGGGTCCTCTTACGGTCGGGGGCTTTTCCGTTTCCGGCAGCCAGGCCCAGGCCCAAAAAAACGTAACCACCGTAGCCCAGGTGCCGGGCGGCGGGATAATCGAACGGGCCGTGCCTTTTGAATTCAACAGCCAGCAATCCCTGACCCTGAACATGAACAATCCGGATTTTTCCACCACCAACCAGGTTGTGGAACGCATCAACAAGGCTTTGGGCGGCGACTTTGCCAGACCCATTGACCTGTCTTCCATCGCCCTGGAGATTCCTGCGGATTTCAAGGGCAACATGGTCCCTCTGATGGCCTCTCTGGAAAACATTGAAGTCACCCCGGACAATGCCGCCAAGGTAGTGGTGGATGAAAAAACGGGAACGATCATTCTGGGTCGCGACGTGCGTATTTCCCGCGTGGCTGTCGCTCACGGCAATCTGCATGTGACGGTGCAGGAAAATCAGGAAGTCTCGCAGCCCGGACCTTTCAGCAGCGGCAACACCGTGGTCACGCCCAGCACCGACCTCTCCTCGCGCGAGGACCTGCGCAATCTGAACATCCTGGAAGGCGCCACCCTGCAGGAGCTGGTGGACGCCTTGAATTCCGTGGGAGCGACGCCGCGCGATCTGATCTCCATACTGCGCAGCATGAAATCCGCGGGCGCCCTGCACGCGCATCTTGAGGTGATCTGATGAGCGCTCCGCTGACCGCATCCCACGATCCCGCCGACGCGGCGCGCGAAGCCGCGCAGCATGATCTCGTCCAGCGCAAGCTGGACATGGACGCCCTGCGCAAGCGCCTCAGCGGAAGCAAAAGCCAGAGCGCCAAACTGCGCGAGTCCTGTGAAGGTTTTGAGTCCGTCTTTTTGCAGAAAATATGGGAACAGATGCGTAAAACCGTGCCCAAAGAGGGTTTTCTGCACAGCAAAGACGAAGAAATGTACCAGTCTCTTTTTGATGTCGAACTGTGCAAAAAAATGTCCTCGGCCGGGGGCATAGGCCTTGCGGACATGCTCTATGAGCAGCTCTCGCAGCAACTTGAGAACACCGGACGCACAACGACCCCGGGGAGTTTTCGCCGGGCGCTGCCCATCCCTCCCAGTTCCGGGCTTCTGCCCGCCCAAAGCGGGACAGCGGCGGACAAGCCGGGTTCCGAAAAATTGACGGCGGCGGAACTTTATGAGCAAATCCCCGCCGCAACAGACGAGCGGGGAGAAGAAAACCCGCCCCGGTCTTCCAGCCTGGAGACGGCCCTGAACAGTCTGCGCCTGGAAGTGGAAGGCGCGGCCGCGCGCGAATGGGCGCAGGCGCGGGAACTGGCTACAGGCTCAAAAGGCGAGATGGAGACACCGGACGCCGGTCTGTTGCGAGAAGCCGCTTTCGGCCCCGCCGATCCGAAAGGGGAAAAATCGGCGGATCTTGCCCCCCGCGCCGCAGATGAAAGGTCCATAGAGGCCTCCGTACGCACCGGCAGCGTGCTGTCCGACCCTCTGCCGCCTCTCAGGCAGCCCGCCCAACCCGCGCGGGCAGACCTGGCCGCCGCAACTGCGGAGAATCCCTTGTCCCAAACGCGCGCAAATCCGGGACAGACCGCTGCGACTCTGGAACCGATGCGCGCAAATCCGGAACAGGAACGCGCTTCGGCAGACCCGGCAACCCTGTCCTGGAAAGGTCCGGGTCCGGTTTCGGCAAATCCCAGGCCGATCAGCAAATTCACCCGCAACCGCAAATCCCGATCCGCCGCCAAAAATTCCCCAACCCCGCCCACCGCGGGTCCGAACGCAGGCAGCGGGGCAACAGCCCAAAACAAGGGGCAGGTCAACGCGCCCCAAAACACCGCCCCAAACACGGTCATGACGCCGGCAGCGGCTGCGCAAAATTCGCCCGCGCCAGCCCAGGCGGCAAAGCCGTCCGCCCCGGCGCAAGCCAAAACCGCAAGCGCTCCCGCCGCTCCGGCGGACGCCGTCGCGGCTTCCGTCTGGCCCCTGGACGGTCCGATGCTCAGCCGCTTCGGCTGGACGGACGACGCCGGCGGGCGCAGACGCTGGAATCCGGGAGTGGAAATAGCCGCCTCTGCCGGGAGCCCGGTCAAAGCCATTCTGCCGGGCACGGTGGTGTATTCGGGACCGCGCGAGGGCGCGGGCAACACCGTCGTGCTTGAGCACAAGGGCGGATATCGCAGCTATTACGGTAATTTGCAGCCCTCAAAACTGCGCGTGGGCGAACAGGTCAAACATGGCGCGGAATTTGCAAAAATCGCAGCAGGCCCCTCCTCTTCACCGCAAGGGGAAAATTCTGC
Source organism: Desulfovibrio sp. (assembly GCA_031260965.1). Lineage (GTDB taxonomy): Bacteria > Desulfobacterota > Desulfovibrionia > Desulfovibrionales > Desulfovibrionaceae > Frigididesulfovibrio. The sequence continues at coordinate 38,077 of JAISKK010000041.1, read as the reverse complement.
CTCCCTGCGTTTTGAACTGAAGAAGGGCGAAATGGCCCTGAACCCGGAAAGCGCAATCGTCCGGGGTACGCAGCAGGGGACGGATACATAAAATCTGGAGCAAGAAATGTACGAACTCATCCGCCAAAACCTGCACCGCCAATTCAAGGGACTCGAACTTCTCTGCTCCCTGCTCGACGAGGAATTCTCCCTGCTCTGCGCTCACGACACAGATTCGGTGAGCGCCCTTGAATTTTCCATACACGAGCTTTTGCGCCAGATTGTGGCGGAGCGGGTAGACCTCAAAAAACAGATTCAGGGCGCCACCGTTCTGGAATACGCCGGGATGCTGCCGGACGAAGACGGACAGGAAATCATGCGCCTGCATCATCTTATCGATGCCCTTGAACAAAGCGGCTCACGTCAGGCCGCGCGCAATTCGGAGCTGTCCCTGGCCCTGCTGGATCAGAGCCAGTCCCTGCTCCTTTTCCTGCACAAACAAATCGCCCCCCGTCAGGAAGAGTGCTACGGCGCCAGAGGAAAACTCAAGGAAAGCAGACCGGCGGCAACCCTGTATTCCGGAAGGATGTAGTCATGGCCTGGGGCGTTAATTCCGTCATGAACGTGGGCGTGGGGGCGCTTTTCGCCTCCCAGGCCGCCATTCAGACCACCGGCAACAATGTCGCCAATGTGAACACGCCGGGTTATTCCCGCCGCTATGTCGTTCTGGAGGAAAGAAACGGACTGGATTTCTATCCGGGCCGGGTGGGCGAAGGCGTGCTGGCCAAGGAGGTCAGGCGTTATTTCGACAAGTTCATTGAGAGCAATTATTTAAACAAGCTCGGCACCTCCTCGCGCTATACGGCGGAATACGACCAGTTGCGCTATGTGGAGAACCTGTTCAACGAAGCCAATGTGAACGGCACAGCCTCTGCCCTCTCCGAATTTTTCAACGCCTGGAACAAACTGGCCCAGAGCCCCGCCGAAGGCACGGCGCGCGAGGCCCTGCTCGGCAAGGCCGCGGTGCTGATGGACGATATAAACAACACGGACCGGGCCCTGCGCGATCTGGAGGAACAGACCAACACCATGATCCGCGAGGATGTGGCCAAGGCCAATCTGCTCCTGCGGGAAATCGCGGAACTGAACAAGCAGATTAACGCCCACTATCTGGAAGGGCGCAACAACCCCAATGATCTCATGGACGCCCGCGACGCCAAGGTGCGCGCTCTGGGCGCGATCATCGACGTCAAGGTGGACGACAAGGGCCCCGGCCATTACAACGTGAGCATGGCCAACGGCTATACCCTGGTCCAGGACACCATTCCCTTCTCCCTGGAATTCAAGGGCATGCAGGCCGAGAACAACCTGACGACGAATTCTCCGTTCCGGACCCGACAGGCCGACGGCAGCCAGAGAAACATCTATTTCAACGGCTCGGACAATTTTGAATACACAATTGAAATGGTTGAGCGGTACTGGAACTCGGAGACCGGACAAATGGAAACGGCCGGAAAGACCATCCATAACCCGCCAGATCCTACTAACCCGCCTGCTGACCCTGGCCCGGCCCGCTTCCGGGTCTCCATTGACGGGGGCAAAACCTGGCTTACGGACGAAGCCGGGCATGAAGTGACCTTCAACGCCCAGACGGAAGAAAACGCAGTGCGTGTGGGAGAACTGGAGATTTATTTCGACTCCTGCAACGACATTGGGGGCGACAGCATAGCCTACGGCGACCGTTTTCTGATCTGGCCCAAGCCCGATGTTTACTGGATCGAACCCACTTCCGACCCCATCAATATTTCCACCCAGATCTATAAGGACGGCTCGGACAATTCCCTGCGCCTGACCGGCGGCTCTCTGGCCGGATACCTGGAATTTCGCGACTACCAACTGGCCGAATACCGGGACCGCCTGGACGCCTTCGCCAAGAGCACGATCTGGGAAGTGAACCGCATACACAGCCAGGGCGGGGGACTTGAACCCATGACCTATGCCCTGGGAACCTATGTCGTGGGCAACACCGCCCAGCCCATGGGTTCGCCCGAAGCGCGCTTCGTCTGGGCCGACAAGCTCCAGTCCGGCAACCTGACCTTCGCCATTTACGACGCGAACGGGAATCAGATGTTGCCCGGTTCCTCGCCCTATTCCGCCGACACCGTGCCGCCCTTTTATCCGGGCTTTGACGTTCTCGGTCAGGCCGGAGGCAATTTCGACCCCAGCATACACAGTCTTCAGGATCTGGTAGCCGGGATCAACGACCCAGCCAATCCGATCAGCGAGTTTATCACGGCCTCCATAGTCAACAACAAGCTCCAGGTGACGGGCAAACCCATTCCCGGAGAGCCGGGCAAGGTTTATTCCTTCGCCGTTTCCGCCGACACCACGGGGCTGGCGGCGGCCCTCGGCATCAACACCTTTTTCGAGGGCACGAATGCAGACACCTTTGCCATCCGGGGAGAACTCTTCACCAACACAAACCTGATCAATGCCGGACGCCTGAACGGCGCGGGCGAAATAAACCCGGGCGACAACATCACGGCCCTGGAGATAGAGAATCTGGCGATCAAGCAGGTGTCCATAGGCACCTTCTGGAACCGCCCGACCACGCAAAGTATCGCCGCCTATTACGGGGGCATCGTCACCAAGATCGGCACGGACACCATGAGCACAAAATTTGTGGCGGCCTCGGAAACGGCCATGGCCACGGATCTCTATAACCGGCAGGAAGAGATTTCCGGCGTGAACCTGGATGAGGAGATGAGCAACCTGATCAAATTCCAGGCTTCCTACAAGGCGGCGGCCAAGCTGATCACCACGGCGGACGAGATGTTGCAGACCCTGCTTTCGATGAAATAGAAGTTGAGGATAATGTCATGGCCATACGCATAACCCAGGGTATGATGTACAGCTCCTTCGTCCGGGACATGAACCGGACCCTGAGCGACTACATGGAATCCAACATGCAGGCTACAAGTGAAAAAAGAATAAACCGACCCTCGGACGATCCTGTCGGGGCCGGGCGGATTTTGGCCTCGCGCGCTACCCTGGGGAGAATTGACACCTATCAGGATAATGTCAATACAGCCCTGGGCTGGCTGTCCACAGCGGACTCCGTGCTGGCCTCCGGCGAAGGTTCGGTGCAAAGCCTCATTTCCGACATCCGGGGGCTGGCCCTGCAGGCGGCCACCGGCACGGTCACGGCGGAAAACCGCCTGCAGATCAGCCAGCAGGTGCGCGGTCTGCTCTCCCAACTGGTCAGCCTGTCCAATTCCACCTATGCGGGCAGCCATATCTTCGCCGGGCACAAGACCACCGAACCCGCCTATGTGGAGGGGCTTGCGGTTTCCGTGCACGGGGAAAACATGGAAGACTACAAATATGTTGACTTCGCTGTCCCCACCCTGAACGGCGCGTCCCTGCCCTCGCGTGTAGTTTCCTTTGTGCCGGTGCAGGGTGGCGGCGGCACCATCGGCACGGCCGACTATTATTACACCACGGACGGCGGCAAAAGCTGGCAGCATGCGGATCCCCCAATCACCGGCCAGGGACCGTACGGAAACGCGTGCAGCATCAGCGGCGGCGGGGTGACAATCTACTTCTCGGATGAGAACGTCGACGTTGCCGAATACTATAACCAGCCCGGAGGCGGCGAACCGGAGTTGAACGATCAGAGCAGCCTGGACAAGGGATCCTGGTTCTGCGTGCGCCCGACCGCCATCTACCTCGGCGACGACAACGACACCCAGGTTACGCAGACTTATACACCGAGCAACCCCGGCAATCCACCGGGCACATTCACGACTACAGCCTCCGGCTATTTTGCGCGCGATGTGGCCGTGCGTCTGGATAGAAGGGAAATCACCGTGGGGACACCTGGTACAGACATGCTGTACTATTCATACAGCGTGGATGACGGTAGCAACTGGACCCAGACCAGCATACCCATGCCGACGGGCGACTTCACCCTGCCCGTGCCGGGCGGTTCCCTGCAAATCACCGGAGGATCACTCAACATACAGGATCCTCCCGTTGCCGGAGGTCCCAGCGATGCCGGAACCCAGTTCATCATCCACCCGCACCGGGCGGATGTGGACCTCCAGATCGGCGAGGACTCCAGGATCACGGTGAACATGGTCGGCAAGGATGTCTTCGGCGGCATCTACAATTATCCGGGCGACAAGATCAAATGGAGCAGCAGCGGCTATACCCCGCCCCCGCCGGGCGGATACCTGAACCGCTACCCCATCCGCGTGGGTTCGGAGCAGCCTTATTACAACGACAATATCCCCAACCTCTTCGAAAGCGTCGGGGAACTGATCTGCGCCCTGGAGTGCAACAGTCAGCACGGGGTACAGATGTCCCTTGACAAACTGGACGCGGTGATGAACCACATCATGTCCAAGGCGGGAGAAATCGGCGGGCGCGAAAATCGCGTTACCGCCACCCAGAGTTCCCTGATTATGCGCAAATTCAGCGAGGAGGACCACCTGAGCCAGATCGAGGACATAGACCTCACCGAACTTATGACCAAACTGGCCCAACAGCAGACGGCCTATCAGGCCGTGCTGAAATCTTCCTCCATGATCATGCAGATGGGTCTGGTGAACTTCCTGTAAGCGGGCGGAAAATGCTTATTCTGACACGGCGGCAGGGCGAAAGCCTGCACATAGGCGACGACATAAAAATCACCGTGCTCGGTATTCAGGGCAAACAGGTGAAACTCGGCATCGCCGTGCCGAAAAATGCCGCCGTATACCGGGATGAAGTGTATGAACGGATTTGCGAAGAAAACAGGCAGGCCCTGATGGCTGCGGAAAACGATTTGCGGGCGGCTGCGACGTTATGGAAAAGACAGAAATAAAGGTCATCGACTCCCGCCTTGGCCGGCGCGAAGTGCTGCTGGACAAGGTAATCATCTTTCCCCGCGGACTGATAGGCTTTGAACGCCTGCGCGAATTCACCCTGCTCCAGATTCGGGACAACGCGCCCCTGCTCTTTTTGCAGAGTATGGAAATGGCGAGTCTGGGCCTTCTGGTCGCGGACCCTTTCGCCTTTATCCCCAACTACAGTCTGACCGTAGAAGATGCGGAACAGGAAATTTTGCAGGCGCAAAAGGCGGAAGATGTGGCCGTGCTGGTCACCGCCTCCATACCCCTGGGCAAGCCGCAGGAAACGGCCCTGAATCTGCTCGGCCCCATACTGATCAATCACCAGACCCGCCTCGGCCTGCAGTCCCCGCAAAGCGACAGGGGCGGCCCTGCCAAATTTTTTATCAGCGCGGCCGGCACGTGAATTCGGGAGCCGTAGCCCTGCGTTTCGAATGTTTTATCGCCCTGCGCTACCTCTTTGCCCGCAGGGGACAGGCCTTCATCTCCGTCATTTCCTGGATCTCGGTAGCCGGGGTTGCCCTCGGCGTCGCCTCCCTCATTGTGGTTATGGGGGTGATGAACGGTTTTACCACGGATTTGCGGGACAAAATCATCGGTATGACCTCCCATGCGGTAATTTACAGCAGCGAGGGCCAGTTTGAAGAAAACCCGGAAATGACGAAACGCCTGGGCGAAGCCCCCGGCATAGCGGGCCTCACCCCTTTCATCCATTCCGGAGTGCTGCTTTCCAGCCGTCTGGGCGGCTCCGGGGTTTACCTGCGCGGAGTGGATCCAGGCCGGGCGGAAAAAGTGCTGGGCGGTCTGAAAAAGATGACCCAGGGGCAGGTGGCCGAACTGGACTCGAAAGAGGGACTGCCCGGCATCATCATCGGCGAGGCCCTGGCGGAGAAACTGGGGGCCTGGGTAGGCAGCCGCATCAACGTCATGTCCCCGACCGGGCAGCAAAGCGCGGCCGGTTTTACCCCGCTCATCAAACCCTTCCGCGTTGTCGGAATCTTCCGGATCGGTCTTGCGGACTACGACAGCGCCCTGGCCTTCGTCAACCTGCGCAACGCCAGAGACATCCTGGGCCGGCCCGACAAATTTATCACCGGCATTGAAGTGGCCGTGGACGATGTTTACGAGGTCGGGCCGATCCTGAAAAAAGCCCTGGCTCTGGCAGGAGATCCCGGACTGTATTTCCGCACCTGGCAGGAGATGAACGCGAACCTCTTCGCCGCCCTCAAACTGGAAAAAACGGCCATGGCCATAATTTTGACCCTGGTGGTGCTTGTGGGATCCTTCTCCATCATAACGGCCCTGGTCATGCTGGTCATGGAAAAAAAACGCGACATAGCGGTGCTCATGTCCATGGGCGCCACCCGGTCCATGGTGCGCGGCATCTTCCGGGTCCAGGGACTGATTATCGGATTTATGGGCACCAGCCTCGGTTTTATGCTTGGACTTGCCCTTTGTTATCTGTTACAGCAATACAAATTCATTGATTTGCCCAAAGGAGTGTATTCTCTGGACTATCTCCCCGTGCTGCTGCACTGGACGGACGTGGCTCTGACCGGGGTCTGTTCCATGTTGCTCTGTTTTCTGGCCACCATTTATCCGGCGCGGCAGGCGGCAGGGCTTGAGCCGGCTGAAGCGCTGAGGCAGGAATGAACACGCTTTTTGCCGGCGACAACGAGGTTCCCCTCTACTCCATGCGCAACCTAGTCAAAGAATTTGTCGGGCCGGGAGAGAAAGTTAGTGTTTTACAAGGCTTAAACCTTGATATACAAGTAGGTGAAAGTGTGGCCGTGGTCGGGGCCTCGGGTTCCGGCAAATCCACACTGTTGCACATCCTCGGCACACTGGCCAGGCCCGGAGCAGGGGAACTTTATTTCTGCGGACAGGACTTGCAGAGCCTGAACGCGGACGATACAGCGCATTTGCGCAACGAAAAAATCGGTTTCGTATTCCAGTTCCACCACCTTTTGCCGGAGTTCAGCGCCTTGGAAAATGTGGCCATGCAGGCAATAATCGGCGGCATGCCGCGCAAAAGGGCCCTGAAAAAGGCTGCGGCGATGCTGGACGAGGTGGGTCTTGCGGAGCGGGCCGCTTTTCAGGTCGGGATGTTGTCCGGCGGAGAACGCCAAAGAACGGCTATAGCGCGGGCGATAGTGCAAAAACCCCTCGTTCTTCTGGCCGATGAACCCACCGGCAACCTTGACGAAAAAAACGGAAGGCTGGTCGCGGATCTCCTGATGCGTTTGAACGCGGAACAGGAAATGTCCATGATCGTTGTCACGCATAATCCGGAGCTGGCAGGCCGCATGGCCAGGCGCTTCGAACTAAAGTCCGGAGATTTGTATGAGCAATAGCATCAAGCGGAATTTGACGTTTTCACTCCGCTTCGTCCTGTCGGCGCTCCTCCTTTTTCTCATTGCCTCCCCCCAGGCGCAGGCCGCGCCCAGGGCAGGCAAGTCCGGGCAGGCTCACGCGCAACAGCGTGTTCTGGTTCTGCCCTTCAATGTCCACAAGGAGGCGGCCGAGCCTTCCGTGGATATGGAGTTCGCGCGTCTGGTCGGGGAACGTCTGTCCGCCTCCGGTGTGCCGGTTGTGCCCCAGGATCGCGTGACCGCGCTGCTCAAAGCCCGGCGCGTGGCCACCCTGGACGTGGCGGCCGTACGCTCCCTCGCTTCCGCCGCCGGGGCCTCCTATGCCGTATACGGAAGCGTGAACGAGGCGGGCGGCTCATCAAGCATCGATGCCCGGATAGTCAGCGCCTCGGCGGGTCTTGCCCCCATCCCCGTCTTTGTGGAGTCCCAGGGCAGACAGGGACAACGGGCGGGGGCGGCGGCCGATCTGGCCTCGGCCCTGATCGCCGAACTTCCCAAACCGGCCCTTTTGCAGGCCAGCGCCCAGGCAAACGCCCAGGCCGGTTCCGGTGCGCCCCTGGCCGGGATAGAGGTGCAGGGAAACAAGGTCCTGGACCCTGACGTGATTTTGACGCGCATTTCCACGCGCAAAGGCGACAGACCTGACGCCACGACTCTGGATCAGGAAGTAAAGCAGTTATGGGACCTGGGTTATTTCAGCGACGTGCAGATCAAACTTGAACAGCGCGCGGACGGGATCTGGCTGATCTATATGGTCACGGAAAAACCCCGTCTGGAAAACATAATTTTCGAGGGCAACCAGGAACTTGACGATGACGATCTTCTGGCCGTTATGGGCAGCAAACCCGGTTCCATCCTTAATGAAAGACTGCTGGCCGACGACCTGCAAAAAATACTCGAAGCCTACCGCAAGGACGGCTATTATCTTGCCACGGTCGAACAGCGCCCCGAGCCCCGTTCAAGCGGCGGCGTCACCCTGAACCTCATCATAAACGAAGGCAAAAAACTCTTCATCAGCGAAGTCCGTCTGGAAGGATGCTCGCAGGTTGACCCGGACAAGATCCGGGATCAGCTGCTTCTCTCGAAACGCACCATGATCTCCTGGATAACCGGCACCGGGGTGCTGAAAGAAGAGCTTATCGAGCGGGATTCCTCGGCCGTGGCCGCCTATTATCTGGACCAGGGATTTATGGACGTGACCGTGGCCGCGCCGCGTATTGATTACACGGAAGACGGAATAATCATTACCTTCCCCATCCAGGAAGGCCCCCGCTATACCTTGGGGAATATAAATTTTGCCGGCGACCTGATTGACACCGAACAGCGCTTGAGGCAGGAGATCCAGATGGATGATCTGGCTGCCGGCGGCGGTTATTTCAACCTTTCGGTGATGCAGAGCGACACCAAAAAACTTACGGATTTCTATTCCGACTACGGATACGCCTTCGCGGACATTCTCCCCCGGCCCGAAAAACACGGCGATGGTTCAAACGTAGTGGACATCACCTTCGACATCGGCAAAAAAAACAAGTATTATATACGCAATGTCACGGTAGAAGGCAACAGCAAAACCCGCGACAACGTCATTCTGCGTGAAATGCGGCTGACGGACGGGGAGGAATTTAAAGGCGACCGCCTGCGCCGCAGCACGGAGCGCTTGAACAAGCTCGACTTCTTCGAGGTGGCCGAGGCCGAGCTCGTCCCCACGGAAAACGACGATGAGGTGGACATCAAGGTCAAGGTCAAAGAAAAACCCACCGGCGCGCTGATGGCCGGCGTGGGCTATTCCACTTTTTCCAGGGTCGGCGTGGCCGGCACGATCATGGAACGCAACCTCTGGGGCAAAGGCTACAATATATCCCTGCAGGCGGCTTTTTCCGCCCGGCGCAACGCCTATACCTTCACCTTCACCAACCCGCGCTGGAACGACACGAATTTGAGCGTGGGCGTTGACCTCTACCACTGGCGCGACGACTATATCGACTTTGTCAAGCGCACCTCGGGCGGTCTGCTGCGCTTCTCCTACCCCATAGGCGAATACACCTCCGTCGGCTGGGGGTATCGTCTGGAACAGTACGACATCTTCGACACCAATCCCTGGACCTCCAAAATCATCATGGACTATGCGAACGGCACGCGCTACACCAGCGTGGGTCTGGCCCGCATCGTCCGCGATACGACCAACAGGCAGAACCCGACCTCCGGCAACATCGACATGATCGGCGTTGAATACGGCGGCGGCATACTCGGCGGGGACGACGCTTTCGTCACCGTTACCGCCGAACACCAGACCTTCTATGAACTCTGGAAAGACCATGTCCTGCACGGACGCATCAAGGGTGCGGCCATCTTCCACAACGGCAAGAGCGAGGTGCCGGTCTTTGAGCGCTTCTGGATGGGCGGCATGAACAGCATACGCGGCTATGACAGCGAAGACATAGTCCCGCGCGACCCCGCCACGGACGACCGCATCGGCGGCACGCGCATGGCCTTTATGAACCTGGAATACATCTATACCCTGAGCAATGAGGTCGGGCTTTATCTGGTCCCCTTCTTTGACATGGGCTTTAACCTGGACTCGGACCGGGATTACAAGTTCAATGATGAACTTCTGAAATCGGCGGGACTGGAGATCCGCTGGCGCTCACCCATGGGAGACCTGCGTTTCTCCTACGGCATTCCCTTTGACGAGGACCGTAAGGGACACAAGAACAGCGGACGCTTTGAATTTTCCATGGGCCAGCAGTTCTGATCCGGGCAGGAAAGAAAGGGCTCATGCGCGACATTCTGCTCTTCTTTCTTGCCTCGATTCTGAGCATAGGTCTTTGCGCGTCTGAACTGGAGGCCGCGCAAAGACAAAATCCCAAAGCGGGCGCTCAAGGCAAAGCCGCAAGTTCGGCGCGCAAAGCAAAGCCCGCCGCGCAAAAACCCGCAGCCGCGCAAAAGCAGCCCCCCCCGCCCGTCTCCGATGCGGATCAAAAGACCAACGCCGTGCTGAAACAGCTCGGTCTTACTGTGCAGACGATTATGATTGACGCCGGGCACGGCGGGAAAGATCCGGGCGCTCAGGCCTTTGGTCTGACAGAAAAAAATTTCACCCTGGACATGGCCCGGCGCGTAGGCGACAGTCTGCGCAAAAAGGGTTTCACCGTCATCTTTACTCGTTCCGGCAACAACTATTTAAGCCTTCAGGAACGCCCGGACGCGGCCAACGCCAAAAAAGCCGACCTCTTCATCTCCATCCATGCCAACGCCAACCCCAACCCCGCCCGGCGCGGCCTTGAAACATATTATCTCTCCGAAGCCAAAAGCAATGACGCCGTTACCGTCGCCGCGCGCGAAAACGGCGTACCCGTTCAGGAGATCAGTGACTTGCAGTTTATTCTCACGGATCTCATGCTCAGTTCCAAGGTCAAGGAATCCCGCCATCTGGCCGAATGCGCGCACAAGGGTATCCTGGGCAGCCTGCGCAAGGCGCGGGTCAGCGTCCTTGACAACGGGGTGCGCGCCGCCCCTTTCTATGTCCTGGTAGGCGCGCGTATGCCGGCCATACTCGTGGAATTCGGTTACATAAGCAACAAGGACGATGCCGCCAACCTCAAGCGGGACAGCTACCTGCAAAAACAGAGCGATGGTCTGGCCGAAGGGATCCTGCAATATAAAAAAGAGCTGGCCGCCAACGCGCCGGGTTAAAGAGAGGTGCGCATGACCTTGATTCCAGGGGTTCTCTGGTCAGTTTGGCCTCCGATCCGCCCAAAGGCGCGGGGGGGCGGAAAGATCTTCCGCTTCGCGCCCCTTCTGCTCATAGCGGCGCTCCTTAACGCCTGCGCGTCCCATACCGACGACCTGGACAAATATCAGGCGGATTTGCCGGAAATGATGGGCTCCTATACTCCCAGAGACGACGGCCGTCCGCTTTCCCCTTCCGAACTTCAGGCCTTCAAGACCGTCAGTGACCTGGACCGCAAACTGAGCCCGGAGGACGCGCAGATCGTTGAGCTGCATTTCAAATTCTTCGTCCACGAAAAACGCGGGACTTTCGAGCGTTTTCTCACCCGCAGCGCGCGCTTTCTGCCCTATACGCGCAAAGTCTTCATCTCGCGCGGCATCCCGGCCGATCTGGTCTATCTGTTTATGGTGGAGAGCGGCGGTAACCCCAACGCCTTTTCCCCGGCGGGGGCGGCCGGACTCTGGCAGTTCATCCCTCGGACCGGCCGCAAATACGGGCTGACCCAGAACGCCTGGCTGGACGAGCGGCGCGACCCCTATAAATCCACTTACGCGGCCTCGGACTACCTGCTGAAACTGTACAATGACTTCGAGGACTGGCCCCTGGCCGCAGCCGCGTATAACGCGGGCGAAGGCAAGATAGGCAAGGCCGTGGAAGGCACGGGAGCCAAAAATTTTTTCGATATCTGCCGCCTGGACGAGCGGCTTGAGGAACGCGCCCGCCTTAAACCGGAAACCCGCGACTATGTGCCCCGTCTGCTTGCCGTAGCCAAGATCATGCGTAACCTGAAAATTCTCGGCTTTGCAGAGCCTTCCCCGGATATGGCCTGGGATCTTTCACCCTTGAGTCTGCCGGCCGGCACAAATCTGGCTGGTCTGGCCCAACATCTGGACATCAGATGGAGCGATTTTTCCGGCATGAATCCCGCTTTTCGCAGGACGGTCAGTCCGCCCGCAGGCACGGCCACCGCCTATGTTCCAGCGGATAAACTGACGGCCGCCGTCACCTGGGCATCCGGTCCCGGAGCGCGCAGCTTCGCAGGCTGGCAAGAATACACGGTGCGCAAGGGCGATACCCTGGTTTCCATTGCCAAACGCCACAAAATTTCCGTGCAATCCCTGCAAAGCGCCAACGGCTTATCCTCCCAGCCCGGCCGGGGCGAGGTGCTCATTATTCCTGTCTCCGGCAAAAAAGGAGAGAACGCCTATGGCTCTCCGGCCCAAAAAGAGCCGTCGCCCGCGTCCAGGGGCGGTACGACGAGGGCGGCGGCCTCCAGGGGCAGTTCGGCGCAGGCGGCGGCAGCCGCGACGCAGGCCAGGCCTGCCGCCCCGGTCAAAAAGCCGGAAGCCAAAGCACAGGCCAAACTCTCCGCTCCGGACAAAAAGCAGGACAAAAAGCCGGAAGCCAAAGCGCAGACGAGGGCAGGAGCGGGCGTAAAAAATGTAAGCGTCAAAGCGGGAGACACCCTGTATTCCATAGCCAAAACCCATAAAGTATCCGTTAAAGCCCTGCAGGATGCCAACAATCTCGGGGCCGGGAGCAAACTGCGCATTGGAAGCAAACTGATCCTCCCCTGAACCCGTCTTTCAACGGCGGGAGAATGACCAAAAAGCCCGCAAGGCTTTTGTTCCCTTCCCCCGTAAAATACTGTAAGAGGGCTGCATGTTCGAAAATAAGGCTTGCTTTTCCGCAGCAAAGGCGGGCGATCCAATCAAGAAATCCGCGCTTGCGAACAGCGATCCGGCTTCTTTGTCCCCGGCGGACGCGGGCCTTGCCGAGCAAAACCTGAATTTTGAAGACCCTGCCTTTGCCCGGGAACTCTTTGGTCCGCGCAACGCCAACCTGGACACCCTGGCCAGGCGTTCCGGGCTGCATATAGCCGCTTGCGGCAGCCGGGTGACACTGCGCGGAGAGGCCAGGGCCTGCGCCCTGACCCGCAATCTTCTGCTCCAGCTCTATGACCTGCTCCACACCGGACTACGCCTCAACCCGCAGGATCTGCCCCACGCCTATGCCGTTCTGGAAAAAAAACCGGATTTCTCCCTGACCAGTCTTTACGGCGAGGCGGTTTTCTCGGCCAACTCCAGACGCAACATTGTGGCCAGAACCCTGAATCAGCGCGAATACGCCTCCTCCCTGCACAACAATGAATTAACTTTTGCCGTGGGTCCGGCCGGAACCGGCAAGACCTATCTGGCGGTCGCCACGGCGCTGTCCATGCTTTTGTCCAAAAAAGTCAGGCGCATCATTCTTACCCGTCCAGCCGTCGAGGCCGGGGAGCGCCTGGGTTTTCTTCCCGGAGATCTTGCGGAGAAGGTCAACCCTTATCTGCGGCCTCTGTACGACGCCTTGCACGATATGCTGGTCCCGGAAAAAATCGCGGAAATGATCGCCGGCGGCATCATTGAGATTGCCCCTCTGGCCTTTATGCGCGGCCGGACCCTGAATGACGCCTTCATCATCCTGGACGAAGCCCAGAACACCACACCGGAACAGATGAAAATGTTTGTGACCCGGCTTGGCTTCGGAGCTCGCGCCGCCGTAACCGGCGACATCACCCAGATTGATCTGCCCAAGGGCCCGGACGGAATCGGCCGTTCCGGGCTGGTGCAGGTTCTGCAGGTGCTGCGGGATGTTGAGGGAGTCAGTATGATACATTTTCATACGGACGATGTAATACGCCACCCGCTTGTCGCCCGTATAGTGGAAGCCTATGACAACTACCAGACACATTCCGGACAAGGCCAGAACCGGCCTTTCCCTGCATCTTGAGAACCTGAATAAAGCGCTGCCGCCCAAGGCTTTTTTCCTTCTGGCCGCGCTCATCGTTATCTTATCGGTTCCGGCCGCCCTGGATCTGTCCCCGCGTCCGCATCTGCTCCTGCAAGGACAGATCGCCCCGTCGGACATCATTGCCGACAGCAGTTTCGTTTACAGGAACACCGGAGCAACCCAGTCCCGGCAGGAGCTGAACCGCAGAATGCAGCCGCTGGTGCTGGACCTTGTCGCCCGCTACCCGGGAGCTCTGCGCGAATATTTGCAACAGCTGCTGCTGGAGCTGAATCAGACCCTGAACCGGACTGAACAGGAAGATTTACACCGGGATCTCTCCTCCAAACTGGGTCGGGTCCTGGACAGCGCCGACATGACCGCTTTAAGTTCCCCCGCCCTGCAAAGCGCGGCTTTGAACTACATCCTGCCCTTTCTGGAGGCGGCCATGCGCAAGGGGATCCTGCAGGATCTCTCCATCCTCGGCTCTTATCCGGGCGGAGCGATTATCCGCAACCTGACCACCCAGGAAGAGACCCTGATCCCGGACAGCTTTGTTATTCCGGACGTCAAGAGAATGGATCTTGAACTGGATGGGGTTATAAAAGAGCTTGTCCTCACCAATGCGGAAAAACGGATGCTCGACCTGATCTTCAGCCCTTTGATACAACCTTCGCTGGTCCCCAATCTGGAAGTCACGGCCGTACGTGCGGAAAGACTGGCCGAAAACGTCGACCCGGTTGTACAGCGCGTGCAACGCGGGGAAATCATTATCCGCAAGGGTGAACTGGTCAGCCTGGAACAGCAGCTCAAAATGCAGATTTACCTCCAGAACAAGGGGGAAAGATTCAACACCAAGGCTTTCATGGGGACGGCTCTTTTCGGCCTGCTCATTTCCACGGGTCTGCTCTTTTCGCCCAGTACCGCGCCCAGTACCTCCATGCTTAACAAGGACTTTGTCTTCCTTGGCTCCCTTCTGCTGATTTTTTCCTTGCTGGCCAAGGGGCTGGCCGCGCATGGGGCGCTGATAGCGGAGATCTCCGCCAAATTTCTGCCCGAGAGTCTGGTTTTCGCCATGCCCGTTGCCGGCGCGGCCGCGCTGTCCGCGCAAATTTTTTCCACGCGTCGCTATCTGGTCACCGGCGTTCTGATCTCCCTTTTTTGCACTTTGATGATGGGCGCGGGTCTGGCAGTTTTTCTCTTTTATTTCCTCTCTTACATGTGGAACACCTGGCTGACCTATCGCAACGCCTCGCGCAGCGATGTGGTCTGGTCCATGATCCCCCTGTCCGTCGGTCTGCTGGCCTTGTGGGCCGCTGCCACCATGCTTCAGGGCGGAGCCCATACCCGCTATCTCTCCGAATTGCTGGCCCTGCTCGGCGGCGGGGTATTCTTCTCCATGCTTTTAACTTTCGCACTCACCCCTCTGGTGGAAATAGTCTTCGGATACACCACGCGCTTCCGGCTCATGGAGATGATGAACCTGGAGCAGCCCCTGCTCCAGGATCTCATGCTCCAGGCTCCCGGCACTTACCATCACTCGCTCATCGTCTCCAACATGTGCGAGGCCGGGGCCAAACGCATCGGGGTCCAGTCCATGCTCTGCAAGGTGGCCGCGCTCTATCACGACATCGGCAAGTCGGGCAAGGCCGGATATTTTATCGAAAACCAGTCCAACGACGAAAATCCCCATAATCGGCTCACCCCCTCCATGAGCGCGCTCATCCTCATATCCCACGTCAAACAGGGCACGGAACTGGCCAGACAGCACCGCCTGGGCCGCGAGGTCACAGATATCATGGGACAACATCACGGCACCAGCATGATCCAGTATTTTTACAACAAAGCCCTGGGGATGCCCGATGCCCCGCCGCCGGAGGAAAACGACTTCCGCTACCCCGGTCCGAAACCCCAGAGCAAGGAAGCGGCCATTGTGATGCTGGCGGATATCGCCGAAGCCTCTTCGCGCGCCTTGACCGACATCTCGCCCCAGCGTCTCCTGCAGCATGTCGAGGGGGTAATGAAGAACTCCTATGCCTCAGGACAGCTGGATGAATGCGGCCTGACCCTGCGCGACCTGCATGAGCTGACCGACAGCTTCACCCAGGTCCTGCGCGGCATCCACCACCACCGCATCAATTATCCGGGCGGCAAGGAAGACAACGGCAAACGCAAGGTTGACAAATAGCATTTTTCGCTTGAGATTATCGCTTGGCGGCGAAGGAATTAGCCTTGTGACAATCTCGCGGCAAAGGTTTGCCCGCAAACCCTTGCAGAGCGGATGTATATTTTCAATGTTGAAATGTTAATCTGCTCTGACCTCTTACTTGGGCTTCTAATTTTTTAAGATGTGATGAATAAAGATTGGCGAGTATTTCATCATTGTCGTTAATTGCTTTGTCATAAATATTTTTTATTTTACTATACAGTAACGCCCCATCATTTTTTATTTTAACAAATCTCTCATACTCAAGTTTTCCAGACTGAGCTGCCTGCTTATCTTTTGCATTATAGGCATTCATAAGGTAGCGTTTATACCATATTTCCTTACGGTCCAGATCGCACAACATATGAATGAAAGGAAGCGCTCTCACGTAATGTTTTGCCCCTTCCAGGATCGAAATAAGCTTCTCTATGCCCCATAGCCAGAATGGATGTACTCTTAATGTATCAATTAAATACAGCAGATCAGTTCCCACCAGACCAGCACGCAATTCCATGTCGGTTTGTAAGGCTTCGCACACTCCTATGGTTCCTATCTCATTAATATATACATCCAGTCCATCATCTAAAGCAAACAGGTGTTTATCATAAACAAAGTAATCACCATAGCGTTCTTGCAACAGTACCCCATTATGGCGTTCATTGTTCGCATTCCGTCTGCCGGGCGTCTGACTCTCAAGATGATATACAACTGAATCCTGATTGCAAAATACTGCGCCTCCGGCAAGGCCGATGCGGGCACAGAGATCAACATCCTCAAAGCCATTTATATATCCTTCATAAAATTTCCCGAGATCATTAAAAAATTTGGTCGGTATAAGCATACAGGCCGCAGTAATTATTTGTAAGCGACGGTTTTTATGAGCCAAAGGCGATTGCGTGGATATTCCTTGATACAAATGGGTAAAGCCGCCTGGAGAGTATGTTGCTCCAAGATGTTGGACCGAATTGTCCGGATAAAGCAGCAGAGGCCCGACAGCACAAAGTCGGTTGGATTCCGATATGGTTTTTTCCAGAGGAGTGAACCAGTTTTGCGTGAATATGGTATCGTTATTTTGAAAAAGTAATAGCGGAGCAGAGGCATATTCTGCTCCGACATTACTCGCCGGACCAAAGTTCAGATTTGTTTCCTGTCGCAAATAGATAAAGCGGTCGCCAAAAAGCTCTTTCCCTAAAATAGGGACTTCGTGTGGGGTTTCATCCTGGGAAGCGTTATCTATTATTATGACTTCAAAGTTATCTTCAGGAGTATGCTCGCGTAAACTTCTAATGCAGTTACAGGTAAGCTCGCACTTATTATATACAGGAGAAACAACAGAAAATTTCAGTTCTCCAGGCATAATATCTCCATAAAATTACGTCCTCCATCTTCAATCTTCAACCCTCTTCACGTCACGACCACGGTCAATAATGTCCCGGCCGAACTGACTGATATGGTAAATATCACGGCTGTTGAAATCAAGACCGATCAGTTCAAAATTCATGCCGTTAAGATAGCGGCACCGATAGCGCTTCCCGTCAATGGAGATCATCCCGCCGTCCGGGACCGTAAATTTTTCGTTGTAGTGCCCGTCGATAATTCGAATCGTGTTCATTGGCTGTCCAGGTGCAAAAAAGAGAAAGGCAAGCGCGCAATTCGCAGATTAAATCACTTCAAAAGGAAAGGTCAAGTTTATGCCGCGTGCGGTCAGCCGCGTGCCGCGTCATGCTGTTTTGGCTCCGCGCCTGCTGTCCGGAGCGTTCATTTTAACCTGCACTATGTTATTTGTTGAGGTTTTGCTGTCATCGGCGACCTGGATTTTCCACAGGGTCCAAGGCCGTTTTGACTTCGCCTCTACCCAGGCCTGCAGCTTTTCAATGGTTATATCGTCCGGAACACGTATATACAGACTGCCTGGCTTACCCATGTCGTTGTTAAAACGGACGAAATATACGGTAGCGTTTTCTTTGGACCTTGAAAGCTCGTCCCATGACCTGAAGAATTCAATTTCGGCCGGGGTGAGGATTGGTCCAGCGGATTTCCTGAATAATGGTAATGAGCCTGACATTGTTTCTCCTTTGCGCTCTGCTGAGCGGCTTCTTGATTCCTTAATTGTCAAAAATTCGACGGTTATAGCCTGCTGTTTTGCTCCTAAATAATTTTCCTGTTATTTTTCAGGGATTTATCTTGATAGGAAGCGAAGTTTCAGACAATAGCGTTTGTGGATATGCAGATTTTATTCCAGATTGCAAATAAGCTTGGAACATAAATGAGTTGAAGATGATGCTATGCAGGATGTATAATGAGGATTAGGGGGCAAACATGCGCAGCAGGTTTCCAGACGGATTGATTACAAAGCCGGTCGAGATTTTCACATCCAGCGCATTTTGCGCAAAAACCAGTAAACAGCCCCGGAAATGCCGAGGCAGGCCCCGCACAGTCCGGCAAAGGCGAAAGGGCTTTCCTGCCCGGGCAAGGGCACGTTCATACCATACAAAGCGCCGATGATGCTCGGGACCATAAAGACAATGGTCAAACCCGTGAGCACTTTCATTACCTTGTTCAGATTATTGGAGACTATGGCCCCGAAGGCATCGCCCAGGCTCACCGTGATCTGCATGAAGATCTCGGCCATGTCGATGGCCTGCTTGTTCTCAATAAGCGCATCCTCCAGCAGGTCCTTCTCTCCGAGATTTTCCTCTGGAGGAAAATTGCCGTGCAGTTTTTCCATGACCGCGTGATTGCCCTTGAGGGCTGTGAGAAAATAAATCAGGGATTTTTCCACATGCAGCATGCGCAGCAGTTCCTGATTCTGCATGGACTCCTGCAGGGTGCGTTCAATATGTCCTACATGCTCGTCCATAAGACGCAGGTTTTCAATAAAGGCGGCGCTTGCGCGCAGAAAAAGCGTCAGGGCCAGCCGCCAGGCCAGATGCGGCCCCTTGCCGGGAAATTTCCGGTTCAGAAGATTTTCCGTCAAATGCTCCTTGAGACACACGGTAATCGCCAGATCCGGCTGCAAAATTACCGCCACGGGACAGGTCCGGAGCAGTACGCGGTTCTGCTTGTCCGCGCTGATGGGAATACGCAATATGACCAGCAGCACCCCGTCCTCATATTCCACGCGCGGGCGCTCATTAATATCAAGGGCCGCATGCAGATGATCCGGGGCAATGCCGTAACGCGCGCCCACCGCCCCGCATTCCTCGGGTGTGGGGTTTTCAAGATTTAACCAGACGACCGCCGGTGGAGAATCCGCGCCGGGAAAAAGGCCATCCCACTCCCCTTCCAGATGCTTTGACGCTCCATTTTCCAAACTGTACGCGTGAATCACGATTGCCTGCCCTCCTGTGCTTTCCACATAAAACAGCGTCCTGCCAAAGCGGAATGCGCAATGCCCCACAAGCGAAACAGCTGGTTGAGGAATACCGATACTTGTTTACCCGGAAAAAGCAAGGGTTGGAACCCACTCCTGCCTCCAAAATTTTGCGATTTTTTAATTGCAAATCGCTATTGATTTTATCTCTTATTGCGATATAATATAGCCAACAAAGCCGAGCCGTAGTGAACACGTCTGCTGACGCAGCCAGTAACTGAAGCGGGAAAGGCTTTTCGGGTCTCCAAAAGGGCCGAACTTGAACCTTCTGGTACCAGAGCCGGGCTGAGGACGGGCGTCCTGTGAAGCGAAGCCGAAGAGAACGGGGAAGAAAGCGGCCCGAGGCCATAAAATTCAGGAAGAGCGGCTGGAGGTGCAGGCCGGCCTCCAGCCGCCGCTTGCCTAAGAGGCGGACAATACGCTATACAGAATGCGTCCCGTAAGCTCGAAAAAAAATGAACCATTTCAAGGAAACGCAGGGAGATGCCCACAGAAAAATTTGTCGGTTCCGGCAAGGTGCTGCTCATAGCGGGCGGCGGCAAGATTTACACTGATATCGCGGCCCGTTTCGTTAAATCGGAACGCTCACTTGAAGAAATAATCGCCTCGCCCTATTCCCGCTCCCTGGTCTCCACCATCCTCTCCAGCGGTCACAAAGCGGCTCTGGAGTTCGATTTTTTCCTTTTCGGGGTGGAAGGCTATTCGCGCGTTACTGAAACCCAACTGGTGCGCAAACGCCTCGCCTCTTATCTCATCAAATCCGGACGAGCGGAACTGCAGGGCAAACGGGCCTTCTCCCTGGTCTACCCGAAGGGGATCGGCAAATTTTCCGCCACCGTCCCTTTGCCTCCCGAGACCTTGGAATCGCCCCGGGGGGCAGACCCGGATCTGTTTGCGGGTCTGCGTCTGCGTCTGGATGTGAAAATGCTCGCCGCCCTGACCGAGCAGTGGTACGAGCAGGGGCGTCTCGCTGGTCTGGCCGAAGAAGATCTGCGTTATATGAAGCCCCAGGCCACGGAATTCAAAGCCATCATCGGCATGAATGCCCATGCCCTTCTGGACTGGTTCTCCATTCGCTGTTGCCGTAACGCCCAGGCGGAAATCCGGGATCTTGCGAACAAGATGCTGCGCCTTTGCAAAAAACAGGCGCCGGACCTCTTCAGCGTAGCCGGACCGGGTTGCGTGCAATTGGGCTATTGCCCGGAAAATCAGGCCCAGAACAAAAAATGCGCAGGGAAAATCCCCACCCGCGATGCGGCCCTGGAAATTCTGCGCGCGGCTCGAAAAAAAAACTGAGCAAGAGCGGATGAACATTGCAAATATACATCCGCTCCGCAAGGATTTTGGCAAAAATACTTGCCGCGGGCTTGCCGCAAGGCGAATTCACTTCGCCGCCAAGCGACAGGCGCAAGCGAAAAATACACTGGTTAAGTCTGGCAATTTACCCCATAATGCAATAGCTTCTTCCCTACTATTTTGAAATCAAACAACCGAGGTACGTCCATGTTTTTCAGGAAAACTTTTTTGGCCCTGTCCGCGCTTTTTCTTCTCGTCTTCACTCAGACCGCGCAAGCAGCGGATGTGGTGCTCTATTCCTCCAATCAGCCCGAACTCATCGATATGGTGAGCAAAGGTTTTGAAAAACAAAGCGGCATCAGGGTTACGGCCGTGCGTTTGGGCACGGGCGAGGCCATGAAACGGCTGGCGGCGGAAAAAAACAATCCCCTGGCGGACATTTTCTGGAGCGGCGATGTAGCTGTGCTTGAGTCGGCCAGAGACAATTTCACCCCCTATGATTCCCCGGAAGCCAGACAACTTGCCGCGACTTCCCCTGCTTTCGTCGCCCCGGACAAAATCTGGACGGCCAGCAACACCCAGATCATGATCCTGATGGCCAACACCAGACTGGTCAAGGAAGCGGACCTGCCGAAGAGTTGGGCCGACATCCTCGACCCCAAATGGAAAGGCAAGGTAGTGATGGCCGACCCTGCCAAATCCGGATCCTCCTATGCCCAGCTTTACGGCATCTATAAACTTTACGGATGGGAAGGCGTACGCAAACTGGTTGGGAATGTCCGCATCCTGGACGGATCGAGTCTGGTTTACAAGGGTACGGCCGAGGGCGAATTCCCCGTGGGCATCACCATGGAATACGCCGCTTACCGTTATGTGGCCGGCGGCACGGACGCGGTAAAGATTATTTACCCGACGGACGGAGCGATCTCCGCCCCGGAGGGCCTGGCTCTGGTCAAAGGCGGCAAAAACGCCAAAGAGGCGCAGGCCTTTTTTGATTATCTGATCTCGCGCGATGTAGTTTCAGAAATTTACCAGATGCAATACCGCCGCCCGGCCCGCTCCGACGCCCTCAACGTGCCGGGGCTGCCTCCTTTGTCGGAACTGTGTACCTTGGATTTCAACCCCGGCGAAGCCAATGCCCTGCAAAAAGAACTGCTCGGCAAATGGCGGGAGCTTGTGCTGGAGAAGAAGTAAACTTAATGGCCGCAATCGTTCTTGACAATCTGGTAAAAAAATTCGCCGATCATGCCGTTGTCGATCACATCAGTTTAAGCGTCGCGGATGGTGAATTCTTCACTTTGCTTGGTCCGAGCGGTTGCGGCAAAACCACCCTGCTGCGTATGCTCGCGGGCTTTACCGCGCCGGACGGCGGGGACATCCGCTTCGGCGATAAATCTATCGTCAAAACGCCGCCCCACCGCCGGGAATGCGGCATGGTCTTCCAGAACTACGCCCTTTTCCCGCATCTCACGGTTTTTGACAATGTCGCTTACGGCTTGAAGGCCCGCAAAGAACCCGCGCCCGCAATCAAGACCAGGGTCGAGGACATCCTGCGCAGTGTGCATCTGGACGGCTTCGCCGAACGCTACCCCCGCCAGCTCTCCGGCGGCCAGCAGCAACGCGTGGCCCTGGCCCGCGCCCTGGTGATCCGCCCGGAAGTGCTGCTCATGGACGAGCCTCTCTCCAACCTGGACGCCAAACTCAGGGTGGATATGCGCGAGGAGATCCGGCGCATCCAGAAGGGCTTCGGCATCACCACAATCTATGTCACCCATGATCAGGAAGAAGCCATGGCCGTTTCCGACCGCATCGCCATCCTCTCCGGGGGCAGACTGCAACAGGTGGGACGGCCCAGAGACATATATTTTCAGCCGGCGAACACTTTCACGGCCGAGTTTATGGGCGCCTGCGCCCTGTTGCGGGCAGAGGCGGATTTGGACCAGGAAAATGCGGTCCGTATTGCCGAAATGCCGCTCTTTCTGGACATCGGCCCGACCCCGCCTCCGCCCTTCACCCTTATGCTACGCCCGGACTGGATTGAAGAAGCCAAAGACGGAGTTTCCCAAAACCGCTTCCGGGCCGTGGTACAGGAGGCAATATTTTCTGGCGCGGATGTAATCTATGCGGTGGAGGCTCTGGGCTGCGTCATGCGGGTGCGCTTCAGCGCCGCCAAATGCGACCGTTTGCGGGAGGAGGGGGAAAGTCTGGATTTGTGCTTCGCCCCGCGCCGCCCGGTGGTAATCAGGGAATGAACCGGATCTCGCGGCTTTTCAGCTCCTGGAACTGCATTTTCCTGTCCGCCCTGGCCGTGCTCTTTTTTCTCATTGTTTATCCGATGTTCTCCATTTTTATGGCCAGTTTCGCGGGCGATGCACCCGGCGAATTCACCCTCAAACACTATTACCTGGTCTTTAAAAGCTCATTTTACCTGAAGTGCCTGGGCAACAGCATTTTTATGAGTTTTATGGCCACCCTGTTCAGCATTCTCCTCGGAGCGCCCTTCGCCTTTTTCATCACCCGCTTCAAGCTGCCCTTTACCAACACCCTGCGTACTCTTGGAACCCTGCCACTGATCCTGCCCACCTTCATCGGGGCGGAGGCCTGGCTGCTCATGCTCGGCCGCAGCGGTTTCATCACGCGTCTGCTCGCGGATCTGGGTATTGATTTTCCGGGCATAGCCGGCTGGCAGGGCGTGGTTATGGTCTTCACCCTGCAATTTTTCCCCTTTGTCTTTCTTATGGTCGCGGCGGCCATCAATTCCGTGGACCGCTCCCTGGAGGAATCGGCGCGCAACCTGGGGGCCGGTCCCCTACGGGTCTTTTACACTGTCACTTTGCCCCTGATCAGCCCTTCGATTGCCGCGGGCGGGCTTATGGTCTTCTGCATGTCCATAGAAAATTTCGGGGTGCCGACAATTATCGGCGGCGATTTCAAGGTGCTGGCCGAACAGGCCTACAGCGAATTCATGAATGAGATGGGTGGAAACCCGTCCATGGCCGGAGCCCTGAGTTCCATCCTGGTGCTCATCACCCTGGGCATAACAATTTTGCAGAAAAGCCTGGTGGAAAGAAAGAGTTACGCCATGTCCGCCCTGCGCCCGCCCGAGATCCACAAGCTTTCCCGCCCCCTGACCCTGGCGGCGTTCAGCTTCTGCGCCCTGCTTCTCATCCTCGCCCTGGCTCCCTTTGCCGTAATCCTGGCAGCCTCAATAACGGAAAGCAGAGGTCCGGTCATGTATTACGGGCATTTCAGCCTGGACAACCTGAAAGCCGCTCTGCAGGTCGCGCCCCGGCCCATTTTCAATTCCTTCTTTCTCTCCACAACGGCCACCTGCATCGGGATGGTCTTCGGAATGCTGGTCAGCTATCTGATTGTGCGCAAAAAAGGCATCTCCGCCTATGTGCTGGATCTGGCCATGATGCTGCCTCTCATCATTGCCGGGTCGGTGCTGGGCATCGCCCTGGCAGCCACTTACAACAGCGGCCCCATCGTCCTGACGGGGACCTGGATGATCCTGGTCCTGGCCTATTTTGTGCGCAAGACGCCCTTTTCCGTCAAAACCACCTCCGCCCTTTTACAGCAGATCGAGGAGTCTGTGGAGGAGGCCTCCATCAGCCTTGGGGTTCCGCCCCTCAAGTCTTTCCTCAAGGTGGTGGTACCGGCCATGCTGCCGGGGATTATCGCCGGGGCGATCATCATGTGGGTGACTATTCTGGCGGAGCTGAGTTCGACCATTGTTCTCTATTACGGCCCCTGGACCACGATGACCGTGCAGGTCTTCCAGTACATCGGAAGCGGGGATTTCGGTCCGGCCTCGGCCTACGGCGCGGTGCTGATCCTGAGCGTGCTGCTGCCCCTCTTCCTGCTGAACAAAATCCTCGGCAAAGGCCTTAGCCCTGCGCTGTAAGGAGCAAGGCAAAAAAACGGCAAGCCTGGAGTCTTTCACACATGAAATGCTCGCAAGGATTTCCTGTAAATCCTTGCCGCCAAATAGGCGCAGGTGAGCTTTGCTCGCCGTAAGCGACTATTTGAAGCGTTAACTGCTCTTGAAGAACAGTATGAATACGAGGTCCGGACCCGTTCTTTTTACGAAGGAGCGATCGGCGACTGGTCGCCGTGATCTGCCCCGTCGCCGTGAATCAGCCATTCCGGGGAAGGCCGGGCATAGAAAGGCGCCTCCCGCAAAGGTCCGGGCGCTGACGCGGTTTTTGTCAGATTTTCTTCCCCTCCGCCCTCTGCACTCCGTGCCAAAGCCTGACCCGGAGAAATATTTCTGCGTCCGACAATCTTTTCCAGACAATCTTCCAGGCGCAGGGAAGTGAAGGCGGCAAAACCCGTAGCGGCTGTTTTTTCCAGGCGTCTTTTGTCGGCCAGAAGCCCCGGCACAGCCTCGCCAAGCTCTTCATAAGGAGCGTACACAGGCAGGCTTCTTCCAGATGTGCCGGCACTTCGGTATCCGCTCCACGCTCCGAGACGACGGCTTTTTTATTGGCCCAGACATAGCCGAGACGCACGATTTCAAGCCGGGCCGGGACGAAATGATGAATGTTCAGGACCAGGCGGGAATGGGCCAAAAGCTTGTCGCGCAAATCCCCAAATGCGTCCTGGCTGGCCAGAATATGCACGCCCGCCCCATGCAGGGCGCGGATGGCAACATCACGCCGCTCTGTGATCAGCCCGTAAAAAAGCGCATCCACATCCTGGGGATATTCGGGCTTGAGCCGCGTCATTTCCGGCACATAGGCAAGCGGGACATGGGTAAGATCCCGCACTCCATGCCGGCGCAGAGCGTCGATGTTGGCCCCGCTGTAGTCCCAGACGGAAAAAGCGCGCAACTGGGCCAGATACTGGGCGTTGCACCACTTGCTGTCCGGGCTGATCTGCTCCAGATTGAAAATGATGCTGCCCGGCGGCAACATGCGCCCGGCCCGGGCGGGGCTTATGCAGGAACCGAAGACGATGTTCCGGCTCTTCGGGTTGACGCGATTGAAAAGGATCTCGGCCTTGTAGCCAAGGCGCGACAAAGCATGAAACAGGGGCAGGATCACATCGTCGAAGCCGTGCGACGGCTGACTTTCAGGCGGATTGAGCTTGACCAGGGAAAAGTGCATCTATGTTTTTTACCCGACAAAAAACGCTCAGGGCTTTGCCCGCGGCAGCAACTTCATCTCCCGCCTTACGATGTTCGGCGTAATTTCCGCGATCATCTTTGTGGCGGAGCGGTTTTGTTCCCTGCCGACGACAATCAGCACTCCACTCCCGAATTCACCCAGGGTTTGCAGGTCCTCCGGTCCCGGCCGGACTATACTTCCATCCTGGTCCACCAGCACGGCGGCGCGCAGTTCATATTCACCCGCCGTGACGGCCATGGCGACCGCCGCGCGCAGGGCGGAGAGGTTTAAGAGCGGGTCCGCGTTCTCCATGTTGCAAGCCGCGTAGACCTTGCCCGTAGCCGTAAGCACGGCCGCGCCCTGCCCGCTGCCTCCGTAAGGAGCATAGGCCGCCACAGTAGCCGTTGTCGCGCTTTTGAGCAGCAAATTTTCTTCCTGATCCTTGAGTTCGCGCACAAACCATTTCCGGTAGATGCGGTTATATTCCCCGGAATCGATGACCCGCTTCAAGCCTTCATTAAAGACGCGCTGGATGTCTCCCCTCTCCCGGTTGAAAGCGACTCTGAGTTCCGTAATGCCCAGGGGGGCGCCCATGCTGGTTATGGCCCCGTAATTGCGGGTGTTGACGATGTAATACGTGTTCGGAACCGGACCACAATAGGCCTGAACCTCGTCGTTGTAGAGGGCGCGCACGGCATCCCCCCGGTTTGCGAAGGGCTTGATGTTGAAACCCCTGTATTCCTCCAGAAGGGTAGCCGGGTAGCTGCCCTGCTCCACGGACACCGACTGCCCGCGCAGCAGGCTCAAGCTGGGGAAACGGCCGTAAGTCTTGGTGAACACGCGAATGGGCAGACGAAAGGTGGGCGCGTCCGAAAAAAGATAGAGCCTGGACCTCTGCTCCGTCTGCACCATTCCCGTGGTCAGGTTGATGCTGCCGTTTCCAAGCTCAAGGCCGATGCGGTCCCAAAGCAGGGGGCGATGGACGATGCTCGCGCCGGAGTCGTGAAAAACGGCTTCCACCAGTTCGATTTCAAAGCCGGCCGCCTGCCCGCCCGGTTCCTCGTAAGAGAATGGAGGGAATTCCCGGTCAAAGCCGTAAACCACGCGCAGGGGCGCGGCCGTTGCAAAAACAGGGGGAGCAAGGCAAAAAAAGATCGCCGCAGAAAGTGCGAGCATTGCAGCCGGAAGGATTCGGGAGCAGGGCAGCAAAGCCTTGCGCCAGATTGAGGAAGGGCATCTGCTGTGCTTATCTTTTGACCCGGAAAAGGGGGCTTGATTTATGCCGGCGCAAGATAGTAAAGTAAAAGGAAATATTTGCCGCATCACATTCTCCTTTGCAAAAATGAAAAGCGGCTTTTTGATCATCGGGGCATATTGTATGGAATTTCCAGAAGAAGGTCTATGGCTCATCGGCAATATCAGCCGGCGGCTTATCTCCAGAAATATGTTCATGTGTGTCGCCGAATCCTGCACCGGCGGTCTGGTTTCGGTATTGTGCACCAATGTTCCGGGCAGTTCGAAATGGTTTTGCGGCGGTCTGGTGACCTACGCCGATTATCTTAAAACCCGTCTGCTCAATGTGGACAAGGGTCTGATCGAGGAACACGGCTCGGTAAGCGAGGCGGTGGTTGAAGCCATGGCCGCCGGGGTCTTGCAGGCTACCGGGGCCACGGTCGGCCTGGCCATCAGCGGCATTGCCGGACCGGAGGGAGGCACAGCGGAAAAACCCGTGGGCACGGTCTGGATCTCGACCATAGCCTACATGTCCCAAGCGTTCGGCAGCCCTGCCAAAGGACCGGTTATCTCCTCTTTCCGCCGTAATTTTACCGGCTACCGGGACGACATCCGCATGAGCGCGGCCCTGGCCGGTCTGGAGGCCCTGCACGACAGGCTTAAATAATCCGCAAATTTTCAGCCGAGATAATCGCCCCGGTTAAATTTGATGATCTCCGTTGTGGCCAGAACATCCATCTCGTTTAAAAGTTCCGCGGCCGCCCCCGCTTCGTTTGCGGATGCGGCAAAACGGGTTTTGAAGTCCTCAAGCTGTTTGCGGACATTCTGCAGGCTTGAAAAGGCATTGCGCAAATCGGCGCGATCTTCCAGGGCCAATTGTTCAGCGTAGTCCTCAAAACTGCCCAGCATACCCTCGAACATTCTGACCTCCTCCGCCAAACTATCCGGATCTTTGCCGCCCGTTTCAATGCCCGCGTCCAGCCGCGTCCCGGCAAGCGCCTTTGCGCCTATCCCGAGAGAAGCCTCTGCACCCGGCAAAAGAGGACGGGCGACGCCGGACGGCGTCTCGCTCAAAGCCCCGCTTTGGGCCGGATCCGCTTCTCCAAGCTCCCTGTTCAAAACGGCATCAAAGGCGACGGGCTTTTCCTGCCGCGCCCCGCGTTTGAGTTCGTTTTCCTGTTGTATGCGAAGTTGCTCTGTGCTGATTTTCATGCCAGTCCCTTATACGGCTAAAGGTGTTTGTCCTTTGTATGCAAAATGCCTGCCGCCGTCTACTTTGTAATTTATTTAATGATATTTCAGATAGTTATTTTTGAAGGCCGGTATGGATGCGGGAAAAATATTCCCCAAATTCCGGTAAAAAAACAGATCTTGTCCGCCAGGCGGCCTTTGAAGGCGGAAAATTTTTTCAGCCGCGCCAAAGCACCCTGGAACATTTTACGCCTGAGATCGTCAATATTCGGGGTTGAAATTTGTCCGGCGTTTAATCCTTGAAATGGACGGGCGAATAAGCTATAAAATTTACAAGAAGTTGCGGCGCAGTGAATATGTTTCACCCGTCCCGCGACGACTTCAAACGCAAAATGCCAAGGAGGTGCGCCATGCGTGATATAAAAATGATTCTCTGCGCCCTGGATCTGTCTCAGCAGAGCGCCCTGGTAGCGGAACACGCGGTCATGCTGGCCAAGGCCTTTGACGCGGAAGTGCTGGCTGTCTATGCGGCCCCTGCTCTTACCCAGTATGTGGGATTTCATGTGCCCCCGAGTTCCATTGAAAATTTTGTGGGCGAGATTGTGTCTGGCGCCGAACAAAGCATGAAAGAGTTCGTATCCGAGCATTTCTCCGGGATCAAGGCCAGCGGCAGGGTAGTGAACGGCTATGCGGCTGAAGAAATCCTGAATGCCGCCGGGGAATGCAAAGCGGATATAATCGTCATGGGCACACACGGCCGCAGCGGCATTGACCGCATACTCTTCGGATCGGTGGCGGAAAAAATCGTCAAAGGCTCCCCCATCCCGGTCATGACCATTCGACCCGCAGAGTAATTTTCGGGTTTTGACGCCAAGACCCCCGCCCTCGTCTTGCGCGTATTGTCAATTTTATTTGCAACCCCGGGCGGAGCAAACCCGGCCTCAAGCGTAAAGGGCTCTATTGGACGCCCTGCTCCTTTTTGGCGACCTCCGCGAACTTGTTGGCCACCTTTGAAAACACATCGACCAGCACGGGGTCGAAATGGGTGCCCTTTCCGTCTTCGATGATCTGCCTCGCTTCATCGGCGCTGAACGGCCTCTTGTAGGGACGGACCGAGATCAACGCGTCATACACGTCGGCGATAGCCATCAGACGCCCTTCCAGGGGAATATTCTCTCCACTCAGCCCATCGGGATAGCCGCTGCCATCCCATTTTTCATGGTGTGTGCCGGCAATTCGCCCCGCATGGCGCAAAAAAGCATGTTCCGTCGTTTTCTGCTCAATCTTTTTGATGGCCTCCACCCCGATCGCCACATGGCCCTGCATAATTTTAAACTCTTCCGGGGTGAGTTTCCCCGGTTTGTTCAGTATCATATCGCTGATCCCGATTTTGCCGACATCGTGGAGCTGGGCCGAAGGCAGCAGATGCTCCATATCCCAGCCGGACACTTCATCCGCATAAATTTTTTCCTCAACCAACTTGTCCAGCAGGATCTCCAGATATTTTTGCGTGCGGGTGATGTGCCCTCCCGTCACATCGTCGCGAAATTCAACCAGATCAGCTACCGTACCCAGCACCGCGTTTTGCAGATTGAATACCTCCGCGGTTTTCTGGTGTACCATCTCCTCCAGGCTGGTGTTGAACGCCTTCAACTGCTTTTTCTGCATTGCGCTGAAAAGATGGTTCTCAATACGCTTGAGTAACAGCGGAGCGGAAAAGGGTTTGGCGACATAATCAATCGCGCCGAGACTCAGTCCTTCCAGTTCGCTCCCCTCATCTGTTTTGGAGGTAAGGAATATAACTGGTATTTCCGCCCAGTCAGGCTTGCTTTTCAAGCGTTTGATGGCCTCATAGCCGTTCATTACCGGCATTTCGATATCCAGTAAAATCAGATCCGGGATGATATTACCCAGCAAGTCAAACATGATCTCGGCCGATGGAACCGGGTAAACCTTGTATTGATCTTTAAGCATGTCTTTGCCGGTGGTCAGGTTCGTCATGTTATCATCAACAAGCAGAACTTTTTTACGCTCACTGTCCGCGATGACAATATTTTCAATTTTCAGACGCTTCAACACCTGCAAAAGATTTTCCGTAATCGCTTCCCCCTGTCCGGCCAATAAAACTCCATCTCCGCTCAAAATTTGCCGCCCCAATATCTGCCCCGGCCTGGCCTGTTCTGTCGCGATGCTTTTCATAAAATTTCTCCCCTCGCTATATGCGCAAATTTTTATTTCTGCTCCAAACGTTCTGCGATCTGCTTGAAGCCCAATACATTTACCTGGCTCCGCAACCATTCCACCAGTTCGCCGCAAGATTCATAGGCGTAGCTTTCCAGCTCCTCCATGGCCTTGTCCACTTCGTCAATATCAAAGCTTTCGCAGGCTTGTTGCAAAGCGGCCAGCACCTCCGCGTCCGGTTCCGCTTTTTGGGGCTTGGGATTTTCGGCCGCAATATCCCGCAGCATGGCGGACAAAGCTGCGAGCAAAATTTGCGTTGCCCCGATCAACTCATTGTTTTTGGCATCGACAAAGGCAAAATCGCCGGCTTTGGCCGCAAATTCCAGATCCTTGGCCAGTGCCCCGATCTTCTCCGCGCCGATGCTGAGGCTGCTGCTTTTCAGCCCGTGCACGACAATCGCATAGTCCGGCAGGCTTTCCCGCGTGCATCCTCGCAACTGTTCCAGCAGAGACGGCGTATTTTGCGCATAGGATTGCAAAACATCCAGATAAATTTCCTCGTCACCGCCAAAACGCTTCAAGCCCTGTTCAAAGTCAAGCCCTTTGCTGCTTAATCCACCGGCCTGCTGCCTTCTGTCAAGATCGTTTCTCCTTTCAATACCGCTTCTTCTGTCTTTCTCACCGCGCCTGTCCAGCGTGTTTTGGTCGCCCTGCATGCCTGCGGAGAACTTTTCTTCCAGATCTTTATTCCGAATCCAGTGATTGATGACAATATCCATGCGCATAATATCGATGGGCTTGGCGAGAAAGGCCTGAAATCCGTTGCGCAGGAACATCTCTTCATTCCCGACAATGGCGTTTGCGGTAAGAGCGATAACAGGTATGTTTTTCGCGTACTCTGTCCCGATTTCCTCACGTATGATCCGGGTGGCCTCCATGCCGTCCATGCCCGGCATCATGTGATCCATAAAGATCGCGTTATATGTAACCTCGGCTTTACGAATCAGCTCAATGGCGGCGGGACCGCTGGATGCGCAGTCGATTTGCATCCCGTAGGGTTTCATCATGCCTCTGGCAACATCCAGATTGGTCGGCACGTCATCCACAACCAGCACTCTTGCGTAAGGCATCTGCTTGCGCACCAGCTTTGCGCTGCGATCCCGCTTATGTTCGCTGAAATGAAAGTTTTTGAGATTCTCAGCGACTTCCACGCCAATCGGGGCACAGTTTACCCTGCCCTGCCGGATGCGCACCGTAAATGTGCTGCCTTTTCCATACTCGCTTACAACGTCAATCGTTCCATCCATCTTCTCCACCAGGCTTTTGCAGATGGAAAGGCCCAGTCCGGTACCCTCAATCCTGCGGTTGCTTTTCGTATCCACCTGGTTGTATTCGGAGAAAAGCTTTTTTATATCCTCCGGGCGAATGCCTATACCACTGTCTTTGACACAAGAAACCAGCCACACATCATCGCCGTCCTGCTCACAGGAAATGCTCCAGTCAACCCTGCCTTCCATCGTGTATTTGAAGGCATTGCTCAGAAGATTATTAAAAATCTGCTTGACGCGCAATTCATCTCCAAAAAGCCTGCTCGGTATGGTCCCGTCTATATCCAGATGAAAGGCAAGGGGCCTCACGCCAATCCGCACAATGTTCAGGGCGCTGGTATCGTTGATCAGGCTCGGCGTGCTGTAGATGACCGGGATGAGGTCAAATTTTCCGGCCTCAATTTTCGATATGTCCAGAATATCATTGATGAGAGTGAGCAGCGATACTCCCGAACTATATACTTTCTCCAGATTTTCCCGCGCAATCCCCTCCACCTCCCCGGAATCAAGCGTCAGCTCCGAGAGTCCGATAATCGCGTTGAGCGGCGTGCGCATCTCATGGCTCATATTGGCCAGAAAATCGCCTTTCACCTCAGCGCTGGCAAGCGCTTCCTCCCGCGCTCGGACAAGATCATGCGTCATTTCATTGCGCAGTATGGCATTGACAATCAGCATTCCGCCGGAACGCAACAAATTCTCGTCATCTTCGGAAAATATACGTTCTTTACGGCAATCGTGAAAACAAACAAATCCCCAAAAACTTTCCTGGCAAAACACAGGGATAACCAGAATGGAGAAAATCCCCTGCGCTGACAGCGTCGCCTGTTCCTTGGGGGAAAACGCGCCGGCGATACTGTTTATAGATTGTCCAGCGACAAGTTTTTGTTCCCATCCGTGGAGGTCGTCTCTGTAGCGGACATCACGCGTAATATTTTCTCCCTCCTGCGCGTATTCTCCCTCCGACCATCCATATAATTGTGAACAATACAGTTCACCCTCCATGGTATAATTTTTCCAGATGCGCATTCGATCCACACCCGCGCATCGCGCCACCATCTCCAGGCACTTGTGGATGTTGTCCGCAAAATTATCCGTTTCCGTCCCCAGCAATATCGCAGCCGCCTCGTTGATTGTATACAGGAGCTTGCCCTTCGCTTCCAGCGTCGCGACCAGCCCCTTTATTGTTTCATAGGGTCTTTCCAGGATAGCGGAAGCGACAAAGGCAGCCCCAACGCTCAGCAACAGGCACACCAGCCCGACCAGCAACAGCCCGTTGCGCACATCATGGATCGGACTTTCCCCCAGCGGAGCGACAACGGCCAAGGTCCATCCGACCTTTGAGCCTGTGATCGGCACATAGACGCAAAGCCGTTCCTTGCCTTCCACGGTAAAGCGTCCCGATCCCCGCTCTCCTTTAATCATGCGGCTGGCGGTAGCGGCGATATCAGCATAGCGGCTGTCCGTTTTCGCTTTGTCGATAAAATTGTAGCGCTCCAAAACCCAGTTGGGGCGTATATTGGCCAGAATTGTCCCCTCGGCGTCCAAAATAAAAAGATGCCCTGTATCCCATATTCTGACCGTGGACAGCAGGTCGCTGAAAAACATGCCTGAAACGGTTGCGGATATAACACCTTTTCCCATCGGCAAACAGACATATAAGACAAGCTTCCCGCTCGAATCTTGTCTGGTGGTGGAAATAACCTCCTCACCGGCGAAAGCTCTTTGTACATAGTCGCTGTTGACAAGCTCGGCGGGCATCGGCGCTGTTCCGTACGCTCTTACAATCTCGCCGTTGCGGTCAAAAACCGTCAGGGCGAGGATTGTCTCGTGGGCTTCGACCTGCTTCTGCAAAACTCTTTGCAGGTCTTCGTCGGACGAATCAAATAACTGTTGCGCCGCTTCAGAGACATCTGATTTGAGCAGATCAATCTGACTGCTGACAAATTTGTCCGCGACATCAGCCACAGCAGTCATATCGCTCGCAATGCTCTTTTCAAGATAGCTCTGGACAAAAAACAGACCGGACCCGATGCCGAAAAGAATGATTATTACGGAAATTATAACGATGGTGAGAACAGCTCTTATGCGAATCGACATAGCGCTTACCCCCGGCTGTCGTTTATTAACACGCGATCTGCCCGAATACAATGCCGCCCTTCATTCTCCCATGTCCGCGTTGAAAGAGGTCAGATCATAGCCTACTTCTTTTTATAGCGATAGTTGAGGGGCACATTTTCCAGACGGATGCGCAAGGGCACGGCGCTCGCGGGGAGCGTTTTTTGCAGATGCTCCCGCAACGCCGCTTTCACGCGCTTTTGTTCCTCACCGCTCGCAAAGGGGGCCGCGAACTGGCAAATCAATTCCACATGCTCTCCGCTGACGGGATTGGGCGCGCCCATGGCTTTGACCAACGCGACACCGGGAAAAAGCAGAGCCGCCTTTTCCACCTCGGCGGGCAGCACTTTCAGACCGCCGACATTGATAAGCCCGCTTTGCCTGCCCTTGATACGAAACCAGGGGCCCTCGTTTTCCGCCATATCCTGCGTGCAGTACCAGCCCTCTTTGTCAAAAGGCGAGGGGGCGTTCAGATAACCGAGCATTCTGTTCCCGGAATGAATATAAAGCAGACCGTCCCTGACTTGCGCGCGCACCCCTTCTCCGCCCAGTCGCATCCACAGGCTGTCCCGCGCCTTGCTCTGAACGCGCAAAATACCCAGTTCGGACATTCCGTAAGTCTGGCGAAAATCCACTGTGGGTAAAGCCTTGCAAAGGGCGTCCAAAGTGGGTTGATCCATAAGTTCCGTGCCGTAACTTATCAGTTTGAGCGCGGGAAAAGGGTCCTCGTCAAGAATCCCGCTCAAAAGGAGCAGGCGCAGAAAGGTCGGGGTCGTCGGCAGCAATTCCACGGCATAGTCTTGCAGATCCGCTGCGACATCCTCCACGGAGAGGGAACGGGGCACAACGACTTCACCGTTGTTGAAGAGCATATGGAGCAGGGTGTTCAACCCGCCTATATGGTCGAACAGCAGAAAGGCCAGGGCGCGCAAGGACCTGCCCGGCTTGTGGTAAGAGGCCAGCAAGCGCGGAGCGGCGTGCAGGATGGCCTTGGGACCGCCTGTTGTGCCGGAGCTGAAGAGAATAAGCCCGCCCTCGCCCCTTTGCCGCAAATAGTCCAGACCGGGGTGCGTGCCCTTGACCGGAGGAAGTTGTTCCACCCGGCCTGCGCGGATACAGGCGCTCACAAAGGCCTGGGCAAAAAATTCGTCGTGTCTGGCTTCGCTGTCCGGGGTAAGGGGGGCGACGATCACCCCCCGGTCCAACAGACGCAACAATGTGGAAATGGACAGAGGGTCAAAGGCGCCGATCAGGGCCACGACATCGCCCGCGCGCAGGGAAGAAAGATCGGAAAGAGGGGCGGCGGCGATATCGCGCAGGGAAAGGGAAGCGCCGCGCCCCAGGAGGAAGGGGCGGTCGGGGTCCGGGCAGCGGCGCAGAAGCTCCCCGAGCAGGCTCACCACACCCTCCCCGCGAAAAGGCCTTTCATGGCGTTCCAGTTTCCGCTTTCGCAGTGCACAGCGGAATCACGCCCCCCGCGGAAAGGCTTTTCATGGCGCATCCTTCCGGCCGTCGCTCAGAAAGCCATATACATAGCCGCTCAGAGACTCGACCGTTCTATAGTGGCTGCGTTTTTCAGACAGGGCCGCATCCGTTGTCCAGACGAAGGGGATGTCATTTTCGAGGCAATAATCTTCCACCTGCAACAAAAGTTCCACCAGCCGCAGGGAACTGAGCACGGCGCCTTTGCCGAGCAACGCGGTTTCAGGACCGATCTTCGCCCCTTCGCCCAGGCCGGAGGCCACCGCGTCGATTATGAAATTCTGGATAGCGTCTTTATCCGGCATACAAAGGTTCCATTTTGTTCACGATACTTTATACACTCTTTGGCAGTTGTTTTGGCCCGAAAAAGCGAAGAACTCGTTCGCCGCACGATATTCCACGAGGGCTTCAGCGGCCAGAGCGTCCAGCTTCCCCGCCGAGACATCCTCTTCAACCTATAGATCCCAGATCATAACGTCAAATTTTTCAAACCAGGAACGAAATGCGGCCAGTTCGCCCGGAGGAAGAGCACGAACGGCTTTTTCAATCATTTCAACAGAATTCATGCCATACTCCTTGGTCAAATCAGCTTAATGCGTCTTTCCTCTTTGCTGTTCACCATACCCGATGACAATTCTCTCGTAAATGCCTTTTGGTCAGCCCCACTCGCAGGACTGTACACCAGCCAATAAAACGGCGTAGGACGACTTACCCTAAAAATTGACAGCGACGGCAGCTTATTTTATGAGATTAAAATTAGGCGCATCGGACAACTCACCTCAAACCATGCGGTACCGGAAGGACGTTGGCGAGTACCGGGCAATTCCTGATTCTATAAATACGACGAGGCGCACTATGGACAGAAAAACCGTCCTGATTACCGGCGGGGCGCAGGGATCAGGACGCAGTTTCGCGCTGTACTTCGCCGACAGGGGCTTTGATATTATTCTGGCGGACAGACAAGCGACGGATTCCCCCGCCTACCGGGAGGTCATCGGCCAACTTGAGGCGAAAGGCGGCGCCGTGCTCGCGCGGCAATGCGATGTGGCGTCCACGCAAGCTGTGGAAGGGCTTTTTCACGCTGCCTGGGAGCAGTTCAAACGCCTTGACGTGGTCATCGCGAATGCGGGTCTGGTGACGCTGGGGGAAACCTGGAACCTGACGGACGCGCAGGTGAACGCCACCCTGGCCGTCAACCTCGCCGGCACATGGCGCACGAACAAGTATGCCGCGCGCTGCATGCTGCGACAGGGCAGCGGCAAAATCATCAACATCGCTTCCATAGCCGCTCTGGTCGGCGTATATTATCATGCCGCCTACTGTATGAGCAAATGGGGCATTATCGGCCTGACCAAAACCCTGGCCAAGGAATTGCAGGGCCGCAATATCAGCGTGAACGCCGTCTGCCCCACGCCGGTCAAAACCCCCCTTTCGGAAACAAAAGAGTTCATTGCCTATATGAACAGGGTCATGGGGACGCGCTTCGCAAACGCGGAGGAGATGTACGCCGACCCCAGAACCCGATTTCTGGAGCCGGAAACCGTTGCCAGGATGTGCTACTGGCTGGCCACCAGTGAGGAGGCCGCGACCTTGACCGGCCAGGAAATTCCGATGGATTTGTACGGACTGACTTTGTAGGGCTGAAGCGGTTACGCCCGATTCTGGTCGCTTACGGCAGTCAAAAGCCTGCCTGCCCCAAAATCCGCTCCGACCCCGGCTTTATTCCTGCTCCGTTTCACCCGCGAATCTGGCGTGCCAGTGCTGAATGCGCTCCGCGCGTGTAGTTATGTGTTCCGGCGGAACATAGTCGCTTGCCGGCAGGATATGGGCGTCCCGGAGTGAAAGCAGGCAGGAGTTCCAGGTCAGCCCCGCGCCGTAGCCGCAGAGCATGATATTGTCCCTGCCGCCGTCCTCCTTGCCGACAAGCGTATCGCAGATCAGGGAAGGCAGGGAGGCCGCCCCGAGATTGCCATATTTGGCGAGACTGCCCCAGGGCGCTTTGGCGGCGCTGACGCCGACCTTTTTCGCAATGGTCCCCACCATGAGTTTATTGGCCTGATGCAACATCAGATAATCCAGATCCCCGGCCCCAAGACCGGCTTTTTCCAGATGCGCCTTGATGTGGGGGGGAATCGTGGATACGCCGAAGGAATAGATGAGCATGCCTTCCATCCAGATCCGCCCGTAAGCGCCCAGGGTCCAGGGGTTCCCCTGCCCGTCCGGGATGACTCTGTTGAAGGGCGCAGCAGGGCTTTCTTCCGGAAGGGGGGGGATGCGGCTGCCGCCGCCGGGGATAATCAGGGCCTCGTATCTCTCGCCGCTGACCCCGGGTGAAAAGCTCATGGTCCCGGCGTCCTTGCGGTATTCAAGCAGGGAAGCCGTGCCCGCGTCGCCGAAAACCGGCCCGGTCACCCGGTTGGCCGGATCGGTAAAACGGGCGGGCGTATCGCCCACCAGCAGCAAAATTTTGGAACAGGCGCGGGATTGCAGCAAACCGGCGGCCAGCCACATTCCGTTGACGAATCCGGCGCAGCCCACATTCATGTCCATGACGGCGCAGTCCTGCGGCAGCCCGAGGGAATGCTGCAAGACGGCCGCGCTGGCGGGCAGCAGATAGTCCGGGG
This sequence comes from Desulfovibrio sp., assembly GCA_031260965.1. GTDB lineage: Bacteria > Desulfobacterota > Desulfovibrionia > Desulfovibrionales > Desulfovibrionaceae > Frigididesulfovibrio. The sequence goes on along the minus strand of JAISKK010000041.1, from coordinate 195 downwards.
TCAGACTTACAAAAAACAGGGCGCCGATCTCGCGGACATCCGTGCCCGTGGCGGCGAGGAGCCGTTGCGCCGCCTGGAGGCAGAGGTCCGAGGCGGTGACGCCTTCCGATGCGATACGGCGCGCGGCCAGACCGCTGATTGCGGCGAAGCGCGCGGCTTTTTCCGGATCCCCCTCGAAATACTCCAACTCGTCTT
>JAISKK010000023.1 GCA_031260965.1 Desulfovibrio sp. | reverse complement strand
GCAAGGTTTTGTCTGCAAACCCTTGCCGCGAGATTGGAGCAGACAGGCTTTTGCCTGCCGTAATCGACAATCTCAGGCGGTGAAATGCCTTAGGTCTTTTACGCAGGCAAGGTTTCATTCATACTGCCCGTGCGGTAGCCTTTCAAATCAGCGCACACATAGATAAAACCCAGTTCCCGGAAACGATCGTGGATGAGATCGCGCAAGCCGCTTTTCTCCAGCAATTCAAAACCAGCGGTATCGACCTCAATGCGGGCCAGCCTGCCCTGATCGTGAAACCTGACCCGCACCTGAACAAAGCCCTGTTCCAACAAAAACTGTTCAGCCGCGTCGATACGCCGCAAACGATCCGGGTCGATGCGCTCCCCATAGGGGAAACGCGAGGCCAGACAGGCAAAGGAAGGTTTGTCCCAGGTGGACAGGCCCATCTCCCTGGAAAGAAGCCGGATGTCGGATTTGCTGAGACGGGCTGCGCGCAGTGGACTGTGAATACCTAGTTCGGAAAGGGCCAGCAGACCTGGACGGTAGTCACCCTCATCATCCAGATTGGAGGCCTCGATAACCTCCCCCAGACCCTGGGCGCGGGTCAACTCCAATATCTTTCCGAACAGGGTCTTTTTGCATATATAGCAACGGTCGGGCGGGTTATCGGCAAATCCGTCAATCTCCAGTTCTTCAGAATCCACCACAAAATGTCTGATGCCCAGCCTGTCCGCAAAGGCTTGGGCAGCATCAAGTTCGCGTTGCGGAAAACTGAGCGAACGGCCGGTAACAGCCACAGCCCTGCCGCCAAGGACCTCATACGCGCTTTTTAAGAGGAAACTGGAATCCACGCCTCCGGAAAAAGCCACCACCACTCTCTCAAACTTGAGCAGATGTATTGCCAATTCTGCCTTTTTTTCCGCCAGAGTACTCATGGACTTAAAACCTCCCATTCAGCAAAACTTTCACCCGAGGCACTACCAACAAAATCAAAACCCGGCAAGCCGGACAAAAGACTGCCCAAAGTCGCATGTTCCGGTTGCCAAAGGGATCAATTCCTCCTAATATAAAACCATCTGCTTGGTATTGCCGCCTGTCGTCGGCAAAACACATCATCCCGGCGGCATAACAAGCGCCGCATTTGAAGGATAAAATCCGTTTGGCGTTTCCCCTGCAACAGTTTCAACCCGGAGTACACGATATGAAAAAAATTGTCCTAGGATTAGTTGTTGTCTTTATCCTTGCCGGAATCTCATCCGCTTACGCTGCGGACGCTAAATACGTCGCACAGCGTCCGGCCTTTTCCTACAAGCTGAAAAACGCTTTTGAGGTGAAAGGGCGTCAGGGCATTGCCGTGGACGAAAATTACTACTATGTCAGCGGCAGCAAGGCCATCTACAAATATGACAAAAGCGGGAAGCTGCTGGCCTCCAATGAAGACCCCTTCGCGGGCTATGCCATTCCCTCCAACCATATCGGCGACATCGACGTGTTCAACGGCGAACTGTTCATCAGCGCCGAATGGTTTATGGACGGGGTGGGAAAGGACATCCAAATCGCCATCCATGACGCCGAAACCCTGAAATTCAAACGCTCCTTCAAGTTTGAGCCGGAATCCGGCCAGGAAGAGGTTTCCGGCATCTGTGTGGACCGCGACAAACGCACCGTTTGGATGTGTTCCTGGGTGGGCGGCAACAGCGGCAACTATCTCTATGAATACAGCCTGGACTCCGGCAAGTTCCTGCGCAAGGTACATATAGCTCCCGTGCCGCAATGGGTTCAGGGCGTATACTATTACAAGGGTGCTCTCTTCGTGACTGCTGATGACGGCGAAGCCGACTATGACGAGCCGGATCACCTTTATCGGGTGGATATAACGGACAAAACATTCGCTAACGTCACTGTTGAAAAAGCCTTCACCGAGATCAAACGTCAAGGCGAAATCGAAGGTCTGGCCTTTGACGACAAGGCCGGCGAGTTGCTGGTGCACTTTAACCGCGGTGCGCGCATCATCCTGGGCATGCCCAAAGGCTTCTATCCGGGCTATGAAAAAGAAATCAGCGAAGTCTACCGCTTCGCCGTAAAGCCAGCCGGAAAGAACGCCAAAAAAGACGCAAAAAGCGAGTAGAAATCGAAACGGGCCTAAAGTTTTTCCCTGAATTGCTGATAAGGCATGCATACCCCATTCCATAAAGGAGACGCCAAATGGATATCGCAAACGCTGCAATCGTGCAGGGAGCAACTTCTCTGGCCCAGCGGGCCATACACGACACAACGGCCTCAGACCTGATTTCCAAAACCATTGACAGCCTCAACTCCGTTCCCGCTTCGGCCGGTAGTGGTGCGGCGCTTAACGCCAACTATCAGTTTCAGAAAGATGTTCTGAGTGCTGCCGGCATAGGGAATAAACTCGACGCCATTGTCTGATTGCCTTTGAAACGATAGTGTTCTTTATTCGAGTAGGGGGAGCCTCACGGCTCCTTCCTCCGTATCTGCCATCCCATTTTTCCCGCTATAAGAGAATGATAGAGTATAATCTAGAGTTATTATTAAATAATTCTAGATTTTTTTTCATGCGATTGCCCTGGAGAAAAATGCCTGTCCTTGAAAGTTGCAGACGAACATGAAATTATGTTAGATCCAGCGATCCATGACAAGAATAAAATCCTTCTTTTCATCATTACTGGGCAAAGCCTTCCTCGTCATCCTGCTTGTGATGAACGTTCCTTTCTTTTTTACCGGTTACATGGCGAAAAATATAGTGGAGCAAATGCTCCTGCGCGAGAAGGAAAACAAGCTGATGTCCATCGCGCGGCTTCTGGACAAACGTCTGGATCCCGGCGGCTATGCGACCCTGCTGTTTAAACATGGCGCGGAAAACTCCCCCCGTGAAGAAAAAATTCGCATACTGAATGAAGAACTCGCTGGAATAACAGATGATGTCGCACATGCGTCCTCGGAAACGGGAATTGGAGTGGGCTATTATTCCAGAGACCTTGACGCCATTATTACCTACGGCCCTTCCGAAAACTTCGCTCACACCGTGGGGCAGCCCATCCGACCCGATCATCCGGGCCGAGGTGTAATGCAAACCGGCATAGCCAGGTGCGTCTTCGGCACGATGGTACGCGGGAATATCTTGAACGCCATGTTTCCGGTTATCCGTAACGGAGAAACAATCGGCTACATCTGGGCCAATGAACTGACCCAGGATGTTGAAAAGCAATTTGGCGATATGACCGGTCGCATTTTCTATTTCATGATTTTTTGTTCCCTGCTTTCCTTCACCCTGCTCATCCTGCTTTCCAGGCGCATGCTCACCGATATTGGAGATATAATCAGCGGGCTCAAGTGGCTGCGCGTTGACCTGAACAAGCGCCTTCGGGAACCGAGCGGCGAACTGGGGGAAATTGCGAAAAGCGTCAACGTCCTGGCCGCCGATCTCGGCAAGGCCAACAAGGAAACACGCCGCGTCGTATCCATCCTGCAAAATGTAATGGGCAATGTGGACGCCATAATTTATGTCTGCGATCCGCAAAACTACAAACTGTTTTATATCAACAACTATCTCTGCAAGCTTTTAAATTGCGCTGAATACACGGACAAACCGTGCTATGAAATCATCCACAACAGAACCGAACCTTGCCCTGACTGCCCCAAAGACAGTCTGATTGCTGACCATAAGAAGAAAAAATTTGACAGCGTGCGTTGGGAAACGCGTAACGATCTGATTAATCTTGACCTGCTGATGAGCGGACGTCTCATAACTTGGCATGACGGCAAACTTCTGCATATGGAGGTCGGCACGGACGTGACACAGCGCAACGCGCTGGCTCTGGCAGAAGCCGCCAACCAGGCGCAAAGAAGTTTTCTGGCGCGCATGAGCCATGAATTACGTACGCCCATGAATGGAGTGCTGGGCATGACGCGCCTCGCCATGCAGGCGGATCCGCCCCCTGCCCAGTTGATATACCTGAAAAAGATCCAGTCCTCGGCGGCCTTGCTGCTTGGCGTTATCAATGACATTCTGGACTTTTCCAAAATTGAAGCCGGCAAACTTGAAATAGAAAAGCACTCCTTCAATGTCAGGGAGATGGTGGACAACATCCGCGAACTCATCCTGCCGCGTGTTGCCGAAAAAGATCTGCATCTCAATATTGAAATTGACGCCGCTGTGCCGCTTTACCTTGTAGGGGACGAGCTTCGTCTGTCTCAGGTGCTTCTTAATCTGCTTGGCAACGCCTCCAAATTTACTCTGCAGGGCGATATTTCCCTAACCGTGAGCGCAAAAATCCAGGCGACAAATCAGGTACGTCTGAACTGCATGATCAAAGACAGCGGCATAGGCATGAGCGCCGCCCAACAGGAAAGCCTTTTCCAGCCCTTTTCCCAAGCTGACGCATCAACTTCCCGCCAGTTCGGCGGCACCGGACTTGGTCTTTCCATAAGTAAAGCACTGGTTGAGCTTATGGGCGGAGCCATAAGCGTAAGCAGCGAACCGGACAAAGGCAGCGTCTTTTCCTTTTTTGTGGAACTTGAAATCCAGGATGATCCGCAGGAAGTCAATACGGAAGAAGATAAGGCCTGGGAGAACGAACGTTATGACGGACTGAAATTCCTCCTGGTCGAAGATAATGCAATAAATCAGGAAATTGCCCTGGCCATTTTGATGGAACTGGGAGCGAAGGTCGATGTGGCAGACAACGGCGAGGAAGGCTTAAACGCTTTTCTGGCTAATGATTACGACCTGATCCTCATGGATATGCGCATGCCAATCATGGACGGTCTGGAGGCAACGCGGCGCATACGTTCTTCTGCCAAGGCGAATGCCGCCGTCATCCCCATTATTGCCATGACGGCCAACGCCATGCGCGAGGACCGGGAGGCGGGCAAAGCAGCCGGGATGAACGGGCATATAACAAAACCCATTGACATCCACGAGATGAAAAATGTGCTGGCCCCCCATGTACATACGCAGGGTGCGAATACAAGAACGGAGGTCTGATTAAGTTCAGCTTCTTTTCTGCCGGGTAAGCGATGTCGTTTTTTTGCTTTCCGCCACGGGCGCGTCAACGGCAGAATAGGCTTCCTGCATCAGACGCTGTGCCTCGCGTAGCCGCACGTCTTTACTGGGCGCGCCCAGAAGCACACTGACCAGACGCGCATTGCCGTGCCGGGCCGTAGTGATCAGATTATAGCCGGAAGCGGCTACATAGCCTGTTTTCAGACCGTCGACCCCTTCCATCTTGCCGAGCAGAGGATTGGTGTTGAGACGATAGCTCTGGAAATCAAGATAGGGCTGGGCGTGAAACATGCTCACAGCCCCAGGATGTGTGGCAAGATAGTTTCGGGTCATAAGCAGCAAATCGCGGGCAGTGCTCTGTTGCCCGGCAGCCGGCAGACCATGTACATTTTTAAAGACGCTGCGCGTCATCCCAAGTTCCCTGGCTTTTTTATTCATCATCCGCACGAAGGCCGCCTCGGAGCCAGCCACATGCTGGGCTGTAGCCACTGCGGCATCATTTCCTGAGGCCACGGCCATGCCTTTCAATAAATCCCCGAGCCGCACATGTTGACCAGCTTGAAGGTTGATGCTCGATCCGCCGGTGTCGGCAGCCTTGCGGCTCACCGTCACCAGGGAATCCAGGGACAGCTTGCGCATCTTAATCTGATCCAGAACAACATACATGGAAAGAACTTTAGTCAGGGAGGCCGGAGCCACGGCTCGGTCCGGATTTTGTGAATTCACAATACGCTTGTTTGTCAAATCCATAGTGATATAGGCCTTGACCGCCGGTTCCGTTCTTACAGATGCTCCCTTTTTTTTCTTCGCGGCGGAAGATTTCTTCGCAGAGGACTCTTCTTTGGAGACCTTGGCTGATGTCTTTGCGGATTTAGATGCGCTGAAATTTTTTGCGAAGACTGGGACAGATGCGGCTTTTGCGGATGCGCTTTTGGCTGGCGTGGTTGATGAAGACTGGAGATTGGCGTTTAGGGCCGATGTCCGGGATCGGACCCCCTCTCCTTGTCCGGCCCAAGACTGCCCACTGTAGAGAATCTGCGCGGCGCACAAAAGCGTAAGGACAAAAAAACGGAATAAAAGCTTCATGCATATACTCTAGACCTTTTCTAGAATTCACACAAGAAAATTCTTAAAAAATGTCGCGAGCAAATGATATGACCGAAATAGGCAGCACACGAATTGACCGATAGCCAAGCTGGAGTATGAAGAACGGGAAGGAAAGCTGGTGAACATCGACGAGATTAATGTCCAGCATTTCAACCGCGCCCGCAGGCCACGAGACAGGATGCTTATGATATACCCCACAGGTTGGCGGCGCAACTTGCCGTTGAAATTGATGCCCGAACTGTGGAGGAGATGCTGGATGCCGCCATCTGTGAGGCATTGGAAGAGTTGTCGGGTGTCAGGAATACTGGCGGGCAGGCTCCCTAATCAAGCTGTCGGCGGGAATGCCAAGTTCGCCGTGCAGTTTGCGTATCATGGACAAAGTAAGCGGGCGGGTGTGGTTCAGCACTTCATAGACCCGGTTCATGCGGCCGATCATGGGCTGTAAATCCTTGGGCGTCATCTCGTTCTGTTCCATATGGAATTTGATGGCTTCAATCGGATCCGGCAGATCCATTGGATAATGTTTTGCCTCGTAGGCTTCTACCAGAGTCGCCAAGACATCAAGCTCATCATCCTCTGGCGTTCCTGCTTCGGCATCCATGTCCATAAGCACTTCTATGCGATGCAAAGCCACACGATAATCCTCTTCGGTGCGTATGGGATTAATTTGCATGGTGTTCCTCCTCATATTTTTTGCGCGTCAATGGCATCATACTGTGTATGCGTGCCAATAAAGCGAATGTAAACTATCCGACGGCGATAATGTATTTTGACCACCAGACGGTATTTGTTGCCAGCGATGTTAAAAACCGCTCTCCCATTTTGCAGGATGCTGGCACTCCTGAAATCCCCTTTTACATCCACCGGGGAAGACCAGTCCGCTTTACGCGCTAACCCATACCAAGCCTCCAATGGAGCCTTGGCGTCCATGTACGACGGATTCCGTTCCCAAAATGCCTTTAAGGTCGAGGCAGCGATAATTCTCATGGAATGAATACTAGTCCCAATTAGGGACTATGGCAAGACTTTCGGATTTATTTTCTAAGGAAACGCTGAATAATTCACGACTTCATCTGCTGTTTTCTTGAATCTGGTCAATTTTTGAAAAATTAACCGTATTTTTGCGAAAAATAGATCATATTTCTCTCTTCTTGCGCCCT
>JAISKK010000159.1 GCA_031260965.1 Desulfovibrio sp. | reverse complement strand
ATCGGGACCAGGATCGCTGCGGATGAAGGACTGACCCTTATTCCCCCCTATGATCACCCGGATGTGATGGCCGGACAGGGAACGGCAGCCAAGGAGCTTTTTGAGGACGCAGGTCGCATGGACATTTTGCTGGTTCCTCTCGGCGGCGGCGGGCTCTTCTCCGGATGCGCCGTGGCCGCCAGGCGCTTCAATCCGGACTGCGCGGTTTACGCTGTGGAGCCGGAGGCGGGTAATGACGGGCAGCAGAGTTTGCGCAGCGGCCGCATAGTGCATATCGACACGCCAAAAACCATAGCGGACGGCGCGCAGACCCAGCATCTGGGTCAGCTTACCTTTCCGGTAATCCAAAGCCTCGCGCAGGACATCCTCACCGTTTCGGACGCGGAACTTGTGCAGGCCATGCGCTTTTTCGCGGAACGGATGAAGCTGGTTGTAGAACCAACCGGCTGCCTCGCGGCTGCGGCCGTATTCAGCGGCGCGCTTGACACGCGCGGCAAACGCGTCGGCATCGTGCTGTCCGGGGGCAATGTGGACCTGACCCGCTATGCGGCTTTCCTGTCCTGACAGAATCCGCCCGCGTCCGCCAAAGGAGAATAAATGCCGTCTTTTGCCAGTAAATGCGCGAATCTCATCCTGCCTCTGCTGCTTGTCCTGTCCCTGAACGTCTCCCCGGCATCGGCCCAGGATGTTCAAAAGATGAACGCCTCCGCCCTGATCAAATTTGTGGTCCAGAACAAGGGCAAGGTGGTGATCGTCAACATTTTCGCTTCCTGGTGTCCGCCCTGCCGCATAGAAATCCCCGGTCTCATCAATACGCGCAAAAAATTTTCCCGGGACGACGTTGCCCTGCTCGGCGTCTCCGTCGACAAGGAAGTGAAAGCCCTGCACTCCTATCTTGGAGAAATGAATATCAATTATCCGGTGGCTCTGGCCGAGGGCGACTTTACGCAGAGAGTGGGTGTGAACGCCGTTCCGCAACTGCTGATCTATGACCGCAAGGGAGAACTCAAGCTCAATCACAGGGGCTTGGTGGAAGAGGCGGATCTGGAAAAAATTTTAACAGACCTGCTTGCGAGATAGCGGATGGGGATCATCCCTGCCAGAGCGACAATCCGGGACATGAAAGACATTCATGCCCTGCTTCTGCATGCCGGCGCAAGCGGCAAGCTCCTGCCCCGTTCTCTCTCCGATCTTTTCAGCCATGTCCGCGATTTTTACATCGTGCGGGGTGAAGACGGCGCCCCGATCGGTTGCTGCGCCCTGGCGGTCATCTGGGAAGACCTCGGCGAGATCCGCTCCCTCTATGTCCGCGAGGAGCAACGCGGGTTGGGCCACGGGACAGCCCTGACCAAGGTCTGTATTGACGAGGGCATAAATATGGGCCTAAGCCGCGTTTTTACCCTGACCTATGAAACCGGATTTTTTTCCAGGCTGGACTTTGCGGAAGTGCACAAAGACAGCCTGCCCCAGAAAATATGGGCGGACTGCATCCATTGTCCGAAATATCCGGATTGTGATGAAACGGCCATGTTGCGTTTTCTGGAGCGGACATGAGCGGAGCCGGCGAACTCAGCCCTTTAATCGGGGCGGATGAAATTGCCCGGCGCATCGATCTGCTGGCTGAACAGGTCAATACCGATTACGCGGACAAGGATCTGCTGTTGATCTGCGTCCTCAAGGGGGCTTTCATCTTTTGCGCGGATCTGGTCCGGCGCATCCGCCTGGACCCGGAAATTGATTTTGTGCGCATTAAAAGCTATGGAAACAATGACGCCTCCTCCGGCAAGGTGGAAATGCTCAAAGATGTGGAATGCCGGGTGCAGGGACGGGACATACTGGTTGTTGAAGATATTGTGGACAGCGGATTGAGTATGGCCTTTCTGCTCCGGGAACTGGCGGGGCGCGATCCGAATTCATTGCGTCTTGCCGCTCTGATTGATAAAAGGGAACGCAGACAGACGGCTGTGCATGTTGACTATCCATGTTTTATCCTGGACGCGGGTTTTATTGTCGGTTACGGACTTGACTATGCGGAACGCCACCGGAATACGGCCGGAATATTTTCCCTGAAAAGCGGCTGATATGAATATAACCTGCCCCAAATGCGAGACTACTTTCTCCCTCCCGGACGATTTGTACAAGCCGGGCCGGAAATCTCGCTGCTCTCACTGCGGAAATATTTTCCCCATGCCCCCCCTGGCGGATGCCCCGCAAAACGACGAGGAACTCCCCCCCCCGCCGACCCGCGCAAAAAAGCGCGCGGGCTTTTTTTCCGGAAAGCTTTTCAAGGCCGTCTGCGCTTTCGCGGCGGCGGTGCTGCTGGTCCTGCTCGGTTACGGGGGTTTTCTGATTTACGGTGCCCTTGTGCCCGGCGAGGTTCAACAGGCTCTCACGCCTGCAAACCCTGAGTCCAAGCCCGGGGACGGGAGCGGCGGCGGACCCGGAACAGGCCGGGTTGAAGACGAGCGCCGCATCGCAAGCATCTCTCTTGAGGAAATAAGACAGTTCATGGTTGAAAACCCGGCCGGACGGATGATGGTCATCCAGGGGCTGGCCGTCAACGCCTCCGAAAGCAACAAGGATTATGTCGCCATAGAAGCCAGGCTTCTGGATGCGGACAACAAAACCCTGGATCGCGCCGAACAGCTCTGCGGCGCACCCCTGAGCCTTTTCCAGCTCCAGAGTCTTACGGTCTCCGAACTTAAGGAAGCCCTGAACAACCGCATCAGCATCATGACCAACAACACGAACATTCCACCGGGCGGCAAAGTGCCTTTTGTCGTTGTCTTCCCCTCGCCCCCCAGGGGAACGGCCACCTTTGAAGTGCGCGTTCTGGATGTGCGGGATTCCCCGCCCGCCCAGGGCGGTTAAGAATGCCCAAAATCCGCGAGATATATGTCTGTTCCGCCTGCAATGCCCGTTCCTCGCAGTGGCGTGGGCAATGCCCGAATTGTGGTGAATGGAACAGTCTCTCCCCTTTACAAATCAAAGCCGGGGCCGGCGGGAAAGCCGCACTTTCCCCGCGCCGGGAAAGCATTCTCCCCTTGTCCCAGGCGCCGGACAGCGGCACGGACATCTTCAGCACCGGCATCACGGCCCTGGACCGCGTTCTGGGACAGGGGCTGGTCCCGGGGGCAGCGCTGCTGGTCGGCGGAGAGCCGGGCATAGGCAAATCCACCCTGCTCCTGCAACTGGCCGGTTCGGTGGCGGCCAGGGGACTCACGACCCTCTATCTGTCCGGAGAAGAATCCCTCTCCCAGATCAAGGCGCGGGCCCAAAGGCTTGGTCTTCTGAACGACAATCTCCACGCCCTGTCCACAAACAGTATCGAAGACATTTTTCCCCTGCTGGAAAGCTCGCCCCCGGCCCTGCTTATCCTGGATTCCGTGCAGACCTTAAGCTCGGCCAATGCGGAAGGACTGCCCGGCAATGTAAGCCAGGTACGGGCCGTGGCTACGGAAGTGATCGAACGCTGTAAAAAATGCGACACGACCCTCATCCTCGTCGGGCATGTGACCAAAGACGGAATTCTGGCCGGGCCGCGTCTGCTTGAGCATATGGTGGACACCGTAATTTCCCTGGAAGGAGACCGCAGGCAGATGTTCAGACTGCTCCGGATTCTGAAAAACCGTTTCGGGCCGAATCAGGAAATGCTGGTCTTTCAGATGGAGGAAAAAGGGCTTCTGCCCGTTGAAGATCCTTCAACATATTTTCTGGGGGCGCGTGACGCCTCCCTGCCGGGAGCGGCCGTGGTCATGGCCATGGACGGTCAGCGCCCCCTGGCAGTGGAAATTCAGGCCCTGGTCACGCGCAGCTACCTTGCCATCCCCCGCCGCACCGGACTCGGCTTTGACGTAAACAGGTTGCATCTGCTCCTGGCAGTGATGGAAAAACGCCTGCGTCTGTCTTTCGCCCAGTCCGACATCTACGCCAAGGTGGGCGGAGGCATAAAACTCATGGAGCCGGGCATGGATGCGGCCCTGGTGGTTGCCGTGCTGTCTTCCTACTACGATCTGCCCCTGCCGGAACGGGCCATTTTCTGGGGTGAAGTGGATCTGAACGGAAGATTGCGCCCGGTCGGCGGAAACGATCTGCGGGAAAAGCAGGCCCTGCGCCTCGGCTACGCGCCCCTGGTCTGTCCTCGTCAGGAGCGGCGCGGGAAAGGGAAAACGGCGGACGCTCCGCAGGGATTCACCAGTATCGTTGAGATGCAAAAAATTTTGTTTGCCCGCAAAAAACAAAGCGAAGATTGACGTAAACTGGTCCAGATATTAGAGCAGATGAACAGCGTAGATTGCTCTAAAGCGTAAGCCAGTTCAATCAGGAGATCGTGCATGCGTTTGCTTGTTACCGGCGGTTGCGGCTTTATCGGCGGAAATTTTATCCGTATGATTCTGCGCGCGCGCAGCGATGTCGTCGTCTGCAACATGGACAAGTTGAGCTATGCGGGAAATACCGCCCACATGCAGGACATGGAGCGCGCTTATCCGGGCCGCTACTTTTTTGAACGCGCAGACATAGCGGATGCGGCGGCGGCCCGCGAAATTTTACGCACGCACAAGATAGAAGCTCTGGTCAACTTCGCGGCGGAATCCCATGTGGACCGATCCATCGAAGACGCGACGCCTTTCTTGCGCAGCAATGTCCAGGGTGTGGTCGTATTGCTGAAAGCGGCCCTGGACGCAGGGATCAAACGTTTTGTGCAGATCTCGACGGATGAAGTATACGGCTCTCTGCCCCTGGAGGCGAAAGACGCGTCATTCAGGGAGGATTCCCCCCTGAGCCCGAACAGCCCCTACGCGGCCTCCAAGGCCTCGGCGGACCTCTTCTGCCGGTCCTTTTTCAAAACTTACGATCTGCCCCTCGTCATAACCCGCTGCTCAAACAATTACGGTCCCTATCAGTTTCCGGAAAAACTCATTCCCCTCATGTTTTTTCGGGCCATGCGCGGCGAATCCCTGCCCCTTTACGGGGACGGGCTGAATGTGCGGGACTGGATCCATGTTGAGGACCATTGCCGGGGTGTGCTTCTGGCCCTGGAAAAAGGCCGCGCGGGAGCGATATACAATTTTGGGGGCGGGGCGGAGCGCGGCAACCTGCATGTGGTCCGGGAGATACTTAAATTCTGCGGCCGCGACGAATCCCTGATCCGCCCGGTCAAAGACCGGCCGGGTCATGACCGCCGCTACGCCATGGACTACGGGCTGGCGGCGCGCGAACTCGGCTTTTCGCCCTCTTGCTGCTTTGAGGAGGGTCTGCGCCGCACTCTGGTCTGGTACAGGGAAAACCAGGCCTGGGTAGACGATGTAGCGTCCGGAGACTACCTGTCCGACATCCGCAAGAGGTATGGAGAATAGCTATGGCCGCGAAGAGAAAGGCTCTGGTCCTCGGAGGGGTCAGCGGACTGCTCGGGCAAAGCGCGGCGGACATTTTTCAGGACGCCGGCTGGGAGGTGGTCCGGATTGGACGCCGGGATATCGATTTTAGCGCCAAGGACGCCTCCTATCGTCTGGAGGGTCTTGTCGACTCCGAGGAACCGGAGCTGATCCTCAATGCCGTGGCCTATACCAAGGTTGACGCCGCCGAGGAAGACGCCGATCTGGCCGGGGTTCTGAACCGCGCCCTGCCCGCGACCTTGGGCCGCATAGTCAAGACCCGTCCCTGCGCCCTTGTGCATTACAGCACGGATTTTGTTTTTAACGGCAAGAAAAAATCCCCCTACGATGTAGATGATAAGCCCGGACCTTTGAATGTATACGGCAAAAGCAAATTGGCAGGTGAAGAGGCGCTGCGCGCCTGCGATCTGGAAAAATGCCTGATCATTCGCACCGCTTGGCTTTTTGGTCCGGGCCGGGGAAACTTTGTCCTGACCATTCTGAATCTGGCCAAAAAAAACAAGAAAATTAATGTTATTTTCGATCAGACCGGATCGCCGACCTATACCCTGGATCTGGCTGCGCATACCCTGAAACTGGTGGAGGCCGAGGAATACGGAGTATTCCATCTTGTCAATTCCGGGCAGGCCAGTTGGTGCGATCTGGCGGATGAATCCATCCGGCTCTCCCAGATAGAATGTCTGGTCAACCCGGTACGCAGCCAGGAGTATCCGCAAAAGGCCTTGCGTCCCGCCTATACGGTTCTGGACTGCGCCAGGCTTTTTCGGGTGACGGGCATCAAGCCCCGCCCCTGGCCCCAGGCCCTGCGGGACTATATCTACACCTATCTGGCGCCGGAAATGCACCTCGGCAACGAGGGATGAGCGCGGGTGAGAAAGAAGACCATCTGGATCAGCACGGGCGAGGTGTCCGGGGATGTGCACGGCGAACTTTTACTGCGCGCGTTGCGCCGCCTGGACCCCTCCCTGCGCTTTCTGGGCGTGGGCGGTTCGCGTCTGGCCGAGGCCGGAATGGAAATCCGCTGCCGTATCGAAGAACTCTCCGTCATGGGCATTTCCGAAGTCTTAAGCCGTTTGCCCCGTATCCTGCGTATTCTCGGCTCCATCAAAAAAGATCTCGGAAAGTTCTCCCCGGACGCCCTGATTGCCATTGACGCCCCGGATTTCAATTTCCGGGTGATCAGGGCGGCGCGTTCCCTGGGCATCCCCTGCTATTACCACATCAGCCCCAAGCTCTGGGCCTGGCGCTCCGGGCGGGCCGCCTTCATCAAAGAGAACGTGCGCCGTATGACCTGCATTCTGCCCTTTGAGGTGGACTTTTACCGGCGTTTCGGAATGGAGGTGGATTATGTGGGCAATCCTTTGCTGGATTTTGTCGACTACCCCGCCCTTGCGCATATTGAAACGCGCCGGGGTCTGATCGGCTTTATGCCGGGCAGCCGGAAAAAGGAAATACGCGCGCTTTTGCCTGAATTCGGCAAGGCGGCGGGCATAATGCTCCGCCAATATCCGGATTTGACCTTTGCCTGCCTGCGCGCCCCCGGCCTTGAAGAGGCGGACCTGCAAGCCCTGTGGCCAAAAGATGCGCCCGTGGAATTTATTGAACCGGAGCGGCGTTTTGTCTTTATGCGCGAAAGCGAAATGCTGATTGCCGCCTCCGGGACCGCGACCCTGGAAAGCGCCCTGCTCGGCGTCCCGGCCATCATCTGCTACAAGGTTTCGCCTTTGAGTCTCGCGGTGGCCAAACTGCTGGTCAAGGTTCCCTTCATCGGTCTGCCCAATCTCATACTGCAGCGCGAGATTTTCCCCGAACTTCTGCAAAAGGACTGCGATGCGAAACCCCTGGCCGCCGCCGCTCTGGCCCTGCTGCGCCCGCAGGACGGCACAAGGCCGCTGGAAAAGATACGCACCGGATTACCCGCGCTGCGCAGCCTGCTCGGCCCGCCGGGGGCGGCGGATCGCGCCGCCGCAGTAATTTTGGGGGATATGGATTCCGCTTGAAAATATGGCTCTTGACTTTGCCGGCCAGTCGATATAAATGTTTCTGTTCACCGCAAGCCCATCCCAGAGCCGGGGGCTTGCTCTAGCCAAGCAGTGGGCTGTCTGATGCGGATATTGGAACTTATATCTATAGTTGAGCGCTATGCCCCTCCCGAGGCGGCGGCTTCCTGGGACGTGTCCGGGATACAGGTCGCGTCCTTTGCGGCGGATTGCTCGTCCGTGGCGGTAACTCTTGAGCCGGACCCGGAAATATTGCGCGCCGCGGCCGATGCCGGGGCGGATTTCATTCTCACCCACCATCCCTTGTCCATGCAGCCGCGTTTCCCCAACCGCGCAAACGCCTATTTGGCCGTCCTTTCCCTTCTCTGCGCACGCGGCATTCCCCTTTACAGCGCCCACACATCTCTGGACGCCAATCCCAAAGGCCCGGCGCAGTCCCTGGCCAGAGAACTTAATCTGCAGGATGCGGAGGTGCTCGAACCCTATGCGGACCGGCCCGGTTCAGAGCAGGTCTTTGGTTTCGGTTTTTGCGGCCGCTTGCCTGAAACCCTGGCCTATGCGGATTTTTGCCGACGGCTCGGCAAAATCATCGATCCCGGCGCCGGCAGGGTCTGCGGTCCAGTCCCCGCGCGCGTTTCCCGCCTGGCCTGCTGTCCGGGCGCCGGAGCTTCTCTCATCCCCCGTGCCGCTGCGGCGGGGGTGGATTTGTTTATCACCGGAGACATCCGCTATCACAGCGCCCTTGAGGCCTGCGAACTCGGGCTTTGTGTGCTTGATGTCGGGCATTTTGTCCTGGAAGAAATGATGATGAACCGTTTTGCGGCCTTGCTCGCCCGCGTTTTGCCTGTTCCGGTGCGCTTTTTTCCCGGTCGGGACCCCTTTTCCCCGGCGCGGATGACGAATGCGCCCACAGTGTCAGGAATGAACCACCTAGGTCTGGAGGACTACCTTGAGCCATTACTTAAAACAGATTGAGCTGTTACGCTCCCTGCAAAAAGTTGACGATGACATACACAGTATCCGTAAGGAACTGGAGGCCGCGCCGCAAGAGGTGGAAGATCTGCGCCGGCGTTTGGCCGAGGTTAGCGACCAGCGCGCGCGGCAGCAGGACAAGATAACCCATCTGCGCGATCAGGAAAGACGCCTGGACACGGAAATAGAGGACGATTCTGCCCGTCTCAGGAAGAGCAAAGGCAAACTCATGGGCGTGGGCAATTCGCGGGAATATCACGCCATGGTGCGGGAAATGGATTCCCTGGAACGGGTAAACCGCAACCGGGAAGAGGAAAAGGTGGCTCTCAGCGATGAAATGGAGCGCCAGACCTCTTTGCAGGCGGAAGTTGACGCCAGATCCATAGCTCTGGAAAAAGAGCTGTCGGACTGCGAATCCGGTCTGCAAAGCCGGATGGAAGCGGCCGAGGCCAGGCTTGCCGCCCTGCTGCTCAAGCGCAATGAAGCGGCGCATGAAGTGCCGGCCCCTGTCTTCTCCCGCTATGAATTTATCCGCGAGCGTCTGGAGCATCCGGTAATAGTGCCCGTGGCGAACGGGGTTTGCTCGGGCTGCAACATCTCCATCCCGCCCCAGAATTATATTGAGTTGCAGAAGGCCGCGCAGATTTTGTCCTGCCCCAACTGCCAGAGGCTCATGTTTTGGATAGAAGCTTCCCCCGCGGAAACAGAGGGGATTTGACGAAAGCGGGCCGGATCATCGCCGCGCGCTCCGCAAAAGAAGACATTCCCGGTTTATTTACAAGATGGGAAACGAAAATTCTTTATTGCGCGGAACACGGGGAGGAAAGTCCGGGCTCCCGAGGGCACGGCGCTGGGTAACGCCCAGGTGGAGTGATCCACGGCAAGTGCAACAGAAAGCAAACCGCCCCGCGTCTGACGCGAGGTAAGGGTGAAAGGGTGGGGTAAGAGCCCACCGGTTGACGCGGTGACGCGTCAAGCCGGGTGAACCCCGCCGGGAGCAAGACCAAATAGGGAAGCGTTTGAGGCCGGCCCGGCCGATGCTTCCGGGTAGGTTGCTTGAGGCCGCGGGTAATCGCGGTCCTAGAGGAATGATGATCGCCCGGTCCAATCCGCAACGATAAAGGACCGGGAACAGAACCCGGCTTACAGGCCCACTTTCGTTATCAATGCAGGAG
This sequence comes from Desulfovibrio sp., assembly GCA_031260965.1. Taxonomy (GTDB): domain Bacteria; phylum Desulfobacterota; class Desulfovibrionia; order Desulfovibrionales; family Desulfovibrionaceae; genus Frigididesulfovibrio. The sequence goes on along the minus strand of JAISKK010000159.1, from coordinate 20,285 downwards.
AAGGGAGCGGGGGAATTTATTTCTCCCGGTCGGGGGCTCGGGGGCACAGCCTCCTGCCGTCATAACGGTCAATTTCCCAGGAGAGACCCGATGCGTCATTTACCGCGCAGCGGCTTTGGCTATGACGTACACCGCTATGGCGGCAAGCGGCCCTTTATCTTGGGCGGAGTGCCCATCCCTTGCGATCTCGCAATAGAGGCTCATTCCGATGGCGACGTACTGCTCCATGCCCTGATGGACGCTCTGCTGGGCTGCATCTGCGCGGGCGACATCGGTGAACTTTTCCCGGACACAGACCCGTCCCTGGACAACGTATCCAGCGGGGTTCTGCTAGCAGAAGTGCTGGAACGCTGCCGCATCGCCGCTTTTACCCTGACCCACGCGGATCTGACCATAGTCGCCGAGGTCCCGCGTATAGCGCCGCATCGCCAGGCCATTGCCGCCAATCTTGCCAGACTCCTGGCCTTGCCGTCGTCCTGCGTGAATGTCAAAGCCGGAAGCGAAGAAAAAATGGGGTTTACCGGCGAGAAAAAAGGCATCAAGGCCTATGCCCTGGTAAACGGCTTTATCCGTCTGTCCGAAGACTCTGCCCATGACCTTGACTGAGCGTTTTATCCTGCAGGGCGAAGAATGCTGGCGTCTGCTCTGGGGCTGGATTCCGGGTGGTCCCGGCACTTTATTGCGCAGTCTGCTCTACCGGCCCCTTTTCGCCGCGTCCGGCCCCTTTCGCTCCGGGACAGGCGTTGTCGTACAGGGTTTTGCCAACATCAGCATGGGCCAGGGGTGCGGTTTGAACCGGCATTCTTCGCTTTACGCTTCGCGCGGCAAAATCAGCATGGGGGACAATGTTTTTCTCGGCGATTTCAGTTCCATAAACGCCAATGACGCCGAAATCGGCATCGGCAGCCGGGTCGCCATAGGACCCATGACCCTGATCCAGGGCGCGAACCATGCCTTCGACCGTCTGGATTTGCCCATAGTCGAGCAGGGACATCAGCCGGCGCAGGTGTTTATTGCCGACAACGTCTGGATTGGCGCCCATGTTGTTATCCTGCCCGGGGTACATATCGGCGCGGGCGCGGTGATCGCGGCGGGGGCGGTGGTAAGCCGGGACGTGGCGCCGGATGTGGTGGTGGGCGGCATACCGGCCCGCGTTCTGCGCCGGCGCGGACAAAAGTAAGCGAGGAAAAATGAAAGTCGCTATAAGCACTTCAAGTTTTGCTGAATATGACGCCGAACCTTTGCGGTTGCTGCGCTCCGCAGGTCTTGAGACAAAACTCAACCCCTTTGGCCGCGCCCTTGACGCGGCCGAGGCCCAGGATTTTTTGCAGGACTGTGTTGGCCTGATAGCCGGTACGGAACCGTTAAACGCCAAGGTTATGGAGGCCAGCCCAAAGCTTAAAGCCATATCCCGCTGCGGAACGGGCATGGATAATGTAGATCTGCAAGCCGCCGCGCGGCTTGGCGTCACAGTCCGCAACACCCCTGACGCTCCTGTGGCTGCGGTCGCGGAACTCACCCTGGGTCTGGCCCTGGACCTCATGCGCCGGATCTCGCGCCAGGACCGGGAGATTCGGGCCGGGCAGTGGAAAAAACGCATGGGCAACCTTTTGTCCGGCAAAAAAGTGGGTATTGTGGGCTTTGGCCGCATCGGACGTAAGGTGGCGGGATATTTTTCCGCCTTTGGCTGCGAGACAGCCTTTTATGATCCCCTGCTCCTTTCCGATGCCGTCTATGCGCGTATGGAACTGACGGATCTTTTGGCCTTTGCCGATATTCTTACCCTGCATTGCCCGCCCCGCCCGGACGGCTTGCCCTTGCTGGACGCGGCAGGCATTGCCGCCATGAAAGCGGGGGCCTGGCTGATCAATGCCGCGCGCGGCGGCCTGATCGACGAAGAAGCCCTCTGCGGGGCACTGGGCACGGGCGCGGTTGCCGGGGCGGCCCTGGACGTTTTCGGCCGGGAACCCTACCCGGCGGATGGTCCTCTGAGCGCTTTCCCCAATGTCATCCTGACCCCGCATATCGGCGCCTATGCCGTGGAATCCCGTATCGGCATGGAGATTGAGAGCGCGCTGAACCTGTTGTCCGCCCTTGGGATTCCCCATGAATAGCTGACGGAAGAGGAACACATGGCTGTTGAGTTGGTGGTTTTTGACTGTGACGGGGTCATCCTGGAGAGTCTGGAGATTAAAACTCTGGCCTTTCGCCGTCTGGGCGAGGACTATGGACCAGAGGCCGCGCTCCGTCTTGAGGACTATCACCGCCTGCACGGGGGCCTTAGCCGCTATAAGAAATTTGCCTGGTTTTTCCGGGAAGTGCTGGGCCGTGAAATCAGCCCGGCAGAAGAAGAAAGTCTGAACGCCAAATTCGTGCGTTTGTCCGGGGAAGAGCTTTTGCGTTGTCCTCTGGTGCCCGGCGCGCGCGAGAGCCTGGACAGCCTCTTTGGCCGTCTGCCCCTGTATGTGGCCTCGGGCACGCCGGAGGAAGAATTAGGATTTATCCTCGAAAAACGCGGTCTGGCCGCATATTTTGTGAAGATTTGCGGATCGCCTCCTCTCAAGGAGGACATTTTGCGCTCCATAGTGGATGAAAGCGGGACGCGAGCGGAAAACTGCCTGATGGTGGGTGACGCGGAGACAGATCGCGCCGCCGCCGCCAAGGTCGGAACCATGTTTTACGGACGCGGCGCCTATTTCCGGGATCTGGGCTGTCCCTGGCATCAGGATATGACGCGTCTCGCGGGCTGGATTGAGAGCCTGAACCGTTCTTAGGGCATTCGCTTGAGATTGTCGCTCAAGCTTTCAATCTGGCCATAGCCGAATCAAAATTCAGGCCGACCTGATCCATGGCCGCGTCAAACTCCCTTTGCAGGGAACTCATGAGTTCCCGCACCGTAGTGATGCTGTCAACGCGAAAAACATTGGCGCCGCTAAAGGCAAAGCCGCGTTCCAGATTGCCTTTCATGGCGTTCAAGAGCGCCGCGGCTATGCAGTAAGGCGATTTTTCCGGGTTGCAGGTGTTGATGCAGTGGAAGATGCAGTTGAAATTTTTCTTGCCTTCTTCCATGGCTTCGATAAAACGGCCTTTGATCGCCCGACCCGGCATGCCGACCGGACTTTTGATGATGGCGATGTCATCTTTTTGCGCCGCAACATAAGCCTGTTTGAAGCGGATGTCGGCGTCGCATTCCTCTGTAGCTACAAAACGCGTGCCCATCTGCACCCCGGCCGCGCCCATCTTCAAAAAACTGTGGATATCCTCGCCGCTGTAAACCCCACCGGCCGCAATCACCGGGATGAGCCGTCCCGCCCGATCCTCAAAGGCTTTCACCGCGTCAATAACTTCCGGAACGATTTTCTCCAGAGCGTTGTCCGGACTGTCTATCTCGTCAGCTTTGTAACCGAGGTGTCCTCCCGCCTTGGGACCTTCAACCACAAAGGCATCCGGCATATAGCCGGAGCGGGTCAGCCATTTCTTGCAGATAATAGTGGCCGCACGGGCGGAGGAGACAATGGGCACAAGGCAGGTGCGGAAGTCTTCTTTTCTCTCGTCGCACATCTCGCGCCAGATTTTCGGCAGTTCCATGGGCAGTCCGGCCCCGGAAAAGATCACATCGGCGCGCTCGGATATGGCGGTACGCACCAGAGAGGCAAAATCCGTAAGGGCGACCATGATATTGACGCCGATTACCCCGTCCGTCAGTTCCCTGGCCTTGCGGATCTCGCTGGTCAGGGCGCGCTGGTTGGCGCCGATCGGGTCCTGGGCTACGTCAGATTCGCGCATGCCGATCATGGCCCCGGCAATGACCCCGATGCCGCCTTCAGCCGCGACAGCCGCAGCCAGTCGGTGCAGGGAAATGCCGACGCCCATTCCACCCTGGATAATGGGCATTTTCGCCACAATATTGCCTATGGTCAAAGAGGGGAAAGACATTTTCGGCTCCTTGCGCCGTCACCCCCCGGTCTTTTGTACCGGGGCAATTTGTTGATTCGTCCTGAACAGTGTTCAGAAGAATTGCGCGACTATACATAGTTTCTTTACGGAACACCAGTCACAGTGCCGGCCGGGCAGGGCTTTGAGATTCAGGCTGGTCAACATATGGCGCAGAAGAAAATCAAGAAGTTCCGGCAACTGATTTTCAATTATTTCCCTATTTTTTTGCAAAGAAAATTTTCCCGGGAAAAGAAATTTTTCCTCCCCTTTATCCGCCAGTTCCACCCAGGCCGCATTCAGGGCGGGAAGGGACCGGGAAGAGGACAATGCGGCAGGCAGAACGCCCTGTCCGGCCGCCAGGCTATAAAGCAGAAGATAAAAAGGCAGTTGTACGCTTTGCAGACTCATCCCGAGTTCGGCAAGCGGGTTCTGATCCTCGTCTGTGGCCTTCCAGGCGCGCAGGCGCTTCCAGAAAGAAGAATCTTCCCAGAGTTTTGCGTTCACTCCGGGCAGATGCAGTCCGCTTTTATAATCCAGAATGACTATGGATTCCGTCTCCCCGGCCGATCCGACATTCAGCGGCGCCGGGCGCAAATCCAGGCGGTCCAGATGTCCAGCCAGGGAAAAGCCGGGATGCGGCGCTGCTCCCGGCGCGTTGCGGACATCACCCCCCCGCCCCTTTTTGCGCCCGTCTCCCGACCCTGCCTGCGTTTGGGTGAAAGGCGCGAGAAAAGACACGTTCAGAGGCATTTCCACAGCCAGAACCCGGGTCGGCGGCTGGAGGTCAAGATAACTTTCCAGACGCATTGCGCAAGCCGCGCGGAGCATGGCTTTGGAATCCGCCGGCAGCCTTTGCTCGAGTCCTGCATATTCCGAAGAGGCAAACAGAGCCTTTTGCAGTTCGGCGCGATCTTTTTTCGCCCAGCTTTTTCCGGCCGAAAGGTCCGTATGCAGACGCCGCTCGTAAAAATCGCGCAGGACCTGATGCCAGAGATTGCCCACGGCCAGGGGGTCGTCGCCTTCGTTGACTTCCGGGGCTGCTTTTATGCCGGCGAGGCGGGTATAAAAAAATTGAGCCGGACACCTTAAATAATCGTCCAGGAAAGAGGCGGAGATCGGGCGGCTCAGGAGCTTGCGCAACAGGGCGCGGACGGGTTCATCCACCTTGATGTCCCGGCGTCTTGCGGCCACGGGCTGAATTTTCGCGCTCAAAACGCGCAAGGGACCATTGGGACATTTTGCATGTTCATCTGATCCGGCATCACGCCCGGACAAAAGACGACCCATTTTTTGTTCTTCAGCCCAGAGCAGTTCTTCCACAAAACGGCTCTTTTTTTTCTTGCCGCCCTGCAAACCCGCCTCTTCACCCTCCTGCCAGAGCAGAAGAACTTTTTCCGCCCCTTTGATCAGAGAAAAAAAGGTATGGGCAGCAAGCTGCTCGCGGCTGTGCAGGGAAGGCAGGCCGAGTTCCTGGCGCAGGACATCGGGCAGGAGAGGATCCCCGACCGGCGCGCCGGGCAGATTGTCCTCAACGGCGTCTATCAGGATCACGCGTTTAAAGGAAAGCAGCCGGCTCTCCAGCATCCCCATGACCTGCAGACCCACCAGAGGCTCGGCTTCAAAGGGGACGCGCTCGGCTTCCAGCAGGGAACGGAGCAGGGAAAAAAGGGCCTCGGTCGTGAACTTTTCCCCGGCGAGCGCCGATCCTTTCAAGGCGGGAAGCAAAGAAAAACGCAGCCGGTACAGACATTCCGCGTCAATGGGGAAGCGGCGCCTGAGCTGAGGGTCGCGGCGGTCCAAAAGCTGACAGAGACCCTCAACGGCTCCGGCCAGTTCCGCCGGCGTGCTTAAATTCTGGAAGGCCGAGATTGTGCTCCGGAAAAGCTCGTTGAGAAGGTCGAAAACCGGGGCCGGAGGCGTTTCTTCCGGCATGAGCAAAAGGCGTGTCTCTTCCAGCAGGACGGCCGGGTCGGTGAATTTACGCCCTTGTCCGCGTAAATCCATATCCAGACGGCGCAACATGCGGCGGAAGGGTTCGTCAATCTCCGCGGCTTCTTCCCCGGACAGAGACAAAGTCTTGATATAAGGATGGCGGATCAAATCGACGAGGTCCCGCCAGTGACAAAGACCGTTGCGCGCGTTTTCGCGCAGCCGGGCCACTGTGTCCAGGAGACGGAAAAGCGGGGAGCGGGACAGGGGATAGCCAAGGGAAATATTGATGTCCGTGCCGGGCAGGTGGTGCAGTACAGGGGGCAGAAGGTCTGCCGCAGGCAGAATGACAGCCGTGTGAGCGGGTAGATCCGCCGCATTTTCACTGTCTTCTGCTCCGGGCGGATCGATGTTTTCGGCCACTTCCTCGCGCAGAACCTGAAGCTGCGAGTGCAAATCATAACCCGCGCAGTACAGGATTTGCCTTTCATGTCGCGCGCCGGGTCTTTGCGCGCCAAAGAAAAGCTCAAAGCCGCTTTGCCAGCTTTTTGCCCAGTCCCGGAAAGTCAGGCAGCTCCAGTGCGGCAAAGATTCCTCGCTGTCCGCGCGGGTCAGGGCCGAATCCGCGCGCACGACCACCCTGGCCCGCAGATCGTCCCGGATCCGGCGCAGGATAATATCTTCCGAGCGCGTAAGCATATGAAAACCCGCTATATAGACGCGCGGACGAAAAGCGGCGTCTTTGTGCGACCCCAAAAAACCGGGGGGGAAATTATCCGGCAGGGCCGCGCGCTCCTCTATATAGGAGGCCGCCCTGGCTGCCATATAAGCCTTGCTGCTGTACCCACCTTCTTCAAGCAGTTTTTTGTAGCGGACGAAGATGCGCCCGAGACGCGCCAGCAGAAGGGGGGCAAAACCCTGTCCAGGGCTGAAAAGCGCGTCCTGCCCACGTATCGCGTCGGTCCCCTCCCCTTCCGCCGTACAGGCTGTCTGCGCATAGAGAAAATTATCCGGAACCACGCGCTGCGCGAAACATTCCTCAAAGAGATTGGCCAGACGCAGACCCCAGGGGAAAAATTCCGAAGCTTCCGTTTTAAAACCCGGTCCTTCTGCTTGCGTCTCTTCACGCACACAGGCGAGAAGAAGACCTGCGCGGTCAAGCAGACCTGCCTCGCGCAAAGGGTGAGGTTCAATGATCCTGAACAGTTCCGCGCACAATTCGCTGATGGTAAGCATACGCGGCATAATCAGGGGTTTGCGCACCCGTCTGTCCTCGCGCAGCAGCAGGGTCAGGTAACGGACAGGCCGGGCGTAGGGAAAAATGAAGAAAGCGCGGCTTAAATCGCCTTCTGTATCTTCAAGGGCCAGGTCCAGCAGATCACGCAAAAAATCCCTCTCCCAGGCGATGACTGTGAAAGGTCCTTTCATGCTTTTCGTCCTTCATCCGCGACTTCCAGCAGACGGTCCTCGTCCAGATAGAAGATCAGGCCCCGGGCCGGACGCCCGGAGGCGGCGCCGACAAGACGCAGATAACGCCGCACCTGTTCCTTGTGAGCTTCTTCGTTGTCCGCGCGCCCGCTTTTGTAATCCAGAACCAGCAGCCCGCCCCCTGCCTCATCCGCCCGGCCCGTTACGCGCAGATCCACAAGCAGATCCGCGCGGTGCAGGCGTCCCTGCTCGTCCATAATTTCATGTTCCCGCAGTCCATGGGCAAGCCAGAGCGGGGCATCCGGCAACAGGGCGAAGCGCAGCAGGGCAGAGTGCATCCCGGCGGCAACGCCTGCGGGGTCGGACAGGGGCAGGGGGAAAAGGGCAAGTCCCAGGTTCACGGCCAGGGTCACAGCGGTATTTGCGCCGCTTCTGTCCGGCCTTTGCGGAAGATGAAGACGCTCCAGGCAAAGATGCAGCAGGATGCCGCGCAGGCGCGGGCTCAAAGCCGCTGCGGGCGGGCTTTTTTCTTCGGCGTGGGAAAAGCGGTGGACGCGTAAACGGGGCATGGCTTCCAGCGGCCGCCAGGGAAGCCCCGGCAATGGATCAGAATCCGGTCCGCAACAGGTCCGGGCAGTTTTTCGCTCCGGATTTTCCTCCGTCCGCGGTTTTGTATCCAAAACGGCAAGCGCCGGCGCTTGCGCCCGGACAGCCTGTTTTTCTCCCGGCGTCTGTTCCGGGACTCCGGCATTTTCCTCCATCTCTTCCCCGGCGTCAGACGATTCCGGCGGGGATTCCGGGGGGGCTGTTTCCTCCCAGCGGCAGAAGCGATCCCCGTATTTTTCCCGGTAGCGCCCGGAAAGTTCAAAGAGGGCTTCCGCCAGAGGGGACGGAGATTTTTCGGGTCGGGTGAAAAAAGCGTGCAGGGCGTAAACCGGCCGCGTCCAGGCCACATAGAGCAGGTCCAGACGTTCAAGCGCCTGCTTTATGCAGGCCGGGTAATAGTCGTCGGGCAATTCGCGCGTGGCGCGGGTCAGAATGTCCAGACCGTGATAGTCGCGTCTTATGATTTCCGGGCTGTAGCGCCTGTATTTGTGCTGGAAAGGGATGACGACCACGGGAAATTCCAGCCCCTTGGCCTTATGGATGGTCATGATGCGCACGGCGTCCACGTTTTCCGGCAGAGGCAGCTTCTCGTCCTCCGCCCTTTCCCGGCAGAAAGCGAGAAAGGCCGCGGGCGTCCCGCAGCCCTGCCGTTCCGCGAGGGCCGCCAGTTCCAGAAGTCTGCGCACAAAAGGCATATCCGCGCCCCGGCGTCTTTCCAGATCAAAGCGGCGGACTCCTTCGGCCAGCAGATCATAGGCGCTCATAAGCCCGGCCCGGGCATAAAAAGGCTCAAGCAGAGAGGCCCAGAGAGCAGGAAAATCCCTGCGGAAAAGGGTGTAGAGGGGCGGACGTTGCGGACCCTGCCCAAGGGCGACGCGCGCGGTCCAGGACTTGATGGCCTCCGGGTCGCAGCCGGCAAAGCCGCCCATGATTTCCGGACCGGAGACGAACTCCAGAAAAGCTTCGTCATCCGGCGGATAATCAAGAAAAGCCAGAAAAGAGACAAGTCTGCCCGCCAGAGGGTGGGAAAAAAGCCGGAAGCTGTTTTCCGTCACTACCGGGATCTCCCAGCCGGCCAGCAGCCCGGCCATATATTCCGCCTCGTCCGCAGTGCGGACCAGAACGGCTATATCACCGGGTTGCCAGCGCTGTAAAAGTTCAGCGCAAAAAAGGCCGCGCAGACGCAGACTCGCCGTCTCCACGACCTCATCCACGCTTTTCCCCTTTACCCGATAAAGGACAACCTCGGCCGGGCGCGCATCCGCGGACCAGTTTTTTTCCTCCGGGATCTTTTGGGCCGCGCCGCAAAAAATCTGCGCCGTCTTCCGCGCCGCCGCCTCCAGCCACTTGTTCGGCGTCTCGGCCGGCAAGAGGCGGGCCATGACAGCCCCGGCGCTGTCTTTGTCCTCAAGCAGCGAGAAAAAGGCATTGTTGTGATCCACAATGCCGGGATGGCTGCGCCAGTTGTTGCCGATGGACAAGGTCTCAGGATGAGGGACAATGCTCGTCAGTTCAGGGTCCGAGACAACATCCTCAAAAAGTTCCGCTTCTCCGCCCCGCCAGCCATAGATCGCCTGTTTTGCGTCCCCGACCAGCCAGAGCGAGCCGCCGCCGGCCAGGGATTCCAGGGCCAGAGGGCGCAGGGCTTCCCATTGGGCGCGGCTGGTGTCCTGAAATTCGTCCAGCATGATGCGGGAAAGACGTGTGCCCAGACGGCAAAGGGCGTCGGACACGCCCTGTTCGCCGCTCAGCAAATCCGCCGCCATTTTCGGCAGACAGAGGGCGGGGAGGAGTTTGCTTTTGTTGCCGGTCCGCAGACGGGCGAAAATTTCCCCGGCCACGCGGTACAAGGACTCCAGACTCAAGGCGTTTTGCAACACAATCCGGGATTCCCTGTATTCCCGGGCCGCGCGCGACGCGCGCCGGAAAGCTGCGCGGCATTCATCCGAAGCCCTGCCTTGCGAAGCCTTTTTCAGGCATTCGTCCAGATCGCTTTTATCCAGATAGACCGACTTGTCGGGAAAAGCAGTCTTTTCCCCGGCGCAGGCTTCGAGAAATTTCTGGTAATGGCTCAGGGTTTCAAGCTTTTCCGCTTCCAGATTCTCAAGGAGGTCAAGGGCGCTCCGCACACGCTCCGCGTTTAAAATAAAAAGCAGGGACCGGATTTTTTTTTCGTCCGTGTCCGGGGGCGTCAGTCCAAGAAGCAGACGCTGGACCAGACTCAAAAGCAGATCGTGCAGTTTTTCCCCCGGCGTGAAACCCCTGAAATCTCCCGCGTGCAGCAGCGTTTCACAGGCCGCGCGCAAAGCCGCGCGCAAAGCTGTTGCGTCCGTATGCAGAAAAATCCCCGCCCCTGTATCCTGTTCCGCCAGATCTTCCATAAGCCCGTCATAACAGGGGGTGAAATATTCCCCGGCTGCAAAAGAGAGCTCAAAATCCGGAGGCAGACCCAGTTCCAGGGCCGAGAGGCGCACCACAGCCGCGAGCAGGCTGTCTATGGTCCGGATGTTCAGGCTGCTGTAGTTGCGCAGGATACGTTCAACCCAAAGTCCGGAGCGTCCGGCCTTTTTTTTCTCCTCCGCGCGGATGGAGCCGGGACCTTTAAGGGCCTCGGTCTTCAAGGCGCCGAGGACGCGATCCTTCATCTCCGCGGCGGCCTTGTTGGTAAAGGTGGCGGCCAGGATTTCCTGCAAAGTGTAGCCGCGCGAAGGTCCGCGCAGTATGCTCGCCGAAGGGGGGACGTTGACATCCGCCCCCTCCAGGAGTTCAAGAAAATTACGGGTCAGGGCATAGGTTTTGCCTGCGCCGGCCGAGGCTTTGATGCGGGTGATCATTCAAGGGGCTGGGCGGGCTCGGAAGAGAAAAGGGCCGGTTCCGGCTGCCCCGTGGAATCAAGCACGGCCCGCCAGTAAGCGGACTGGACATTCAGACGTCTGCGTTTGCGTGTGACCAGTTCCAGAGGCAGGTGCACATAATGTCCGCGCAGTTTGGCAACCACCATATTGGTGCGCCCGGCCATGGCCGCGTGTACGGCGTTCTGCCCGAGAAAGCCGCAGTAGACCTTATCGTTGGCGTTGGCGGGCACGGACCGGATAATATAACTCGGGTCTATGGATTTCAGGGCAAAGGGCATGCCTTCGGCGCTCAGGTATTTTTTGATCTCGGAGCGCAGCAGTTCGGAAACGTCGGTCAGGGAGGTGTTGCCTGAAGGGTCTGTCTCGTCGCTGCCGCGCATGAGGTGCTGACCGGATCCTTCGGCGGCCACGATCACCGCGTGGCGGCTTCGGCGCAGGCGCTTGGCCAGTTCCGGGAGAAGACCGCCTTCGCCATGCAGGGCAAAGGGGATTTCCGGGATCAGCACAAAATTCACTTCTTTCATGGCCAGGGTGGCCTGGGCGGCGATGAAGCCGGATTCCCGGCCCATGAGTTTCACCAGACCGATGCCGTTCTTGTAGCCGATGGCTTCGGTATGCGCGCAGAGTATGGCCTCGGTGGCCTTGAACACGGCTGTTTCAAAACCGAAACTCTCACTGATGAAGTTTATGTCGTTGTCAATGGTTTTGGGAATGCCGATCACCGCAATGCGCAGGCAACGGGTTTCTATCTCCTGGACAATGCCCTGAGTGGCCCGCATGGTCCCATCTCCGCCAATCATGAACAGGCAGCTTATGTTCATACGCTCCAGGGCGTCCACCACTTCCTGCGGGCTCTGCGGTCCGCGCGACGAACCCAGAATGGTCCCGCCGAACTGGTGAATGTCCGCAACGTTTTGCGGGGTCAGTTCCATGACATTATGTCCGAAAGAGGGGATAAATCCCTCCAGTCCATATTTTATGCCGAGGACCGTGGAGACATGGTATTTATAGAAAGCTTCCATGACTATGGAACGTATTACGTCGTTGATCCCCGGGCAGAGACCGCCGCAGGTCGCTATGGCGCATTTGGCCTTGGGCGGGTCAAAATAAAGATGGGACCGCGGTCCGGCCATCTCAAATTCGGCTGCCACCGGGGGCAGCCCGTTGAGATCGTCCAGAAGTTCGCTGTCCAGAAAAATGGGCACGCTGTCCACATCGACAAGACTGGCCTCGGGCATGGGCGAACGAATCTTGCCCGCCCCCAGGCTGCGTATTTTTGTGCTGAGGGAGATATCCCCTATGCTGATTATACTGTCCGTTTTCATGTTTTTCTCCTTTTCTTGAAAAATTCCGATAACCCGCTTAAGCCGCCGGGTAGGAGTTGAAGAGCAAGGTAAGCTGGGAGCAGAAAGCGCCCAGCAGACACAAGGAGGCCAGCACAGATCCGGCTTTGTGGCGCATGGGGTTTTCCGCCACGGCGCCGGCCAGGTGCAGGGCGCAGCAGAGCAGGGGCAGCCCGAGGGAGAGCAGGGCCAGAACGGGGTCAGCCGTCTGCCTTAACGCCAACGGGATAAAATTTTCCAGGCTGAAGAAAAGCCAGACCCCCGCGCCGGTCGCGGCCGGGACGAGGACAAAGGCGGCGCGGGCAAGTCCGCGCATGGCAAAAAGATAGTAATCTCTCCCGTAGTCGGCCTTTCGCCTGCGCCAGATCAGCCAGACCCGCGCAAGGCTTGCCGCCGCGCCAAGGCCGGTGCCGAGCAGATAGAGCGGAGCCGGCCACAAATGTCGGGTGAAGGCGAAGTTTTCCAGCATCTCCAGAATGGCCGCAGTCGGGTCCGTGTCAAGGAGCAGAGCGATCTCCGGGTCCGGCAGATAAAGAAAAAAGAGCAGGCCGAGAACCAGGAGCAGCAGAGAGGCCAGGGAGGAGCAAAGTCCGGCGCAAAAGCGGAGCGGGCGCGGCCCGCGGGTGGACCAGACGCGCAGGTAGAGAAGAAAAAAGAGGATAAAGGCAAGGAAAAGACCCAAAGGGGCGAGAATTTTAAAATTTGCCGCCGCAAACAGGTCCGTGTCCCGGGCCGGAAAAGGGAGCGGACGCAAGATGCCCAAAAAGAAAGCGGCGATCAGGGGCGCGGCGATGAAAACCGCGCTGACAAAGGCGGTCTGGTTTATTTGCAGGGCGCATTTATCGTAAAATGCCTTGCGGCTTACGGCGTGGATGAATTCCGCCCCGGCCCCGAGCAGGGGACCGCAGACGGCGGCGAGCAGGAAAAAAAGACCCGCGCCGGAGGCGAACAGGATGGCAGGCAAAACGGAACTTTGCAGATCAAACTGCCAAATCTGGTTTAAAAACTGCATGGGAGGACTCCGAAAGACTCTTTGATGAAGCGCATATTATCCTTAATGTCTTGACGGCGCAAGTTTGCCCTTTTTCAGATTGAAGGGGAACAGGCGAAAAAAATAGCTGATTGATAATCCTGTGCCGACAGTATATACAGACGGCATTATGACGGCGCAACGCATCCTTTTCCTGGCCCCCGCCCAGACCGTCACCCGCATCTTTCCGCAACTGCGCGAAGCCGGATTGGAGGTAGGGATCGCCGAGAATCTGAAAGGGGCTTCCTCTTTCATGCGCAAGGGTTTGCCCGTTCTCATCCTCTCCCGTCCCTTTCTGCCCGGATTTCGTATTGAGGATCTGCTTCTGGTGGGCCGCGACGACCCCGAATTTCCGCCGGTGATCGTGTTTTCCGACCGTCCCGCCCCGGAAGAAGCGGCCCGGCTCATGGAACTCGGGGCCAGAGATTACTGGGCCGAACCTTTGAGCTTTGAAAAGATCAGCGCCGTTCTCCCCCCGTCCAGACAGCCCGCGCAGCCGGCGCCCTCCTCCACATTCGGGGGCAAGAAGACGCAGTCCCTTACTCCCGGCCGGCAACGCATCGTCGGCGCGCACCCCGTCATCCGTCGCGTTCTGTCCCTTGCCCGGCAGGTGGCCAAATCCAGGGCCACCGTGCTTATCTCCGGAGAATCCGGCACAGGCAAGGAAATGTTCGCCCGGTATCTGCACGCCGAAAGCGACCGGGCCGAACGGGCCTTCGTCGCGGTCAACTGCGCGGCCCTGCCGGAACATCTGCTGGAAAGCGAACTCTTCGGGCACGAAAAAGGCGCCTTTACCGGGGCCATTGCCCGCAAACTCGGCAAATTTGAACTGGCGAGCGGCGGGACCATCCTTCTGGACGAAATTTCGGAGATGGATCTGGCCCTGCAGGCCAAACTGCTGCGTGTGCTGCAGGAAGGCGAGATTGACCGTGTGGGCGGCGCCGAGACCCTAAAGGTTGACGTGCGGGTTATAGCAACCACCAACCGCGATCTTGAGGCCTGGGTCGAAGAGGGACGTTTTCGCCAGGACCTTTTTTTCCGTCTGAACGTCATCCCCCTGCGTCTGCCTGCCCTGCGGGAACGGGGCGACGATGTCCTGCTTCTGGCGCGCTTTTTTGTGGACCTCTATCTGCGCGAATACGTACTCGCTCCGGTGGAACTTTCCGAGGAGGCCCGAACCTGGCTTCTGGACTATGCCTGGCCGGGCAATGTGCGGGAGTTGCAGAATCTTATGGAGCGTGCCGTGCTGCTTTCCGGAGGCCAGGCCATCCGCCCCGGACATTTTTTGCTGGAAAACGAAGAATGGCCGCTTTTTGCCGGCGACGGAGACCTGGACGGGGAACAGACCCCGCAAAGCGGCGAGGCGGACGCGCCTGATCCCGCGGACGGCTGGACAGAAGGGAGCGAATCCGATAGAGAAGCTGGTCGCGCGGGAGAGGAAGCGGGCAGCTTGCCCGGGACCGTGGCTTTCTCCGGCGGGGTGATACCCCTTTATGAGATGGAGCGTATCATGATTCGCAAGGGTCTTGAGCAGACGGGCGGAAACCGTACCCAGGCCGCCGAGCTGCTGGGCATTTCCGTGCGCACCTTGCGCAATAAACTCAATGAATACCGCGAGGCCGGTCTCGGTCTGGACACGCCGGAAAAATAATCCGGAAAAATTCTACACAGGCAATATAATTTCGGAGCGCAAGATGCTGAACAGTATCAGAGGCAAGGCCCAATCTTTTGGCGTCAAAATTATTTTTCTGGTGATCATAGTCGTCTTCGTCTTCTGGGGCGTCGGCAACTTTACCGGCATGCAGTCCGGGTCCCTGGCCACGGTGAACGGAGAAAACATTTCCCTGCGCGAATATGAAAAAAATCTGCGCATGGCCATGGAATCCGAAAAACGCTCCAATTCGGACAGCTTAAAGGAGGAGAGCAGATTCGAGGTTCTGAAAGACAGGCTGCTGGCCGAAATGATCCTCTCCTCCCTGCGCCGTCAGGAGGCCAGACGCCTGGGCCTCGGCATTTCGGATTACGAGCTCAAGGCCTATATTGATTCTTTCCCCGTTTTTCAGGACGCGGACGGCAAATTTGATCCGGCGCGCTACAAGACCATCCTGGACGCCAACGACATAAAAGCGGGCGAATTTGAGGCCGATAACAGAAAAATCCTCCAGGAAGCCAAGCTCATGCGCTATGTCGGATTGAGCGCCCGCTTCTCCGAAGCCGAGATGAAACAAATTTTCGCTTTCAGTCTGGAAAAAAGACGGGCCGCCTATGTGCTTTTCGCTCCGGAGGATTTTCGGGACAAGGCGGAAGTCACGGAAGAAGCCATTGCCGCCTACTATGAAAAAAACAAGGAAAGTTTCCGCAGACCCCTGTTGCTCAGTCTGGAATATCTGCGCCTGACTCCGGGACGGCTGGGCGACGCCTATGTGCCCTCCGATGCCGAAATTGAGGATTTTTACAAAAACAACCCGGACAACTTCAAAAAAGCGGCCTCGTTCACCTGCCGCCATATTTTCATAGCCGCCCCGCCTGAAGGTTCGTCCGAGCCGGATGCGGAAAAAACCGTCGCCACGGCCCGCGCCACCGTGCAGGATATTCAGGCCGGACTCAAAGCCGGAAAAGATTTCACCGAACTTGCCCGGGAATTTTCCCAGGACCCGGAAAGCGCCCCGAACGGCGGGCTGCTCCCCCCCCTTGAGCCCGGGCAGAGTTATGCCGTGGAATTCGATCAGGCCGCCCTGGCCCTTAAACCCGGAGAGGTCAGCGACGCTGTGCGCACCCGCTACGGTTTCCATCTGATTCGCCTGGAAAGTCTGAGTGAGGCGTCCATTCTGCCTTTGGCGGAAGTCCGGGACCAGATCCGGGAGAGCTTGAGTCTGGAAAAGGCCGAAGCGGACTTCGGCAATCTGGAAAAAAAGGCCGAGAGCGAACTTGCGGCCGGAACAGCCCTGTCCCTTTTGGCGGAACAATTTAAGGTTCCCCTGGAAAAAAGGACCCTGGCCAGTCTTGCGGAGATTGAAAGCGCCACGGCCCTGAGCGCGGAGGGACGGCACGCCCTGGAGGACGCGGCTACGGCCAGGGCCGCGGGCGAGACGGAGGCGAATATTTCCGTGCCCCTCAATATCGCGGACGGCATCATCCTTACGCGGATAACGGAAGCCCGACCTGCGGTTTTGCCCTCGGCGGAAGAAATGCGCGCGGCGATTATTGACGCCCTCAAGCAGGAAGGCGCAAAAGTTCTGGCCCACTTGGCCGCCGAGGCGGCCTTGCCCTTGTTCTCCGGATCTGAAACTCCGGAGGCTTTCAAGGACAAGGTGGCGGACAGCAATATCGGTCTGCGGGTTTTCCCGGCTCTGGAACCCCTGGGTTCCGCCCCGGAACTGCTGAGCGGGATTTTTTCCTCCAAAGGGGATTGGCTGCCCAGGGTTTATGACACGCCGAAAGGGCCGGTGATTGCCCGCACCCTGAGTATTGAGCCCGTCAAAGACGAGGACTGGGAGCAGCTCAAGGACATCTTTATGGGGCAGTATCGGCAGAGCCGCGAGGAAGAAGCGGTGCAGTCCTTTATGCAGGCCTTGTTCATCGCCTCGGATGTGAAGGAAGCCCGCGATCTGCTTAAACAACTGACCCTGCGTTAAGGTATGGGACGCCGCGTTGCGGTGTTTATAAAGAAAACAAGAGGGAGGGACATTGCGTCGCCTCCCTCTCTTTATACAACCGGTGCAGGCTGTTTCCGTAATCCCTCAGAAACTCCAGTCTACGCCGGGGAAAGTTATTGGGTGCGTGTGCCGGAAAGTGGGCCATCAAAATACGTAGTGGCACCCTGTATCACATCGAAGGTTCCTGTTGTGACTCCGCCTATGGAACTCACATCGGCCGTGCCCGCCATTTTAGTAGGGTCAGTGGGGATAACGGTAACAGGAACTCCTGAAGCAGGGTACGCGGTTCCGGTAAAACCGGTAATAGCAAAGGTTCCTCCGGACAGACTGCCGGCGCCTCCGGAAACGGTAAAACTGATGGGAGTTAGGTAATCGAAGCCGTAAGCGTACATGGCCGCGTTGTAAATAGCCCCGGAACCGAGATTCACGTTGAAACTGAACGCTGAGGCAGTCAAGGGACTCATCTGGACTGGCGCAAGCGTTCCCTGTACCGTGGCTGTTGTGGGCGCAAGCGGCGGCATGGCAGGCGTCGTCATGTCCGCCACTGCCAGATCATTCAACGCGGACGTTGACGGCAGGGTGTTCGACCTTGCGGTCAGATTGTTCGTGGCTGTCGTTCCGGCGTCATTACCCGGTTCCGGCGCGGCGGCGGCGGAGCCGTTGCCGCCCAGAAAGGCCAGACCGCGGCCGATCTCCCGCCTGTCTTGCGGCATGAGGGGTTCCGGACGCAAAGGGGTGCCGGGAACAGTGATTTTATTCAGATTGGGCACGTTTATGTTGTTCACATAGACCTGACGCAGGGTGTTTTCCACATAAACAGTGGTAAAGCCGTTTAGAGAGCGCACGCTCAGGATGGTGCCGCGTATGCCGACTGTGGCTTCGGGCGTGAGCAGCTTGAAGCCTTCGGGGTTCTGCTCCACAATCTTGCCGGTGATGGAGCGCAGCAAGCCCTTGGCCATGCGCCCGGTAAAGTTCGCTTTTGATCCTTCCGCCACATATTTCTCAAGGGTAAAAACAGTGTTCGAGCCAAGGGCTATGGAACCGTCGTCACTGAACAGCACCCGCACCCGGCCCGTGGCGTCCGTTCGCAAGGTATCGCCCGGCTCCACAATGTCCTGCATCTTGAGCGGCAGGGTCTGACCGCCCCGCTGCACGGTCACGCCGGGAGTAAGGGTAATAACCCGCCCCGCTTCCGGAGCGGCAAAGGCCAAGTCCGGAGTACAAAGCAAGAGAGCCGTAAGGCCGAGGGCAAGACGCAAGGGAAATAACAGGAGAGAGGATTTCATGGCATCGCTCCAATAAAAAAGATCCCGTTTACATACTGTGCTGGTCAAAGACTAAAAACTCCAGGCCACGCCGGTGGTTACGAGATGCTGGTCATACTCGTACAAGTTGCTTTTGGAATCATTGTTCGTGTACTGATAATTCAGCTCCAGCGACCAGGCCTCGTCAATGCGGTAGGTCAGCAGCGTACCCACACGCAGGCGTTTGTCCTCCCGGTCTTTTGTTTCCAGTACCGTGGCCGGGCCCTTATAAAATTCCTGGGTGAAACTGATGTTCGGTCCCAGTTCAAAGCCGTAGGGCAGTTTGAAAACAAAACCCGCTGAAGCCTCATATCCGTTGTAGCTGTAATCCGTCTTGTCCGCCGCCGCGCCCAGGTAACGCAGGCCTGCCATAAACTCGTGATTGTCGGAACCGAAGAAGAGGCGCAGGTATTCCCCGGCCCAGCCGTAAGTGCCGTTGCGATGTCTGTCCCGGGAATACTCGCGGTGGTCTATGCCTCCGCGGGTAATCAGGTGGACGGAAGGGGTCAGGGCATAGAGGAAGGTCGCTTCCGGTCCTATTGCGGAAACATTCTGGTACAACTCGTAATCAAAGATTTCCGCCTTGAAACGCAGATCGAAAAGGGATTTGGAGGTCAGGTGGCGCACGCCCGCCGAGGCCCGGCCCCATTGCGATTCCTGGCTGTGCAGGTCCCGCAGGTCGTCATTGGCGTTACCGCGCCAAAAGGCCCTTACATCCCCCACGATCCACCAGGGGCTGTCCTGATAGATGCGGTAGCCCAGGTCAAGGTCCGCGCCCAGGTAAGCGCCGAAGGTTTCTTTTTCCTTGGCGCCGGGGATTTTTATCGGCAAGGGGAAGTCGCCGAGTCTCATTTCCTCGGATTTCGGTCCCATGTTGGCGTTGGAGTCATACAATATGCCGGCGCGGATTTTGCCGTGAATCTGCAAGCGGTTGTAGCGGCGCTCCATGTCGTCCAAGGCAAGTCCGGTATCCGCCGCGGTGGTCTGGCCGTCCAGGGAACGCATGACGGCCAGGCTGCGCTCCGCCGCCTCCCGGTCGTCCGCCAGCATATAGACGCGGGCAAGTTCCGAGTACAGGGCGGCTTCGCGCGGATGCTTTTCGATCAGCACCTCATAGGCCATGACGGACTGGTGCCAGCGGTTGGCGCCCGCGGCCGCGCGGGCCAGGCCGAGGCTGATTTCGTCATCCTCCGGGCTTTCCCGCAAAAGGCGCATGTACAGGTCATAGGCGGCATTGGCGTCGCCTTTTTGCAGCAGCGTGGCCGCTTCGGCCTTGGCTTCGGCACGCGCGGACGCGAGCGCCGGGGTGTCGGAAGCGGCGAAGGCGGGCGCGGAGGACTGCCCTGCCGACAGATAAAGAATGGCGGCAAACAGAGCCAACAAGTATTTGTGTTTCAACATTTAAGGTCTCCCGTCCACCTGGTATGAAGTATATGTGCGCGCATAATTTATGTTTTTTTCTGCTTCTCTCTATTACCCGATCCGCTCCAAAGGCCGCTTTACTTATGCCCTGTCACAGAGCCGGATAAAATCTGGTCACTCAGACCATAATTATTTGTTCCTTCATAAAGTGCGAAGTCACCGAATCCGATGCTCGTTCCGACATTGGTATCAGAAAGAACTACCAACAGATCTGTTCTGGTTCCTGGCGAATAGGGTCCACCCGGTGCTCCCAGATTGAAATACGGCCAAGCAGAAGAAAGCACGGAATATGTTCCCGAGTAATTCGTGAGCGTGCTGACACCGCCGGCTGAGTAGGTGCCGCTACCATTGGAAAGATTGAGAACAATATTCGCATTTGAGCCGCTGACCGTCCCGTTGGAAATGGCGCCGCCACTCAAGGCTATCTGAAAACCAAAGTTGAAACCATCAAAATGGCTGCCACCCCCTACTACTCCAAGTGTCCCAGAAACCATGGCCATCGTCGGCGCAAGCGACGGTATGGCAGGCGTCGCCATGTCCGCCACAGCCAGATCATTCAACGCGGACGTTGACGGCAAAGTATTCGTACTGGCGGTCAGATTGTTCGTGGCCATCGTTCCGGCGTCATTACCCGGTTCCGGCGCGGCGGCGGCGGAGCCGTTGCCGCCCAGAAAGGCCAGACCGCGGCCGATCTCCCGCCGATCCTGCGGGGCTATGGGGGCAATGCGCGGCGGCTGACCGGGGGTAATGGTGATTTTGTTCAACTGCGGCACATT
>JAISKK010000118.1 GCA_031260965.1 Desulfovibrio sp. | reverse complement strand
ACTCTGATACTACAGCCCCCAGGCATTGGGCTTGCTGCCCGGCCTTATGCCGTTCAGCTCCGTTTCCTGCGGAAAGACGGGCAGATAACGGTAAGACAGGCTTAACAGTATCCCGCCATAGGCCAGCACCAGGGCGCAGGGCGCCCATTCAACCCAGTTCGGGACATAGGTCTGCCAGGCGTCAAAGGGCATGGACGGTATGGCCAGGGTCTGCACGGTCTGCACATAACGGTTGATGATCACCCCGATGCAGTTCAGAATGGCGGCCGTGTACAGCAGACAGGGCTTGGCGCGCCTTTTGGCGGAAAGCAGCATCCAGCAGGGCAGAACCCCGCAGATGAAAATTTCCGCGAAAAGCAGCCATTTCCCGTATATCCAGCCATGGAAAAAGTCGCCGAAACTCAAGCCCGCGCTCGGGGCCAGACCGAAAATCCAGGCCAGGGTATCCAGAATTTTGAATACTATATAGACCAGGAGCATGGTCCCGGCAATTTTGCCCATCAGAGCCTTTACGTCATAGGAGACCAGCTTGCGGCCGGTCATTTTTTCCATGAGCGCGGCGATCAGCATGGTCAGGCCCGGCCCGGAGGCCACGGCGGAGAGGACGAAGAGGAAGAAAGTCCAGGGCCAGATGAAAAAGCCGTCGCGGAAGGCGTAGGGCCGACCGAACAGGACCCCGTACATCCCCCCCAGGGAACCCTGGTGGAAGGTGGAGAGGAAAGCGCCCATACCCGCGAAAAGAGGCATGACCACATGCAGATTGTGAGCCAGGGCGTGGAGCAGGGGCACACGGTTGATCTGCTTCTGCTCGAGGATAAGGGGGATATATTCTATTATCAGCACAATGCAGTAACAGGTTATGCAAAATATGACTTCCGTGAGCATAGAGTGGACATTGGCGTGCCAGTATCCGAACCAGGCCCGCAGGGGCTGGCCAATGTCCAGAACCAGAACGATCATCGCGCCCGTATAACAGATGAAGCCGATGATGACCGCGAGGTTGATGATGTTTTTCAGGGGATCGATGTTCAGAATATAGCGCAGAAAACCCGTGAAAAAGGCCCCCGCGCCGAGGGCGATCACCCCGAGGTCGAAAGTGATCCAGAGACCGAAGCCGAAGTAGTCGTCCAGAGCGGTCATGCCCAGACCCTGGCTCAAGACCAGAAAAGCCGCGTAAACGCCGATCAGCGCGACAACGCTCAGGGCCGTCATCCAGATCGCAAACTTGGAGAAGGGACCGCGTTCACAGCCGTCCGGGAAAAGGGCCGCGTCAACGGGACGGGTGTAATTCTGTTCCATGCCTTCCCCTCCTTAGTGCCTTTTGGGCAGGATTTGCCTTGGTTTCTGCGTTTCTTCATCCGGCAGATAATTGTCGCCGAGGCGTCTGACCCATTCCCGCCTGCTGATGTAATAAACGGCCGTGTCCGTCCCCAGACGTTCCAGGAGACGAAAGGCGTTGGCGTTGCCTGTGACCAGCTTGTGCACCTGGTGATCGGGATTGTTGAGATCGCCGAAAACTATGGCCCCGTTCGGGCAGGCCTCCGCGCAGGAGGTGATGTAGTCTTCCTCGGGAACCGCGCAATGCAGCTTGTTGTCCACGCCGCGCACATAAATGTTGCCGCCTCCGGCCCGGACCTTGTCTTTGGCCTGCATGAAACGGTGGTGGCAGAAAGTGCATTTTTCCACTACCCCGCGCGGCCGCGTGGACACATCGGGGGTGAGAACTTTCTCCATGCCTTTGGGCCAGACCGGGTCAAACCAGTTGAAACAACGGGCGTGGTAAGGGCAGGCAGCCATACAATAGCGGCAACCTATGCAACGCGGATAAATCTGGCTGACTATGCCGCCCTCCTCGTTGCGCTCCGTGGCCACGACCGGGCAAACCGTGGTGCAGGGCTGTTCCGCGCATTGCTGGCAGGGTCTGGGCAGGTAGGCTATTTCATGGTCGGGAAAACTCTTGTTGTTGGACATTTCATAGACCACGAGCCAGTTTATCACGCGCTGCTTGTTGGAAGCGTCCGCAACCGGGGCCAGATTGTTCTCCGCCTGACAAGCCATCATGCACGCGCCGCAGCCGGTACACTTGTCAAGATCAATGGCCATTCCCCACTTGACGTTGAAGTCTTTATTAGCTGACATGGCTCGTCATCCTTATGCTTTGTAGATGTCCACGCCGGCTTTGCACCAGAAATTCAAGCCGGTTTCAGGTTCAGGCGCGGCCGTCACCAGTTCCATGACATTGGCGCCCTTGTTCTGACTGAATTCGTCAAGGGCGCTGTGACCAAAGCCCAGACAGACCCCGGCCGCGTCATTGATGATGCCCTCAAAAACGCGCACGCGCGCGGCAATCTTTTTGCCTCCACCCTCCAGAAAAACCTTGTCTCCATCGGCCAGTTTGTTCCGCGCGGCCGTTGCCCCGTTGATCAGCACGGACATCAGGTTGCCGCGCAGTTCGTCCGCGCGCAGGGTTTTATTGCTGTAAGGCGGTATTCCCGTCTTGGCCGTGCCCAGACTGGCCCGGACATAGGCGGCCAGACGAACTTTGCCCTTGTTCCCCTCAAGCGCGAAAGCCTTGTCCAGGATCCCCGGTTTGAAGGAGAAAGCGCCCGCTTCAACTTTTTCGTCGCTCTCCGCAGGGAAACCCGCGGCCAGAGACTCAAAACTGCTTTTTTCATAAAGCCTGGCCTTGGCGCGGAGCAGGTCTTCATAGAGTTCAAAGCCCAGATCCTTGCCCAGTCTGCGCGCCACGCTCAAAATGACATTGCCCGTATTAAGCACCCCCGCCCCGGGTTTGGCGACCATGGCGGAGATGCAATAGCTGATTTTTCCGCTTCCGTAAGGAGTTTCCGCATCATCAACCCGCTCCAGCCCCATGCTCAGAGGAAGAACCAAATCACAGAGGGCGGAGGTTTCATCCATAAAAGTGCTGAAGGAAACCTTGAAAGGCACAGCCTTCAGGGCCGCTTTGCAGGCTTCCGGATTGGGCAGGGCGTAAATGGGATTGGCCTCGTGAATCAGAAGCAGGGCCGGCTTTTCCCTGCGGGCGAAAAACTGCGTGAGATCGTTGCGGTATATGTCCGCAAGCGGCGCCGCGTTCTTGAGTATCTTGCCCGCTTTCGGCAACAGGGTAATCCCGCCGGGCCTGTTGATGTTCCCGAGCAGGGCGTTGACCGCCATTCCCGCAATAAGCGCCGCCGCGCCCGCGCCGCTTCCGGAAGCGGCGCCTATGATCAGCAGGGGCTTTTCAGCGGCCAGAAGTTTCGCGACCTCGGCCTCCAGCTTTTTGCGATCCACCCCGGTCAGTTCCGCAGTTTTCTCCGGACCGTAAGCGGCGACAAAATCCTTGAAGGCGTCGAAATCGGCCGCCGGGGCGGTCTTGCCCGCAGCGATCAGCAAATTGGCTATCCCCAGGGCGAGGACGCCTTCCGTTCCCGGATAAATGGGCAGCCAGCTTTCGGCCACGGCGGCGGTGTTGTTTTGCAAAGGCCCGGCGTAGACAAGGGCGGCCGTATTCGCCGTGTCCTCCTTGTTCGTTTCCTTATTGCGGAAAGAATGGGGATGGGAGTTTTTGAATATGCGCCGGTTGCGCAGCACGGTTCCCCAGTTCTCAAGGATATTGGCCCCGATGGCCAGCACATGATCGCTGCCCTCAAGATCATAACCGAATCTGGCGTTGAAGCCCATGAGTTCCGCGGCTTTCGCAGCGCTCTGGGCTTCGGAGGGCATGAGATAAATATCATTGGAACCGAGGGCGTTGGCCAAAGCGCTCAACACCTCGGTGACCGAACTGTTTTCGTCTCCGGAAATAAAGGCGATATTTTGTCCGGCGTTTCTAAGCTCTTCCTGGAACTTTCTTGAGGCCTCGGGCCAGGAAACTTCCTTGAATTTCCCGTCCGCTCCGCGCAGTTGGGGGCGTTGCAGACGACTCGGACTATACAGCAGCTGCGTTTCCGCGATACTGAGCGCGGAAAGCCCGCCGCCCAGAGGATGCCCGGGCTGGGGCAGCACACGCACGGGCATATTACGCACCCGGCGGACCTTCATGGGTACGCCGAAGGGATCCAGTTTGCTGAAGGCGTTGGTATAGGTTGTTTCACCCTTCCGAGGAGAGGGAATCCAGGACCAGTTCTGGGTCCATATCGCCACATCATCCAGAAGTTTCCAGGGAAGCGGGGTAACCATGATTCCGGCGCTCGCGCCGGCGGCAAATTTTATGAATGTTCGTCTGTCAAATCCCATTTCGCACCCCTTTACTTATGGCAGGTGAAGCAGGCGTTGTTGGCGAAGGTCCGCCCCTTGCCGTCACCAAAAAAATGTCCGGGATAGGCATGGCAGTGCTCGCATCCCGACATCTTGAGCGTGGTGCGGCTGTAACCTGTAAGCACATTCCGCTCAACCGGCTTTCCCTTCTCCAGTTCGTCAATCGAGGGGTGGCAGGTCACGCAGAGTTTTCGCGGATTTTCAGGAGTGCCGAAATTCAGCCTGCCCTTCATGGTCAGGTGGCAGGTAAAACATTTTTGAAAATGCGCGGGGTGGCTGAAGAAGACATTGTCCGGTTGCCGCTGGTGTACTTTCCAGTCCACGGACTTGCCCGGCTTCAGGTATCCCTCGACGAAGGTTTTCTCGGCCTGATAGGCGGCCTTGGCGGCAACGGAATCCTTTTGTCCGGGTTCGGGAGAAAGGATGCCCTCATGGCAGGACGCACAGGTCGAGTTGTTGGGAATACCCGTAAAAGATCCGTCCGAACGCAACGAGTGACAGTCGGCGCAAACGGCGCCGGCTTTTTTCAAATGCGTTTGATGGCTGAAAAAGAATGGCTGCGCTTCCTGGCTGAACAGAAGTTCCGGGAAGACCAGCCACCCGAAAGCCAAGGCCAGGATCAGTCCGGCAAAAAAAGGGATAAGCGCGGCTATGGATTTTGGACGACAGTTCGGGTTGTCCGCAGAGTTGTTCTTTTCCTCCATACCCTATGCCTCAACTTTTGTTAAAAAGTAAAATCCGCTTCAACTGCATGAAGCGGCGCGTGCCCCGCCGGGCACTTTTATTGATAGGCCAGACCGACAAAACAGTCAAGATCCTTTGTAACTTTGCGGATATTTATGGCGGGGAATTTAAATATAAAAAGCCGGAAGCGCTTCCTGGGGAAGGACTCCCGGCTTTTATCCGTCCTGGGAACATCGAAACCTCGAACTTCACCCGCAAGCTTAACGCCGATTTGCTTTTCAACGTACACAACTACCCGGCAAAAGCTCAAAGCGGTTACGGCTGAAACGCAACAGCCCCTCATCCCGCATCCGGCCCAGTTCACTGGACATGGCGCTGCGATCCAGGGCCAGAAAATCCGCCAGTTCCTGACGGCTGAAGGGGATCGTAAAATCGGCGCATCCGGCCAGCGTCGCCTGTTCGGAAAGATAGGACAGAAGTTTCGCGCGTGTGCCGCGCCGGGTTATATGCTCGATTTTACGTGTAAGCAGAATATTTTTATGCGCAAGGACGCGCATCATGTTTTTGATCAGCAGGGCGTGAAAGGAGCAGGCCGCCGTGCAGGGGGAGAGAATGCGCCCGCAGTTGACAAGCATGATTTCCGAGGCTTCGGCGGCGACAACGCTGAGCGGAAGTTTTTCCAGCCCCGCGCAGGCGAAAGCCTCCCCGAAAAGTCCGCCCGCCTCGATACGGGCCAGGATGGTCCTGTTACCCCAGAAATCTTCCTGCACAATATGCGCGCCCCCGGAAAGGACAATCCCCACGGATTCCACCTTCTCCTCGGCCCGGAAAACAAAGCTCTCCCTGGCAAAGTTGTTGCGGTTCGCGGACAGACAGACGAGCAGACTGTGCAGGTCTTCCCCGGCAATGCCGGTGAAAAGCGGACAGTCATATAACGCGGGCGGGTAAATTTTCATGGACCGCAGCTTATTTTTTTATTGTTGCGTTGTAAATACAACAGATTTTTTTATCCGCCGCGTTTAAACAAATTCATCCTGCCGGGGCGTAAAATACTCCGGGCATACCGGAAATCATTTTAAATTATTTTGTAAGGAAAAAAACGTCATGCTGCGCAAAATCATCAAAATCGACGCGGAAAAATGCAACGGCTGCGGTCTCTGCGCCGCCGCCTGCCATGAGGGCGCCATCGGCATCATAAAAGGCAAGGCGCGGCTTTTGCGCGACGACTACTGCGACGGCTTGGGCAACTGCCTGCCCGCCTGCCCGGCCGGGGCCATTGCCTTTGAGGAACGCGAAGCCGCCCCCTACGATGAGGAAGCGGTTCAGCGCCATATGCGGAGCCGGGATAAAGCTGCGGCCCACGCCGCCCCCTGCTCCTGCCCCGGTTCCACGCCCTTCCCCCTCGCTCCGCCTTTCGCGGGGAAAGATACAAAAACACACCGGCCCGGCCCCGCTTTAAGCGAACTTCGGCAGTGGCCGGTGCAGATCCGGCTCGCGCCGGTCAGCGCGCCCTATTTCGCCGAAGCGGATTTACTGGTCAGCGCAGATTGCTGCGCCTATGCGCGCGGGACTTTTCACGCCGACTTCATGCGCGGCCGCATCACCCTGATCGGCTGTCCCAAGCTGGACGGAATCGATTACAGCGAAAAGCTGGGCGCGATTATCCGCGCCAACTCCATTCGCTCCCTGACCGCGACACGCATGGAAGTTCCCTGCTGCGGCGGCCTGGAAACGGCGCTGCGCCAGGCCCTGCAAAGTTCCGGCAGGGATCTGCCCCTGCGGGTGGTCTCCCTGTCAGGGTTCGGAGAGGTGCTCTAGACAAAAGGCGTGGAAAAATCCTTGAGCAGAGGCAGATGCCTGTCCCGCTCCACCAGGATGGGGGAGGATATGGGCCAGGCGATGCCGAGATCCGGATCATCGAAGCGTATGCCGCCCTCATGCTCCGGACTGTAATAGGAATTAACCTTGTAATTGAACTCCGTTGCCGGTTCCAGGGTGATATAACCGTGGGCGAAGCCTTCCGGAACGAAAAAGCGCAGCATGTTCTCCTCGCTCAGAACCAGAGCATGCCAGCGCCCGTAAGTGGGCGAACCCCGGCGCAGGTCCACGGCAGCGTCATAGACGGCCCCTTTGCTTACCCAGACCAGTTTGGCCTGCGCAGCCGGAGCTTGCTGGAAATGAAGCCCGCGCAACACGCCTCTTTCGGAGGACATACTCAGGTTATCCTGCACAAAAGGACGGGCGAGCTTAAATTTTTTACCCCATTCCGCCCGCCAGGTTTCCGTGAAGGACCCCCGACCGTCTTTGTGTGTTTTCAGTTCGACAACGACAAGCCCTGCTATTCCCGTGGCTATGATGTTCATGGTTCTCCATTTCTGACGTCTGGTCTGAAGGTCTGAAGTCCGACCCGGGGTCTGACGCTGCAAATGTCCTGTTTTTACGGTTTTGCCTCAATCCGGGGCTTTTGACAATAGCGCGGGTCCATTTTCCCCGCCCGCCTGCAATCGGCGCGCCGGCAGGGGGCCGCCGGCTGTAATCTATTTCCCCCGCCCCCCCCCTGTTCCCGATCTAAAGACCTATAAAACTATGCCGATAAACGAGTTACGGGGAATGATGTACGGGTTTACGGGAGAGTGTGCGATGGATACTGACACGTTTTATACGCGCCGGATGCTGTTACGATACAGCAGACAACTTGTGGCGGCCAGGCGTCTGGCCAGATACGACCGGCTCACGGGCCGGGAAGGATCTGTGGACAGCGCGACCCGCAAAGCCAAAAGGCGGACAATGATCGAACGCGTCGCGCGCGAAATCATGGAAAACCTGATTTTCTCAGGCAGCGAAAACGCCGTTGTCCAGGAAGTCCGGGGGCGCTTGAGCGCCGAGTTGGGCGAGGAACTTGTTTTTCGCTATCCGCCTGACGATATGGATTTCAAAATATTCAGACCCGGAGCGGAAGGCGATGAATTGGAGCTTGCTCCGGGAGAAAAACAGGCGGTCATGGGCCGCCTGTGGGATGTAACCTTGAAAACTGTGGATGCAACCATGTTGTAAAAGCGGTCGGTTGCGCATAATATGCAGCCCGGACGGGACGGGATTGCCCGCTCCGCCCGTGATTTCCGGTAGCTCTTGCGCGCTTGCCGGGACCCGGCCCTTCAGGAGATGACCTATGGAAATACAGAATTCGCTGCTCAAAAACATTGAGCCTTACCGGGCTCAACTGGACTCCGCCAAGGACTCCGCGCGGATCGGGGACGCGAAATCCGGCGCGCCGGCGCCGGTCGCGTCCACACCGGGCGGAGATCGCGTCAGCCTGTCCCAGGCCGCCCGCCTGCACACTCTGGCCTATACGGAAGCCGGGAACGCCCCGGAGATACGCCAGGAGAAGGTGGACGGTCTGAAAGAGCGCGTGAGCAACGGCTCTTATGTCGTTGACAGCAAAAAGGTCGCGGAAAAACTGGTGCAGAGCGAAGCGCTGCTGGCCGGGGCTCTGCGCCCCGCCGAATAAGGCGTGACCCCGCGAAAAGCGACGTGCCCATGGCATTTTACGCCTGTGATTGTCGCTTACGGCAGGCAAAAGCCCGCCTGCTCCAATCTCGCGGCAAGTGTTTGCAGGCAGACCCTTGCAGAGCAGATATATATTTGCAATGTTAATCTCTGAATCTTTAATCCTTGGCGTCGCCCGCCTCTGGATTGCCGGTAAAAGCGGGGTCATGCCGGGGACCTGCGCTTCCTTTGCCGCCATCCTGCTCGCCCCTTTCCTTTTTATGCCTCTGGGCTTTTGCGGGCGTCTGCTCTTTTTGTGCGCCATACTCATCTGCGGTGTCCCGGTCGCCACCCGCGCGGAAATCATCCTGGGACGCAAAGACCCGCCGGAGGTGGTAATCGACGAACTCCTCGGGCAATGGCTGACCCTGCTGCCTTTTTCCGCCCTGTCCCTGACCGGATACGGGGCGGCTTTCATCCTTTTCCGGATTTTCGACATCAGCAAACCCTGGCCGATCCGCAGGCTTGAATCCCTTAGCGGGGGCCTGGGCGTCATGCTTGACGACGCCGCCGCCGGATTATACGCCGCAATCTGTCTGGCCCTTATAAAATGGATGGGGGGGTTCTGATGGCCGCCGATATTTTCGGGGAAAGGCGGGAACGCCTTAAAGCCCTTCTGCGCCGGGACGGGCTCGCCGCCCTGCTGGTCAGCCTTGACGCCAACCGCTATTATTTGAGCGGTTTTGAACTGCATGACACGCAGATTGACGAAAGCGCGGGCTATCTGGTCATTATGGCCGCGGATCGGGATCTGCTCTGCACCGACCCCAGATTCGCCGAAGCCGCCGCCCGTCTCTGGGACAAGGATTGCATATTCATTTATCAAAGCAAAGGGCTGGAACAAATTAACGCCCTGCTCCGGGACCGGGTGCAGGGAAACATCGGTTTTGAAGCCGCCCACATAAGTCTGGCCGCTTTTGAAAAGCTCGGCGCGAATTTGCGTCTGGTAAAGGCGGACGGGCTCGTGGAGTCTCTGCGGATGATCAAAAGCGCCGACGAAACAGATTGTCTGGAAAAATCCTGCCGCCTCAATCACAGACTGATGAACTGGCTGCCGGAGGTATTGACGCCGGGGCGCAGTGAAAGTGATATCGCCTGGGACATAGAAAAATTCTTCCGCGAACACGGAGCGGAGGAGATGGCCTTTCCAAGCATAGTGGGCGTGAACGGCAACGCCGCCCTGCCCCATGCCCGGCCCGGTCCGGACTCCCTTGTGGACGGATGCTGTCTGCTTGTGGACACCGGCTGCCGTCTGGACGGCTATTGCTCGGATCAGACCCGCACTTTCTGGGTAGGCGAAAAAGCCGACCCGCTCTTCACATCCGATCTGGAGATGGTGCAGGAAGCGCAGGGAAAGGCCATAGCCATGCTGCGTCCCGGCATGGCCGCAGCCGATGTTTACCGGGTCGCCCGCGCTTTTCTGGAGGACAGGGGTGTGGCGGATCTTTTCACGCACGGCCTGGGGCACGGCATCGGCCTGCAAACGCACGAAGCCCCGAGCCTCGGATCAAGCTCGGAGCAGATTTTGCGTCCCGGCATGGTAATCACTGTGGAGCCGGGTCTGTACCGCCCCGGCCGGCACGGCGTGCGCTGGGAGTATATGGTTCTGGTTACGGAAGATGGGGCGCGGACCTTTTAGAACGCGCCGCATGCGGTTCATCGCCCGGGGTCAGGTGCAGGGCGTCGGTTTCCGTCCCTTTGTTTTCCGCCTGGCCAGGTCCGCCCGGCTCACGGGTTTTGTGCGCAACGAGCCGGAAGGCGTACGCATAGAGGTACAGGGAAAGTCCGAAGCCCTGGAGGCTTTTGCCCTGCGTCTGGAAAAGGAAATCCCTCCTCTGGCCAGACTCGCTTCCCTGTGCGGCGAAGAAATCCCCCCCCGGACGGCGGAAGACGCCTTCGTCATCCTGAGCAGCGCAGGGGGCAGTGACAGGAGCAGCCCAGGCGGCAAGGGCCATTCTGTCCTGGTCAGTCCGGACATCAGCACCTGCCCGGACTGCTTTGCCGAGATCCTCGACCCCGCGAACCGGCGCTTCGCATACCCTTTCACCAACTGCACGGCCTGCGGACCGCGTTACAGCATCATCCGCTCCATTCCCTACGACCGGCCCGCCACCAGCATGGCCTGCTTTCCTCTCTGCCCGGACTGCCGCGCCGAATACGAAAATCCCGGCGACCGCCGTTTTCACGCCCAGCCCAATGCCTGCCCGCGTTGCGGACCGCGTCTGCGGCTGAGCGATCCCAGGCATTCCGGCCAGTCCGGAGACGAAGCGGGAAAAGAGGCCGGAACCGGGGAAGACCCCCTTCTTACCCTGGCCCGCCTGCTCTTGCAGGGCAAAATCGCCGCCGTAAAAGGCCTGGGAGGATTTCATCTGGTCTGCGACGCCGGCAATGACCAAGCCGTCGCCCTTTTACGCCAACGCAAACAGCGGCCGCACAAAGCTCTGGCGCTTATGGCCGCCGACCTCCGGGAGGCCGGACGCATCGCCCGTATCGGCCGGGTGGAAAAAAAACTGCTCCTCGCCCCGGAGCGGCCCATAGTAATCTGCCCCTTGCGCGCGCGGCCACGGGGACAAGCGCCCCCGCTTTCCGGCCGGATCGCGCCGGACACCCGCAGTGTCGGACTGATGCTCCCCTATACGCCCCTGCATATTCTGCTCCTTGAACATTTCAAAAGATTGCTGCGCGAACCGGCCCAGGCGCGGCAAGGTCCAGAAATCCCGGAGCCGCAGAGACAAACAAACGACCATTCCAGACCGGCTGTCCTGGTCATGACTTCCGGAAACGAGCCGGGCGCGCCCCTTTGCCTCGGCAACCGCGAGGCGCTGACAGCCCTTTCCGGTCTGGCCGACGTTTTCCTTTTACATAACCGGGACATTCTCGTCCGGGTGGACGATTCCGTGCTCAAAGCGCGCGTTCCTGCGCGGGGAAAGGAAGAGGGAGAAGTTCTTTTTTTTCGGCGCGCGCGCGGTTATGCGCCAAGGCCCCTGCCTTTCGCCCCAAAAGATTTTTCCTGCCCCTGCGTGCTCGGCGCGGGCGCGGACCTGAAAAACACCGTCTGTCTGACCAAGGGCCCGGAGGCCTTCGTCAGCCAGCATATCGGCGATCTGGAGCATCCGGGGGCGGCGGCCTTTCACATTGAGGCGCGGGATCATCTGCAAGGGCTTTTGCAGGTCGAACCCGAGCTGGCGGTGCGGGATCTGCATCCCGATTTCCAAAGCAGCCGGGCGACCGAAGATTTTGCCAAAGAGCGCGCCATTCCCCTGCTTGCCTTGCAGCACCATTTTGCCCATGCCCACGCGGTGCTCGGCGAACATGCTTTTTCCGGCAAAGCCCTGGTCATGGCCCTGGACGGCCACGGCTACGGTCCGGACAAAACTTTCTGGGGAGGGGAGATTCTCTATCTGGATACCAGGAGCAGTCCGGTACACAGGCGTCTTGCCCATCTCGCCCTTCTGGATCTGCCCGGCGGCGACGCCGCCGCGCGTTCTCCCTGGCGCATCGCCCATGCCCTGTTGTTGCGTCTGGGACTCCTGAAAGAGACGGAGCGGCAATTCTGCCCCCCCTGGCTGCCGCAGCGTGGTCAGGAGGCGCAAATCCTCACCGAAATGCTGCAAACGCGGATCAATGTCAGCGCAAGCAGCAGTTGCGGGCGGCTTTTTGACGCCGTTTCCGCGCTGCTCGGGCTCTGCCTGGATACAAGCTATGAAGGTCAGGCGGCCATACTTCTGGAGGAAGCGCAGGGAAAGGTTCAGTATACGGCGTCAGGACAGGCAAGCTCTCTCTACCCCTGCCCCTGCGGCCCGGACCCCGCGGCGGGGAATGGCGGGGAGATGCTGCTCATCGACAGCCATGCCCTTTTCCGCGCCCTTTATGAGGATCTGGGCGCTTCCGCGCCCCCATACCTGGTAGCCAGGCGTTTCCACCGCAGTCTGGCCGCCGGTCTGGCCGCTTGCGCCGCCCGTCTCGCAACCCAACACGGGATCGGGCATGTGGGCTTGTCCGGGGGCTGTTTCCAGAATTTGACCCTGAGCGCCGAAGTGCGCCTCCGCCTTGAAAAGCTGGGACTTGAGGTTCTTGAGCACCGCCTTCTGCCCCCCGGCGACGGCTGCATAAGTTTCGGACAGGCCGTTTACGGCGCCCTGCACTGGTCCGCGTCACATCTGCAAAAAGAAGAGGAGTTGTGAGGAGGCATTTCCCCCTCACAACTCCGTTACCAACCCAAACAAAATTCCAGGTGGCTTCGTGAGAGGCCGCCCGCCCCGGAGGCGCACGGCGAAACCGCGTTTCGCCGTGAAGCGCCGGGAGGGGGCATCCAGAAAATAATCTGCTTCAGAAGCTGAAGTTAAAGGTCAACTGGGCTTTCCAGGCATCGTCCACGCCTTTGCGGCCGGGACCGCCCGCGTCCTGCCAGGTGTCCCGGTCAGCGGCAAGACGCAGCCAGCCGAGTTCCACAATCGCCGTCAGATTTTCGTAAATCTGGTAGCTATGGTCAAAGTTCACTTCGAAAACATGGTCCTTGTCCGTGAGATAGAAGGCGTTGTCGGCAAAGCCGAAGATGCTGCCGCCGTTTTCACGCACGCCGCTGGAGCTGTTCGTGCCCTGGTACCAGGCAAAGCGCAGGGTGTGGGTGAGGTCTTCGACAAAGGGGTTGGTGATGTCGGCGAGTTTCACGCCCAGGCCCCAACTGCCGATGCCCGTGCCGCTTATCACACTGTCCCTGCCGATGCTGTAGGTGCCGGCGGTGCCGAAGGTGGTCGGCGCGAAGCCCGCGTTATACACGCTCAGGGTGGGCAGACGGCCGAGTTTGCCGGTGCGCCAGGCGCTGTCATTGTCACCCGAGGACCACCAGCCGAAGAGTCCGGGGGTCATGGACAGGCCTTCGCAAAGTTCCAGGGTATAATCCAGGGTCGCCCCGATGTACCAGCCGCTTGTGCCGACGCGCCAGGGCGTGCCGCCGCCTTCATAGATGTTTAATTCGTCCCCGCCCAGCCCGCTCACGTCGGTGCGGCGCAGGTTGCCGTAAATGGCTTCGACATTAAGGACCAGGGGGTCAAGAAGATCGAACTCCAGCAGGGCGCCCGCCCAGAAAACGCTGCTGCGCGCATTGCCGGCGTCAGAGGAATGCGGCAAGCTTGCGCTGTCCTCATAATCACGGCCCACTGTATTATCCTGTTCACCCCGGAAAAGATAGTCATAGATGCCGGATCCCGCGCCCGCCAGACCATAGAGGAACCAGGGGGTGACTTTGAGGCCGAGGTCTTCGAACTGCATGGGCAGGAAGATGCCGAAGATGTCCGTCTCATCCATGCGCGGATTGTCGTCCGCCCAGTATTGGTCGTAGGGGCGCATCCAGAGGAAGTTGGCGCTGAGCCAGTCCGTGAGGGGGGCGGCGATGGAGATGCCGGCCACATCCGAATCCAGCACCGGCGTGCCCATGGGCGTGCTGGGCAGGGCTACGCCCTGGATGCCCATGCGCATCTGGATTTCCGTTCCGGGAATGATCCAGTCCAGATAGGCGCGTTTGGTGCTCAGGTTGACGCCGTCGGCATTAATCGCGCCCCCGGAGTTTGTGCCGACGCCGCCTTCGGCGCGTCCCCAGGTTATGGAACCGATTTCAAACATGACAACGCCGGAAAGGTATTCCGACATTATAAAATCAATCTGGGTACGCATACGCTGCACGGCGTAGTTCGGATCCTCGCTCCTCGGAGCGGCGTCTCCGTGGCGGCTTTTGGAAAAGCCGGTGTTGGAGGCCCACCCGAAGGCGAAATCCCATTCGCCCTTGACCTTGAGATCCACTCCATCCGCGCGGCCGGCGGCGGGATTCCCCGCCAGGCAGGCCAAGGTCAGAATCAGCAGAACAACCCGTTTCATTGACAACCTCCTCCTGTCTCCCAGGATAACTTAAGTTTAGTGTTACGATTCTAAAATTTGTGTTACTATAGTAAAAGAGTTTAAATTCCGCAAGGCATTTATATCCGCCTCGGGTTTAAATGAAAATGATATTCAAAGTCAATAGATTTTAAAATAAATTTTCCTCTCCCCTTATCGGCAAATTGCCGAGAATGAACAGGCAGGGAGCGATTTAGTCCGCCGGGGGCGGCATAAAATTCTCTTTTGAAGTGTAAGTATTTATTTAAACAGAGAAAATAGAGGAATTACACAAAGAAAAAACGACGCGGGCCTTATTCCGGCGGAACCCGGTAGTCGCCGCTCCAGCAGGATGTACAGAAAGTGTCGGATTTATCGCCGAAAAGTCCGACCATGCCGTTTAGAGAGAGGTAGCCCAGGCTGTCCACATTCAACCTTTCCCTGATTTCCGGCAGGCTGTAATTATGGGCCATCAGCTCCTCATGACGCGGGAAGTCAACCCCGTAGGAACAGGGAAAGCGCGTGGGGGGGCAGGCGATACGCAGATGCACCTCGCGCGCTCCGGCCCGGCGCAGCTCATTGCCCAAGGCGGCGGTGGTAGTGCCCCGGATCAGGGAATCGTCAACCAGAACCACCCGTTTGTCTTTTACAACTTCGCGCACCACGTTGTTTTTCATGCGCACGGCTGCGGCCCGCGCTTCCTGCCCGGGGGATATGAAACTGCGTCCGACATAGTGGTTGCGGATCAACCCGCGTTCCCAGGGCAGATGCAGGGCGGCGGCATAGCCCATGGCCGCGCTCATCCCGGAATCCGGAATGGGCACAACGATATCCGCCTGGGTCGGCTGCTCGGCAGCCAGCAGCCGACCGCTACGCTGCCGGAAAAGATGTGGCGACTCGCCGAAGACCAGGGAATCCGGACGGGCAAAATAGATAAGCTCCAGCAGACAGCGGGCGGGACGGGGCAGGGTTTCGGCAAAGGACAGGGAACGGCTGCCGGACGCAGATAAAACCAGCATCTCGCCCGGTTCTATCTCACGCTCATAGACGGCCCCGATCTGATCAAAGGCGCAGGTTTCGGAGGCCACGACCTGCCCCTGTCCAAGGCGGCCCAGAACCAGGGGACGGTAACCGTAGGGGTCGCGGGCCGCGATCAGACGGTCGCCAAGCAGCAGAACCACGGCAAAGGCGGGCCCGGCCAGGGCGAAAACACGGGCGATGTCCTCGTCGCTGACAGCCTGTTCCCTGGCCAGCAGGTGCAGAAAAATTTCACTGTCCGTAGTGGTCTGGAAAAGGGCGCCGGCGGTACAGAGTTCACGCTGCAGACGCGCCGTGCGCGCCAGGTTGCCGTTATGGGCGAGAGCCGCTTCCCCGCCCGTGTAACGGGCCAGCAGGGGCTGGGCATTGGCAAAATTGCTGCCGCCTGCCGTGGAATAACGCACATGACCGATGGCGGCCGCGCCGGGCAGATTGGCTGTCTCGCCCTTGGAAAAAACGGCAGAGACCAGACCCATGCCCTTGATTAGATGGAATTGCCCCGCCTGACAGGAGACAATCCCGGCCGATTCCTGCCCCCGGTGCTGCAAAGCGTGCAGACCGAGAGCGGCAAAGTTTGCAGCCTCCGCCACATTAATAAGGCCGATAACCCCACATTCTTCGTGGATATCTTCCATTTGCGGGTCTATTTCATGCGGTAGGTGATTCTGCCGCGTGTAAGGTCATAGGGAGAAAGTTCAACCTTGACCTTGTCGCCGGGCAGGATACGGATATAGAACTTGCGCATTTTCCCGGAAATATGGGCCAGCACTTCGTGACCGTTTTCCAGTTCCACCCGGAACATGGCGTTGGGCAAGGCTTCCTGTACCACGCCATCAATTTCGAGAGCTTCTTCCTTGACCATAAAAACCTCATGGACGACAAAAGCGCCCAATAAAAAGCACAGGGCGGTTGACAGCGAATCTTGGTAAAGCGGGACTATTACGCCAAATATTTTGCCATGGCAAGCCTTTTGCGGCCGGGGCGATTTTTGGCTTGCCTGCCGGTTTTGATAACGCTAATATAATCAAGTGCCGACTGACTATTCAACAGGCTGCCCTGCGCGGTTTATTTCAGTATTCAACACGGTGTCGTAGAGGAGTCTGTAATGAGAATCGGTTGCCCTAAAGAAATAAAAAACAATGAAAACCGTGTCGGTTTAACCCCAAACGCTGTCAGCACATACAAAGCTGCCGGTCATGATGTGTTTATTGAAAAAGACGCCGGTCTTGGCTCTGCCATTGACAATGCCGAGTACATCGCAGCCGGCGCCGAAATTATTCAGACTGCCGCGGAAGTATGGGCTGCCGCTGATATGATTGTAAAAGTGAAAGAGCCTTTGGCAGAAGAATATCCACTTATGCGCGCTGACCAGCTTCTATATACCTATTTCCATTTTGCGGCTGACGAGCCGCTGACAATGGCCTGCATGGATCGCAAAATTGTAGCCCTCGCATATGAAACCGTGGAAGAGGGGAATTCCTTGCCTCTGCTCAAACCCATGAGTGAGGTTGCCGGACGCATGGCCAGCCTGATGGGGGCCTTTTACATCGCCAAACCCCAGGGTGGCCGCGGACTTTTGCCGATGGGCGTGACGGGTGTCGCCCCTGCCGATGTGTTGGTGGTCGGCGGCGGCGTTGTGGGCGCCAATGCTGCGGTTGTAGCTGCCGGTCTTGGAGCGAAAGTAACCATACTGGACGTTAATTTGCTTCGCCTTGCATACCTTGATGAAATCATGCCGGCAAATGTTGCTGCGCTGTACAGCGATTCCGTAAATCTTGAAAGCTGCCTGAAAACAGCGGATATTGTTATAGGTGCTGTCCTTATTCCCGGTGCTGTCGCGCCCAAAATGATCAAAAAAGAACACCTTAAACTGATGAAACCCGGCTCTGTACTTGTGGATGTCGCCATTGACCAGGGTGGATGTTTTGAGACTTCCCATCCCACAACCCATTCTGCACCGACATATGTAGTGGACAATATGATTCACTATTGTGTGGCAAACATGCCTGGCGCCTATGCGCGTACTTCGACCTTTGCCCTGAACAACGCTACCGTACGCTACGGCTTGCTGCTGGCAAATAAGGGCGTGGAAAAAGCTTGTAAAGAAAATCAGGCGTTAAAAATGGGCCTGAACATGTACAAGGGCGTCATCACTTTTGAGCCTGTAGCCCAGGCATTTAACTTGATGAAACACTACAAGCCTGTTGACAGTGTACTCGCCTAGATTAGCATACATATTTTACTGCCGAGATACCAGTTAAATTGCAAGACACAATATAAAGGATATACCAAACAATATCATGGCCATAAAACAACTACAGATGAGGCCAGATACTGCTTTGTACTCAAAAATTGCTGTGCCACAGCAAGAACAACCGCTACTATGCCACGATAAAATTTTACTAATGGAGGATATTAAAAGCATACAGGGAAACACAATAATTTATGGTGATTGTATAGAAAAATTAAAAACTGTCCCCAATGATTCAATAGATCTAATTTTTGCCGATCCACCGTATAACATGCAACTCAAAAATGATTTATACAGACCAAATAACACAAAAGTCGATGGTGTTGATGACCAGTGGGACAAATTTGGTTCATTTACAGATTATGATGATTTTTGTATCGCATGGCTTACAGAATGCCGCAGAATATTAAAACCAACAGGATCCATTTGGGTAATAGGCTCTTATCATAATATTTTCCGGGTTGGCAATATTATGCTGAACCTCGGTTTTTGGATTCTCAACGATGTTACCTGGTACAAAACCAATCCTATGCCTAATTTTTTAGGAACACGTTTTACAAATGCGACAGAAACCCTGATTTGGTGCTCAAAAAGTGAAAGCTGTAAGAAATACACATTTAATCACAAGATCATGAAAAAATACAATGACGGAAAGCAAATGACTTCCGTTTGGCCAATTGGCCTTTGTATTGGAGAGGAAAGGATTAAGGGCGCTGATGGTAAAAAAGCGCATTCGACACAAAAACCGGAAGAATTACTGAAACGGGTAATTTTATCTACGACCAATAAAAATGACCTGGTGCTTGACCCCTTTTTTGGGACAGGAACAACCGGAGCTGTAGCCAAAAAACTGGGGCGCAGGTTTATCGGCATTGAGCGTGAACAGGAATATATTGCAGTCGCCAAAAAGAGAATTGAAAATATCACTAAATTATGGATAGAATCCGAATGGGTTGAAAAAGAAATTTCGATCAATTCGCCAACATCCCGGAGGAAGTCATGCTCGTCGAAGAATGGATGACAAAAAAAGTAATCAGCATAAATCCTGGAACCTCGGTAATGAAGGCCTCCCGAATTATGAAAGACAACAAAATTCAACGTCTGCCCGTGGTGGATGAGGCGGGTCATGTGGTAGGCATCGTCTCCGACCGGGATATAAAGGAAGCCTCCCCCTCCAAGGCCACTACCCTGGACATGC
Source organism: Desulfovibrio sp. (assembly GCA_031260965.1). Classification (GTDB taxonomy): domain Bacteria; phylum Desulfobacterota; class Desulfovibrionia; order Desulfovibrionales; family Desulfovibrionaceae; genus Frigididesulfovibrio. The sequence goes on along the minus strand of JAISKK010000118.1, from coordinate 12,507 downwards.
ACGAGCTCTACTATCTGCTCGGCGAGTTGGCCGTTCAGGACATAATGAGCCGCAACCCGGTCTGCGCGCACAAAGAAGAATCCGTGGAAAGCCTGGCCGTCAAGATGATCGCGGGGAAATTCGGCGGCATGCCCGTGGTGGACGAGGAGAACAAAATCATCGGCATCATCACGCAAAGCGACATCTTTCGCGTGCTGGTCTCCATAACCGGGGTGGCTATGGGCGGCATGCAACTGGCCTTTGATCTCCCGGTCGGGGAAGGTAAACTGCCCGTTGTGATGGAAGCCCTGCGCCAGAGCGGAGCGCGCATAGTTTCCGTTCTCAGTTCCCTGGACTCCGCCGAAGCCGCGACACGGCGCGTCTATATCCGCCTGCTCCCCCTTCCGGACGCGGATGAAGCGCGCATCGTCAGGGAAATGCGGACGGACTTTCCTTCCGCCCTGCTCCACCATGTGCCGGGGATCAGGGCATCATAAAGTATTTTACGCCTGAGATCGGCGCCTCTTTTTTCAACGCGCCGGGGTCTTGCTGTACAGCAGGGCGCGCGGCACCCCATGCGCCTTCAGCCGCTCACGCAGGGCATTTGTATCGTCAGGCCGACCTGTGAAATCGATCAGGGTACGGAACCAGATCTCGCTCCCGGATGCGCTTTGCGCAGTCCGCGCCTTAAAGCCGGCGGCGCGCAGCTTCTGTGTGAATTTTTCGCAGGCGGCCTCATTCTTGTAGGAACCGGCCTGATAAACATAATTAAAGACTGCGCCCTCGGAGCTTTTCCCGCTCAAAACCTCTGCGCTTTTCGACCCGCCTGGGGGGGATGTCGCCTTGTCCTGATTTTTGGAAACGGGAGCTTTGGCGGGCGTGGGGCCGGCTTTGCTCTCCGCCTTCGCGCCTTTGTCGTTTGCGCGGGGGGGGGAGGGGGGGGGATTTTTTTTCAAGTGTTCCCGATAATCAAGATCCGCGCGGGTGATGGCCTGCTCCGGGATTTCTTCAGCAATGGCGGGCAGGGGTTTTGCCGCGCTCTCCCCGCGCTTTTCCCCTTTGCCCTCCTCTTCAGCCGGGGCTATGACCCTGGGAGCGCTGGAAGGCGACGGCGCGGGCATGAGCCGGGCCAATTCCGGGATACCTGCCTCCGGGGCATAGCCGCGTCCGATGACGACCCCCAGAAAAAAAACCGCCCCAAAACTCAAAGTTAACAGCAATAAGCCCCCGAGCAGAGATCCCAGGCGCAGGCTGAAGGTGAAGCTGCGCGGTCCTACGCTGCCCAGCGGAAGGCTTTCCATATTACATTGCGCCCTGACTGCATTGCACCATTGCCGAATCTCCTCTTAAAGCTCTGCTACATCTCGTCAGGAGCGGATACGCCAAGCAGACCCAGCCCGTTGGCCAGGCCAATCCCCACTACACCCAGAAGCCGCAGGCGGGCGTCGCGCAAATCCTCGGAATCCGCGCCCAGCACCTGATGTCCGGCATAATAGTGGTGCAGCAGACCCGCAAGTTCCATAAGCCAGGCGCTGACAAAGTGCGGCGCTTTGGCCCGGGCCGCGTCCGCGGCCACTGCGGGGAAACGTTCCAGCATACGCAGAAGGTCAAGCTCCTCCTCCAGAACCAGAAGGCTCAAATCGCCCGGCCGTTCAAGGCTGATGCCGCGCTCCGCCGCTCTGCGCCGCACAGCCTGAATCCTGGCGTGGGCGTACTGCACATAATAAACCGGATTTTCCATGCTTCGCTGCCGGACCAGAGCGAGGTCAAAGTCCAGCTTGCTGTCGCTCTTGCGCGAGAGGAACATGAAACGGGCGGCGTCCGCGCCTGCCTCCTGCACCACATCGGCCAGGGTCTCGAAGGTTCCGGCCCGCGTGGACATGGCGATCTGCGCGCCATCGCGCAGCAGGTTGACCAACTGCACAAGCAGCACGCTGAAACTTTCCGGTTTCTGTCCCAGGGCGGCCACAGCCGCGCGCATGCGCCCTATATAACCGTGGTGGTCCGCGCCCCAGACATCGGTGATTGAGGAAAATCCGCGCCGGTACTTGTTCGCGTGATAGGCGATGTCGGAGGCGAAATAGGTCAGGCTGCCGTCGGATTTCCTGAGCACCCGGTCCAGGTCATCGCCCAGGCCCGTCGTCCGGAACCAGAGGGCGCCGTCCTTTTCATAAGTAAAACCTCCGTCCCGCAGATCCGCGAGGGCTTTGTCCACCTCTCCCTTTTTCAGCAAATCGAGTTCGGAAAACCAGACATCGTAATGAACATTAAAATCCAGCAAATCTTTCCTGATACCGGCGAAAATGACCTCAACTCCGTAGCGGCGGCAGCGATCCAGGGCTTCGGCCTCGGGCAGCGAGGGCAGTCCCGGATCCTCCTTCAGCATCTGCCCGGCTATATCGCTTATATAATCACCCTGGTAGCAGTCTTGCGGAAAATCCTCCCTCCCTTTACCAGCAAGCTCCAGCAGCCGCAGGAATATGGAACGTCCCAGGGTCTGCATCTGCCGACCCGCGTCATTGATGTAATATTCTGTCTCCACTGCAAAACCGGCAAAGCGCAGGATACGGGCCAGGCTGTCGCCCAGGGCCGCGCCCCGGCCATGCCCGATATGCAGAGGTCCGGTCGGGTTGGCGGAAACAAATTCCACCTGAGCCTTAAGTCCCTTGCCGATTTGCGAGGACCCGAAGGATGCCCCCGCAGCTTCCACCTCAGGAATGCGCTCCAGCCAGAAAGAAGGGGCGAAGGCGACGTTGATGAAACCGGGTCCGGCTACTTCCACGCTGGCGATATGCGGGGAAGATCCGCGCAGGTCCGCAGCCAGTTTCTCGGCCAGACGGCGCGGCGTTTCCCCCGACTCCTTGGACAGCAGCAATGCCCAGTTCGCGGCCAAATCTCCGAATTTTTTCTCCCTGGGCGGTTCAATGACGGACTTGTCGGGCTTTTCAAGTCCCAGTTCCAGCAGACTTTCTTCGAGCAGGGCGGTAAACAGATCACTCGCACGCATATGTTTTTCCTGTCCTTTTAGGGCGACTGAAGGGAAAGGCGTCGCGCCATTTCAGAAGCGTAAAATAAGGCCGGCGCATCCCCTCCGTCCACGGTGATGTCCGCAACGGCACTGTAAAGAGCGGCCCGTTCATTGTAAAGATCTTCCACGGTCTGACCGGGGCTGATGGCCAGCCCCCGCTCCGGTTTTCTGGCTATGCGCTCAATAATCACAGGCAGGTCCACCTTGAGGTAAATTACCGGACCGAGCTTTTTCAAACGCCGGATGGACTCTTCACGATAAACGACGCTGCCGCCAGTGGAAATTACGCAGTCCTGGAGCCTGAGGCGGCAGATGACCGCGCTCTCCATATCCAGAAAAGCCTCCTTGCTCATACTCGCGGAGATAGTCTGCAAATCCGTGCCGTAGTAGGCCTCTATGATACAGTCCGTATCCAGTTGCGGTTTGCCGATCAGTTGGGCCAGCTCCCGGCCTATGGTCGTTTTGCCCGCCCCGGCCATGCCTATGATAACAATAGACGCGCCGGGCGGCGCAATAAGCGGATCCAGAGTGTATGCCGCGTTTTCCATAACTGTATCCTTTCGTCCCCTTCCTCGTTTGTTGCCATTTGCGAAGGGACCTGTCAAGAATGGGATTGTGACCGGGGACGGCATATTATATAAGGGCGTCGCACACGAAAGGGAGGGCGCTTGGCATTTCTCACACGTACGCACAGCGTCGGCCTCGCGGCCCTGGCCCTCGGCCTGGGCGTTTTTCTCTCCCGCATTCTCGGTCTGGTGCGTGACAAAATAATTTCCTACTATTTCGGGGCCGGACCGGAAGCGGATATTTATTTTGCCGCTTTCGTCGTTCCGGATTTTCTCAACTACCTCATGGCGGGGGGCTATTTCTCCATCACCCTGGTTCCTCTGCTCTCTCTGGCCCATGCCGAGGACGGACAGGAAGGGGCGCAAAATTTTTTTTCCGCCGCTGTCTGCTGGGCAGCCCTCGGCATCACCGTGCTGACCGGCGCGGCCTGGGCCGCAGCCCCTCTCCTCGCCCCCCTGGTCGCGCCCGGATTCTCTCCCGAGGCAACGGCCAGACTGACCTCTTTTCTGCGCATCATCCTGCCCGCCCAAGCCTGTTTTCTGCCCGGCGCCTGTTTCACGGCCCTTCTCTATTACCGCCGCCAGTTCACCATCCCGGCCTTGAGCCCGCTTGTTTACAACCTCTGCATCATCACGGGCGGCCTCGTCTTTTGCTACCTTTCCCCGGAACGGGGCATGGAGGGTTTTTGCTGGGGAGTTCTGGCAGGAGCCTTCTGCGGCGGACTTCTCCTCCCCGTGCTGGCGGTCCGGGCCGGCGGGCTTCTGTTCAAGCCCTGTCTGGTTCATCCGCGTCTTAAAGAACTCCTCTTTCTGGCCCTGCCCCTGATGCTCGGCCAGAGCATCGTGGCCCTGGATGAACAGTTCGTGCGCATTTTCGGATCTTTGGCCGGGGAAGGCGGTGTAAGCCTTTTAAATTACGCGCGGCGTATCATGATGGTTCCCGTGGGTGTCGTGGCCCAGGCCGGAGGGCTGGCCGCCTACCCCTTCCTGGCCGCTCTGGCCGCAAGCGGAGACCGGGAAAAATTCGCCCGTTCCCTGCGCGCAGCGGCCGGAAATATCCTGCTTGTGGCCGTTCCTCTGACTATCTGGATGCAAACGGCAGCCTGGGTGATAATGCGCCTGATCTTCCGGCAGGGCAGTTTCTCAGCCGCCGACGCCACTCAATCCGGCCTGCTTCTGTGCATCATGCTGATCGCTGTGCCCGCCCTGGCCCTGCAGCAAATCGTCGGCCGCGCCTTTTACGCGCACCGCGACACCTTAAGCCCGGCCCTGATCGGCAGTCTGGTCACTCTGCTCGTCCTGCCCGTCTACCTTTTGGGCGCGCAAAAGGCGGGCGCGGCCGGGGTGGCGGCGTCCGGAGTTTTGGGGGGCATTCTCTACGCCTGCCTGCTCTGCCGACGGTTGCGCGGCAAAGTCGGCATAAGCCTTATGGACGCGGAAACGGACCTTTCCCGAGGGGTATTGGGGCAGTCTCTGACGGCTCTGGCCTGTTCTCTGCCGGCGGCCTGCGCCTCTCTGGGCGCGATTTTCTGCCTGGACGCCTTCTGCCCTTCCGAAACCGTCAGCGGAGCGGCCCTGCGCGTCCTTGCCTCCGCTTCTGCCTTCGCCCTTTTCTATCTGATCTGCGCCCGGCGTTTCGCCCCCTTCCTGCTCGGACCGCTGAACGAGCTGGTGCAAAAGGCACAGAAAAAAATCCGGCGTCATCCTTGAAGATTACTTTTCTCAGGACATATGTTTTGTGTTCCACACTGAGGTTATAGATATTTTGCTTTTCCAGTATTTTCATATACAATGAATTAAATTTGTCATTATAAAAAATACATTAGGAATCATGGGCAGTCATATTGCTGATTTCATCCAGCGCTGGAAGATGTCCGGCGGTTCAGAGCAAGCCAATTTCCAGCTTTTTCTGGCGGAATTGTGCGATTCCCTGGATCTGCCTCGACCCGATCCCTCAAAGCCGATCAATGAAGAAAACACCTATTCCTTTGAGCGTAAAGTCTATATCCCGCGCGGAGATGGTTCAGACGAGCTGAAACGCCTGGATCTGTATCGCAAAAGCTGCTTTGTGCTGGAATCCAAACAGGGGCAGGACAAGACCGCTCCCCTCGCCTTGCCGGGTCTGACCGCCTCTGCTGCCGTCAAACGCGGCACCCGTCAGTGGGAAGACGCCATGCAAAGGGCCAAGCGGCAGGCGGAAAATTATACCCGCTGCCTGCCCGCCGCCGAAGGCCGTCCGCCTTTCTTGATCGTCGCCGATGTGGGCTTTTGCTTCGATATTTATACGGAGTTCACTTGTACCGGCGGCGTGTACCTGCACTTTCCCGACGCCCGCAATTACCGCATCAAGCTGGATGACCTGGAAAAAACAGAAGTCCGCGCCCTGTTCCAAGCTATCTGGAATGACCCTCTTTCCCTTGATCCAGCCCGCCGTTCCGCCCGCGTTACCGAAGAAGTGGCCGCGCATCTGGCGGAATTGGCCCGCTTGCTTGAAGCGGACGGCCACAGCCCGGAAAAGGCGTCGCAGTTTCTTATGCGCTGTATTTTTACCATGTTCGCCGAAGATGCGAGCCTGATTCCGGCGAACAGCTTTACAGATATTCTCCAAAAAGCCGTTCTGGAGCCGGGACTGTACGAACATTTTGTTAGGGATTTATGGATTGCCATGAGCAATGGCGCCGTGTCCGTGGCTTTGGGGAAAAAACTCCTGCGTTTCAATGGCAATATCTTTGCCAATCCGGAAGTTTTGCCGCTGACAAAGGCCCAAATAGGCATCCTGCTGGAAGCGGCCAGAGCGGACTGGGGGGAAGTGGAACCGGCCATTTTCGGTACTCTGCTGGAACGCGCACTGAACCCCAAAGAACGGCACAAACTGGGAGCACACTATACGCCCCGTGCTTATGTGGAGCGGTTGGTCATTCCCACAATCATGCAGCCCTTGCGTAAGGAATGGGACAATGTGCAGGCGGCGGCCAGCCTGCTTTTCAGCCAGGGTAAGGAAAAGGATGCCTGGAAAACCATTGATGACTTCCACAAACGCCTGCTGAAAATCCGCGTGCTGGACCCGGCCTGCGGCTCCGGCAACTTTCTCTATGTGACCCTGGAACACATGAAGCGCCTGGAAGGCGAAGTGCTGCAAACGCTGGCGACTTATGGGAGAAGTCAGCAAAGCCTCTTGCAGGTCGATCCGCACCAGTTTCTGGGTCTGGAAGTCAATCCTCGCGCCGCTCATATCGCGGAAATGGTTTTATGGATTGGCTACCTGCAATGGCATTTCCGCACCCACGGCAATGTCAGCCCGCCGGAACCAGTAATCAAGAAATTTGACAATATCCAATGCAAAGACGCGCTGATTGCCTGGAAAAGCTGGAAATACGCAACGGACAAGAACGGCAAGCCAATCACCCGCTGGGACGGTGAAACCTATAAAACAGACCCTACCACAGGCAGACAGATTCCGGATGAAAGCGCCACAGTTGTGGATAAGGTCTATGAAGGGGTTGCGGCGGCGGAATGGCCCAAGGCGGATTTTATTGTGGGCAATCCCCCCTTTATTGGGGGAGGGATCAAGAGAAAAATACTCGGTGGCGGCTATTTTACTGCGCTGAGTAAAACCTATGTGGAACTGCCGGAATCCTGCGATTTTGTCATGTACTGGTGGCACAAAGCGGCGGAATTGACGCGCATGGGCAAGGTCAAACGCTTCGGCTTCATCACCACCAACAGTATTACCCAGATATTGAATCGCCGAGTGCTTGCCCTACATTTTGAAGATGCTAAACCGCTCCATTTGGCTTTTGCTGTGCCGGATCATCCATGGGTGGACGCTTCAGACGGCGCGGCCGTGCGTATCGCCATGACCGTAGGGGAGAAAGGAACGGGGGAAGGTGTACTTGCCTCTGTTGCTGAAGAGAGAGAAACGGACGGGCGGGAGCGCTTTGTCGTCCTTGCGGAGAATATGGGCAAAATCCATGCAGATTTGCGCCAGGGGGCTGACGTAACAAAATTAATCGCGCTTAAAGCCAATGATTCATTGAGCTGTCAAGGCATGAAACTGCACGGCGCCGGCTTTATTGTATCACCGGAACAAGCTGTTACTTTAGGTCTGGGACGCATCCCCGGCTTGAAACGACACATAAGGCCGTATCGAAACGGCAGAGATATAGTCAATGGGTTGCGCGGCGTGCTGGTGATTGATTTGTTCGGGGTGACAGCAGCGGAAGTGCGGGACAAATATCCCGAAGTGTATCAATGGATTTATACTAGAGTGAAGCCAGAGCGAGATCAAAATAACCGAGCCGGCTACCGCGATAATTGGTGGATTTTTGGCGAACCACGCAAAGATCTCCGCCCCGCCCTGGCTGGTCTGCCCCGCTATATTGCCACTGTACGTGTGTCCAAACATCGCTTCTTTATTTTTCTGGATGCCGCAATCATTCCTGACAGTCGCCTTATGGCTGTCGCTTTTGACGATGCGTATTATTTGGGTGTTTTGTCCAGCCGTATTCATGTGTTGTGGTCGTTGACAGTCGGGGCATATCATGGAGTGGGACACGACCCTACCTACAACAATACTCTATGCTTCGCCCCTTTCCCTTTTCCCGATGCAACGCCCAAACAGCATGCACGTATCCGCAATTTGGGGGAGCGGCTGGACAAGCACCGGAAAGACCGGCAGACCCTGTATCCTGATTTGACCATGACCGGCATGTATAATGTGCTGGAAGCCTTGCGCGAAGGCCGGGAATTCACGGCCAAAGAAAAGGCCACCCACGAGCAGGGCCTTGTTGCCGTTTTGCACCAACTGCACGATGAACTGGACGCCGCTGTGGCCGAATCCTACGGCTGGCCCGTCGATCTGCCGGATGAGGAGATTGTGCAACGTCTTGTGACCCTGAACGCAGAACGCGCGGAAGAGGAAAAACAGGGCACAATCCGCTGGCTGCGCCCGGAATATCAAATAAAATCCAAGGCGGAGCGGAACATCGAACAAGCGGCTTTTGATATTCCCACGGTTGCTGCGCCGGAGATAGGTATAGTTTCAGCTTCCAGGTTGTCATGGCCCTCCGCGTTGGTTGACCAGATGCAAGCTGTACGCAGTATCGTTGCCGCCATGCAATCCACCAGTATTTCTATCACCGAAGAGGTGATCGCCGCCCATTTTATCCGCGCCCCTCGTGCCAAGGTGCAGGAAATTTTACAGGCACTTGAAACGTTAGGCTTGTGATAGGGGAGAGCAGTCTATGAAAATTTCCACTATTCTTGACTTCATTGACAAAAGATATTCTTATTTCCCTTTGCCGAATAAAGCGGCCAGGGTATCCAGCACAGCTGCGATGTCCAGGGGTTTCCCCAGATGTCCGTCCATTCCGGCAGCCAGACATCTGTCAATGTCTTCCTGGAAAACATGGGCGGTCATGGCGATAATCGGGACTGTCGCCGCTTGTGGCGCATTCAGGGCGCGGATGTTTCTGGTCGCTTCAAAGCCGTCCATCTTCGGCATCTGCAAATCCATGAAGATCACGTCATAACGGTCCGGCGCTTCCTTGAACATACGCACGGCCTCCTCCCCGTTGGCCGCCCAATCCGACCGCAAAGACGTCGGCTCCAGAAGGGCCAGCAGAACTTCGCGGTTAATCTCCACATCCTCGGCAACAAGCGCATAATGGTCGGAAAGATCAGGATATTGTACCTGATCCGGGTCCTGGTCGGGAGTTTCGGGAACGGCAAAGGCCTCGTTTAGCAAGGCGCCGACATCGGAGGGAAAAATTGGTTTGGACAAAAATTTGTCCACAGGCAGATTTTTGGTCTCTTCTTCCAGTTTATTCCAGTCCAGGGCGTTGCCCAGGGCAACAAGGACAGTCTTTGGACTGCGCGCCGCGACAGCATCCAAAAATACGGACAAGTCCTCACCCGGCTGCCATTCAACAAAACAAAGGGCATAGGGACCATTTTGCGCAAGCATGCTCAGAGCCTCATCCCTGTTGGAGGCGGCGCAGCACTGCACCCCGAAACGCAGTGCCGCGTCAATCAGGCATTGGCGGTTGTCCGCCGACCTGTCCAGAACCAGCGCCCGCGCCCCCACGGGGATGATGACTTTATCCGCGCCAGATATTTCTGCAACGCCGCGCGGCATTTTTACCGTAAAGCTGAAAGTCGCCCCCTCCCCCAGCCTGGATTTTGCCCCAATCTCGCCGCCCATCAACTCGACAATACTCCGGGAGATGGCAAGTCCCAGTCCGGTGCCGCCGAATTTTCTGCTCATGCCCTCATCCGCCTGCTCAAAGGAGCGGAAGAGACGTTCCATCTGCTCCGGGGCTATCCCGATGCCGTTGTCGGAGACTGCAACGCGCAGAATACAAAGGCCATTCTCTTCTCCTTCAAGGCGCGCATCCAGCCGAATTATCCCCCGCCCTTCTCCGGGCGTGAACTTTACCGCATTGGAGAGCAGATTGCTCAAAACCTGGGCCAGCCTCTGTTCATCGCCGATCAGACGCTCCGGGATCCGGGGGTCGAGTTTGACATAAAGGGCATGGCCCTTCTGGTGGATGCGGAAGCCGAGGACATTTACAACACCCTTCAGCATATCCTCAAAATTGAATCCGCCTGCCGAAATCGCCAGTTTGCCCGCTTCAATTTTCGACATATCCAGAATATCGTTTATGACGCCGAGCAGATGCGCGGAGGCCTCCCCTATCCTCGCAAAGGCGTAGTCCTTTTTTGTAGCGTCAGCCGCCGACTTGCCTATTGTGGTCATGCCGATGATGGCGTTCATGGGCGTGCGCATCTCATGCGACATGTTGGCCAGAAAATTCCCTTTGGCCGTGTTTGCCTTGACGGCAAGATTCAAGGCTTCGTCGCGCTCCTTTTCCCGCTCCCGCAAAATGCGGATGAATTCATCGGATTTGGTAATCCTCTCCACCATATTGTTAATCGCTTCACCCAGCAGGGAAAACTCGCGGCTGCGGGACAAAAGGCGGTCATCCACCATCCCGCCGCTTTCCAGGGCCTTAACGTCCTCGCTGAGATGCTCCAGGGGCCGGAGCACAATCCGCGTCAGCAGAAGATAGAGGACAATGGAAAGCAGCGCCGCCCCCATAAAACCCAGAATGATGGTGCTGTGCAGGGGCGTGGACACATAGCTGTCGTATTCCGTAAAGGGCAGATAGGCGACGATGACCATGCTCCCGGAACGCAGATAGTGTCCGCGCACGGCTTCGCCGTTATAGGCGAACTCGACCTCGCCGCCCGGGCCGGAAAAAATTTGCTCAAGCCATTTTTCCCCAACCTCATCCCGAACCTTAAAAAGCCCGTGGCTGTCGGCAAGCACTTTCCGGTCCGCCCCGAAGACCAGGACCCCGCCCCCTTTGCCTATGCGCATCTGCACAACGGACTGCTCCACATTAAGGGAAGCCCGGATTTCATTGATTGTCTCAATGGACAGGCCGACCTGAACGATGCCGGGTTCGCCCTTGCGCGCAACGCCCACATACTGAAAGAGCCTGTTGTCGACCCCGCGTTGCGTGGGCGCCTGGGCGAGTTCAAAATCCGGATCGGAGAGAATTTTCAGAAAGGGTTTCGTCTGCTCCGAGGCATGAAAATCAAAACCCAGGTTTTCCGGCATGTTTCCCCATCTGAGAACGCCATTTTCGTCGGTGACATAGACTTCGTCAACGCCGAGAAGCAGGGCCAGACGCCGCATCCGTTCCGTCTCCAGAGCATCGGGGTCAGCCGCGATGATGCCGGCCAGGGCGCGCGCAAGGGCAAGGTTCTTCTTGTCGAACTCCGCCATGGCGATGGTTGTGATGTCGTCCGTGGCGGCAAGCTGGTTATCCACGGCAGACAAGGCGTTGGAGATCTGGGAATGGACAAGCGAACGGATCACGGCGCTTACATTGAAGCCGACAGCCAGACTGATAAGGGCAAAGGCGAACACCAGCACGGAGATAACAGGCAGCATCACCTTCAAACGGATCTTCATCGGCTTTCCCAAGCGACAGCAAAGATTATAGATAACATTTTGTATATAGAGGGTATTTTTGTTTTTAAAATATCACTGCGCCAGTCAAAATACCTGCAAAATAACAAGATGTAAAAAAAAATTTTCGCTTCTGGCCGGACATGGCATTCGCCCAATTTTGTGCGTGGGCAGATGTTCAGGCAGAATGATGGGGCCGGTGGGGATGATTGTCAGGCGCTTGAGCAGGTTTTCCAGTTCCCGGGATATTGCCGGGCCAGGCGTAGCGTTCAAAAAGAGAACATACTTGGGGAGAGAGGCTTTTCTGCTGCTTATAGCGCTCGTTGAAGCTGGTCAGTAAATGGTTGGACATCCTCTCTGATAAGTTTGGAGGCAACCGTTATATCGTGGACATTGGCCGCTGTCGTCTCAAGGCTATGAGTATAACCGCTGCCCGCGTCTACGCCCTCATGGCATTTCATGCCAAAATACCATTCGTTGCCCTTTTTTGTCTGGTGCATTTCGGGGTCGCGCTCTTTCTTCTCATTCTTGGTCGAGCTTGGCGCGCTGATAAGTGTGGCGTCCACGATGGAGCCTCCGCGCATCATATACCCACATTTCTCAAGCGTGTTGGCTATAGCATCAAAAAAGACCTTGCCGATGTTATGTTGCTCCAGCAAATGCCGAAATTTGAGCAGGGTCGTGGCGTCAGGCGCCTGCTCTTCAAAAAAATTGATCCCCATAAATGTACGCATGGCGTAACTGTCGTAAATGGCGTCTTCAAGCCCTTCATCGGAGAGATTGAACCAGCATTGCAAAAGATACATCCTCAGCATTTTTTCAATGCCCATCGGCGGACGGCCACGTTTTCCCTTGGGATAGTAAGGGACAATATATGCGACCCATTCATCCCAGGGGATAATCTCGTCCATAATGCGCAGAAACTCTTCTCTTTTCGTTTTGCGCTTCCGTCTGCC
>JAISKK010000035.1 GCA_031260965.1 Desulfovibrio sp. | reverse complement strand
TGACGCTTCTCAACACACGCCTTACTATCCGGGCCATCATGCCTGTGCCGCAAAAACAATTTGCCCAGGATGAAGCCGGACGCCTCACCGCGCTTCACCCCCTGCGCTCTTTACACCTTTTGCTCAGCAGAAACGAGACGCCCAAAAATCTGGCCCTTGCGGGCGGGCTTGGCATATTTGTCAGTACCCTGCCCATTTTCGGCCTGCACAGTTTAAGCATAATCCTGCTGCTCGGCGCTTTGCGTCTGAACAAACTGGCCGGACTGGCCACTGGTCAGCTTTGTATGCCGCCCCTTGTGCCTGCTCTGTGCATTGAAATGGGCTATTATATGCGACACGGCTCTTTTTTAACCGAGGTTTCCTGGCAGACACTGGGTTATGAAGCCATACAACGCATCTGGGAATGGCTCCTGGGCTCTCTTGTATTGGCCCCCTTATTCGGTCTTTTGTGCGGACTGACGGTATATGTGCTCGCCCGTATTGTGCAGCAGGGGCTACACCGGGTGTCGAAGGAAACTTCATGATCGGCAGTCAACAGAAATCCTCCCGCCAGACATCCTTGCAACACATTGATGGTTGGACCAGCCGCAGCATCGGTTCCCGCCTGCAACACGCCATCTTTTACCGCCTGATCGCCATAGGAGGGAGAAAAGCAGCATACGCACTGCTCTTCTGGGTAGTGCTCTGGTTCATGTTCAAGCCGGAAGCCATACGCCGCAGCGCCCTCTATCTGGCGCGCCGCTTTCCGGACGCCACAGCCCTGGAACTCTGGCGGCACCGCTGGCGCTTGCAATGGGAACTCGGCAAAACTTTGGTGGACAGGGCGGTTGCGGGGATAAACGAAGATTTCAGCGTCGAGACAGATCCGCGTGAACTGGAAAAGATATATGCGCTCCACAGTGAAGGCACTGGACTTATCATGCTTTCCGCGCACATCGGCGCCTGGCAGATGTCCATGTCCGTATTATCGGAATGCCTGTCCATGCCTGTAAGCGTGGTGCTGTATAGAGATCCGGGCGACCTGGACAGACATTATTTCGACCATACCGGGGAAACGCCGTCTTTTTCCATCATTGACCCGGCAGGAGGTCCGGCAAGCGCTATTGCCATGGTTCAAACCCTGCAAAAACTCGGGCTGCTGTGCATGATGGGAGACAGACCCTTTGGCGATTCGCAATTATGCCGTGTGCCTTTTATGGGTGGCTTGATCAGCATTCCCTACACGGCTTATTATCTGGCTTCGGTGACGGGCAGCCCCATCGTCATTTTTTTTTCTCCCCGCATCGGTCCCGGAAAAGTGCGCAACGTGATTGCCGATGTGCTCCGCGTCCCGCCGGGTTTGGGCAAAAAACCAAACGCCTATGAACCCTATGCCAGACGCTATGCAAAAGCCCTGGAAGAACGTGTTGCCATCGACCCTTATCAGTTTTTTAACTTCTTTAACATGTGGGAAAGCCATGGATAATATCAAGGAGAAGCTTAAAAAAGCTCTGGTTGAAGAACTGAAGCTTGAGGATGTTGACCCGCTGGACATCGTGGATGACGCTCCCCTTTTCGGTGAAGGACTGGGACTGGACTCCCTCGACGCCATTGAGATGGTTGTGCTTGTACAACGCAACTTCGGTCTGGCCATGCAGGACCAGGAGGAAGCCCGCCTTGCATTTGCTTCGGTGAATGCGCTTTCCGCCTATATCGAAGCACGCCTGGCATGATAAGTCACGGAAAACCGGTCCGGGTATCCGGCCTGGGTTGTGTTACGGCGGCAGGCCGTAATCTGGCCGCCTGCCTGACTGCCCTGGACGAGGGATGGCGCTCGCCCCGCCCGCCCGAACTTTTTCCGGCCGAGCGGCAATTCCCTGTCTTTGCATGTGATCTGAATATGTCGGACAACCCTTTTTGTCTGTCCGACCCTGCCGTGTTCAAAGCCATGTCGCGTACTGTGCATCTGGCTGCTCACGCCGTTGCCGAAGCGCTGAACGATGCTGCACTGGAGATTGAAGATCTGGCCTCTTTACGTGTGGGCGTGTGTATCGGCACTTCCGTGGGCACGTCTCTGGAATTTTATGATTACTACCGCTGCTACCGCGCAGGCAAAGAAGATCCTCTGGATGTCATACACCGTTATCTGTCTTCCAACCCCGCTTTGGCGCTTGCGCGACTGCTCGGCACACGCGGGCCAATACAAACAGTGACCAACGCCTGCTCATCCGGGGCAGACGCCATCGGTCTGGCTGCGGACTGGATCCGCAACGGATTGTGCGACATCGCCATTTGCGGCGGGGCAGACGCTTTGTGCCAAATCATCTATTACGGATTTGCCAGCTTGCAACTGCAATCAGCCGCAGCCTGTATGCCATTTGATAAAAAGCGCGCGGGTCTCAACCTGGGCGAAGGCGCGGGCATTATGGTGCTGGAATCGACCGAACGCAGGAAAAATCGCAAAACCCAGGGCTTTATTCGCGGTTACGGCACCTGCACCGATGGCTATCACCTCACCGCGCCTCATCCGAATACGCGCGGGCTGCGCACTGCCCTGAAACACGCGCTCACCCAGGCTGGCGCCCTGTGCGGCGATATAGCCTTTATCAATGCCCACGGTACAGCCACCCCCACGAATGATGCGGCTGAAGGCGCTTTTTTCCGGGAACTATTCCCGAATACTCCTTTTATCGCCACCAAGGGGTCGACCGGTCATACCCTGGGAGCAGCCGGAGCGGTTGAGGCAGTGTTCACCCTGGCGCATCTGATACGCGGCAAACTTCCCGCAAGCCCCGGTTTTTTTGAAGAGGACCCCGCGCTTGGCATTTCACCAATCAATAAACCCCTTCAGGTCGAGGCCAGGCTGGCCATGACCCAATCTATCGCTTTTGGGGGCAATAATTCCATACTGCTGCTGGGCACGGAGAACACGGCATGACAATGTCCATTGAAGGTTTTTCCTGCCTCGGCGCTTTTGGCAGCGGGGGGGATTGCCTGACTGAAGCAATCCGCGCAAGGCACACGGACAGGTTTACGGAGAGGACGGACACCAGCGCTCTCGCGAATTTTTTCCCTCCCCGCGCCTTGCGGCAGTGTGACCGTTTTAGCCGTCTGGCAATACTTGGAGCTTGTCTGGCCGCCCAAAACGCCGGACTGAATCCCACCGAACCCGGCAACTGCGGCATAGTACTTGCCACCGGCTACGGCTCGGCCACGCCGACCTTTGACTTTCTTGACTCCTTGCTTGACCATGGCGAACAAATGGCCTCGCCCCTGGCCTTTTCTCTTTCCGTACACAATATCCCGGCGGCAATCGTGGCCAAGACCATGCAGATACAAGGCCCATGCGCGACGGTCTGCCAATATGAAAGCTCGGTTGCCTCAGGTCTGTTGCTTGCCTCGCAATGGCTTGCCGACAAAAGAATAGACCGCGTTCTCTTTGGCGCCGTCGACGAATATACGGATCTGCTCAATGCCGTCACCTTGCGGGTAGTCAAAGAGAGAGAGATTCAGGGAGCGCGGAAATCAAGACGCGCGCTATCTCTTGCCGAAGGCGCAGCCTTTTTTATTCTTTCCAGGCCAAAGGACTCCTCGTTAGGAGACATAACTTCTGTTTCACTTGATAAAAGCCCTGACCACCCGGATTACAACGCCCTTGCCGGCGATTGCCTCTACTTTTTTTCCGGAGCGGTTCCCCCAGAGGCACACGGTCTTCCCGGAGTGCTGGACGGCAGCCCGGCTTATGGCAATATTCCTGTGGCCGCCGCCCTGGATCTGGCAGCGGCTGTGTCCATGCTGAACACCGGCGGCGCGCCTTTTTCCCACTACTGCTGCCGCAACTACACTGCCGGTGTACAAAGCGAAATCATCCTCAAAAGAGTGAAGCCATGACGGAAGGCTGCGACATTACCCGCACCGATATACTGCACATCGTACAAAGCATAGCGCAATCGATTCGCGGCGACTCCGCGCAGCAAATCGGCAAAGCCGCCTTTTTTCCGAATATCAGCTACACTGCCGAGTTAACCCGGGCGCAGAATGTGAAGCTCGCCTTGCTGGCTGTCAATTTTCTCGACATAGCTTGCGAAACAGACAAAGCACAGCGCCTCTATGATACGCTGCCCACACTTCCAGATCTGCACGCCTGGGCCGACCATCTCTTTGCAGCCTGGGGCAAAAACAGCCTTTGCTTTAACTCCTCAGGCAGTACAGGCGAGCCGCAACGCCACCGCTATTCCCTGCCAATTCTGTCGGACGAACTCAAATCTTCCGCACCTGCCTTTGCAGGGTGTAAGCGCATCGTTTCCGTCATGCCCGTACATCATATTTTTGGCATGATGTACGGACCTTTACTGGCAAAATATCTAAGTGTGCAGATTGTGTACGCTCCACCCCTGCCCTTGGCCTCCTTTTTCCATCTGTTGCTGCCGGAAGATCTGATTGTAGCCTTTCCCTTTTTCTGGCAGGCGCTGTTGAACATGATTCTGCGCACCCAGAAATCCTCCGGCCTTTGTTTTCCCCCCAATGTTGCCGGACTCACCGCCACCAGCCCCTGCCCTCCCGAGGTTATCCAGGGCTTGCTGCACCTTTCGGCAAGCGGCAAAAGCCCCTCGCTCACGGCCATGACGGAAATATACGGAGCCACAGAAACAAACGGGCTGGGGATGCGCTTGAATGGCGCAGACTGGTATGAACTCTTCTCCGTATGGGAAACAAGCAGACTGGAAGACGGCAGCCGGGGTCTGCGCAGACGTTTGCCGGGGGGAGGCATGGGGCCCAGCCAGCCCATGCCCGATCACATCACCTGGCACGATGAGCGGCGTTTTAAGCCCGAACGGCGTACCGACAACGCGGTACAGGTCGGAGGCATCAATGTTTACCCCGAACGTGTAGCCGAAATTATTCGCGGTCACCCTCTGGTTCTCGATTGCGCCGTGCGTCTCATGCGCCCGGATGAGGGGCTGCGGCTCAAGGCATTTATTGTGCCGAATCTCCCTCTGGAAGAAAGCAGACAGGCCTTCGGCAAGCCTTTCAAGGACTGGATGGCTTCTCAACTCGAAACTGCCTGGCGACCCAAACGCATCACGCTGGGGGAATACCTGCCTGTCAATGCCATGGGCAAACTGCGGGATTGGGAGTAAATGGTACATCCCCAAGCTGTGCCTTGCCTTTCATATTAAGCGCCAGACAGACAGAGCAGGTAAAGAGTGACAATCCCTCAATCTCCGGCTATAATAAAAAAGTGCGCAATTAGCTCAGTTGGATAGAGCGTTGGCCTCCGAAGCCAAATGTCGCAGGTTCGATTCCTGTATTGCGCACCAGAAAAATCAAGGGTTTACAGACAATCAATCTGTAAACCCTTTCTCTTTCCCAGCAACCTTCCCAGCATCATAGCGTCTCCCAGCTCCCCCTCCCCTCCTTATATTGAAGTTCCGTGCATCCGGCATCGGCCATAGCCCAATCCAGGAAGTCAAAAGCCCGGTCCTCATAAGAGTCCAGGATCCGCTCCCTGGTCGCTCTTCCTTCATAATAGACTTCCCCGTCATCATCCAGGACACGGACGGGAAGGGTGGGGAGAACAGCAAAACGCTCCGCATCGTAATCCGCCGAATGAACGCCAACACGGGAAGTTCCATCCGGAACACAGTCAGAAATCAAGTCTTTGGTTATTATCCACATGGCAATTTCCTTGCGGGTTAAGAGTTGAAGAATACTCTTCTGGCCCTCTGTGTCTCAAGTACGGCATAACCCTCAGTGCCGTTATTGACGATATAAAAATAATCCGTCCGCTCTGCATCTGTAGGATGACTGAACCAAACGCTAAAACCGGCTTCATTCGCTTCATCCAGAGTTTGGAACTTGAAAGATAAAGTGCCGCGTGGGGTTCTTAGCTTGTCGCCGATCTGGTAGATCATCTTAAATCTCCTTGTGGGTTATTAAAAAACATGTTCCCCTGCCCGAGGGGGCTTTCATTCTAAAAAGCCCCCGAAATGCAGGGAAACAAATCAAATCTGACATATACCTTAGAAAAATGCGTTTGGGCTCCGGGTCCTGGTCCGGGGTTTGCTTCCGTGACAGAGCGATGTCTTGCGAGCGATGGCGCGGAAGATGCGCGACCTCGCGCACCCTGGGCAAAGGACGATAATTTCCTTAGATGAATAGTGGAGGGGAAAACGACTACTTGTTAGTTTGTGAAAAATCTATATACTCCCCTCAGCCTGCTCGCATCCCACACTGCGGCCATGGTCAAGCCCGGCGGGGTATTGCCCCTTTTGCCTCTCGCCGGGCTTTTACATTTCCATCCTTTTCCGTGACGTCTTCTCGCCGGCTTCCGGCATAAACTCTGCCCGCATCCGGCATAATTCTGCATCTCGCAAGGCTTCGGCCACAATCTGCCGGGCATATCCTTCGGGATCTGATCCGCCCAGGGCGGCCGGGGATTGATCTCTGATGGCCGAAATTACGTCCGCGACCGAAAATTTGCGGGCATCGTTTAAAAGAAGGTTACGCGCGATTTGCAGGTCCAGCGCGGCCAAGTCCTCATCTCCAGGATGCTCACCACCTTTGAAGAAGACCTGAAAATCATAAATGTAACAACCGTCGGGATACCGATAGTCGATGTCTCGACGGGCCATGATAGTCTGGTGCTTGGCGACAGCAACATCGTAGCCAGGCAGATCCCTATAAAGGACAACCGGCAATTTATCCGGTTCAGGCTTTGTTTCCGCTGCGGGCTGTTCAAAAAATTCTTCACGCGCCGCCTGGAGCCGTTCCTGGCGGTCTTCCAGGGACTGCCGCTCCCGCTCGGCGGTTTCAAGGTCCAGGACACGTTTCTGCTCTTCAACCATAGGATCCAGAGTTGGGCGCGGGGCATCGTCTTCATCGCGCTTGCGGGATTTCTTTGTGATTCTGATGCCGTGTAACTTTGCTAATTTATTACACAATTTGACATAATCCGCCGCTCCACTGACCTTGACGCTGCCCCATTTCTCCTGACCGACTTTCAAAGCCGCCAGGACGGCGGCGGGGTCCAAGTCGTTGAAAACAGCAATTCGATTTCCAAAATCTATGAAAGACGTATCCCGGCCCGCCTCTGAACGGTATTCTACATAACCTTTCTTGGTTATGGTTTTATGTTCAAAGCCAGTCCGTCCGGCCGGGACTGCGAAAACGTCTTTTGCCCCGGGCGTCATTTCCGCAGCGGGAAGGTCAAGCAAATCCTGGTCGGGGTCTCGCTCGGCCCGGACACGTTCAAGAATTTTTGAAACGGCTTCCCTGGGCTGGCGAGGGTTGCCCGAAAATCGAGTTTTCAAAACCTTTATCGAAAATTCACTGCCAATTGAACCCGCCTTCTCCCAATGGACACCGTCCAAAGAGTAGGCGAGTCCATCCGTCGTATTATGCTTGTTGACCGAACATTCTACTCCATAGGTGGCCAACAGTTCATAGTAGTCCGCCCAGCGTTTACACTCATCCAGGTGGGGTTTAATGTCCTGCGCAAAAGTTTCTTGAAGACTGCGCTGCGGGGATTTGATGCCGGTTTGCTTTTCTTTCTGCCTCGCCCGGTCACGGATGGGAGGGGTGGTTTTGATTATTGGGGCTTTTTTAACCACATAACGCTCACGAAAAGCCGGCTGGTCAGTGTACGGGTTGATTATCGTGATGGTTTCTTTTTCATCAGTCACAACAAAATTCCGATTGGCCGCGACCGACAATCCGTATTTTTTTTCAAGTCTGGCAACTGCCTTTTGGGCCTCATTTATTTGCCAACCCTTCCCTTCCTGCAACAATTTTCCCGAGAAAGATCCCCAGCGATTAGCACAAATGTGGATGTGTAAATGATCTGTATCGTCGTGGACGCCGGCTAGCCATTGGTGTTCGACGTTGTAGCCCAGATCAACTAGGAACTCACGAGTCATTTTCCGGATCGTTTCAACGTCCGGGTGTTCGCCTTCAGCGAAGGACAGAACCCAATGACGCATACATTTGGGGTTCATCGTGCCGTCAAGTGCGGCGACATTGTTTTTAAATTCGCGGATTGCAGAGGCTGCCGTGAGGGGTTCGGAAGTTAGATTGTTGGTGAAAACAGCGATACATTTTTCGTCTGCATGAGTGTCTTGAGGACTGGTGATATAGTCGATCAAACTGGTCACGTAAGCCCCGGCGGATTGACCGGATTGGGTATGTTTAATTTGTTTCGATATCATATTTCACCATCCTTTCAATCTCGCCGACTATACGCATTATCTCCCGACCATAACCGGCCAACTCCCTGCCCAAATCCATATGTTCCGAAAATATTTCGGAGGCGGTATGCTTAAGCAGCCCCCCCTGCCGTTTTAATTCAAAAATGAGGACAGAGGCGTCGCGGATCACAAACTGCTTGCTGACAATCAGCCGGCGGATGACTTCCGAAAAATTCAGGCTGGTTCCATTTTTCATGGCTTCGAGCTGGGCGAACTCGTCCGCCGATAGAAATATTTTGATGGGCCGTCCTCGCTTGCGCGATGCCTCACGGGCACGATTCTGTTCCTCACGGGTGCGCTTCGCGCCATTACCGATATTTGTGTCTGTGCTCATGTCTTTTCTCCTTTCCTATGGGTGCGCCTGTGCGCATCCTTATATGTATTGGTTTTCTAAGCAGGGTCCAGGGGTGCAACCCTGGCAAGTGGTGGGTGTGTGGACACACAACCCCGCTTGCTTCAATCTCATCTTCTCTACTCTTCTGCTCATCTCTTGCCGTGGCTATGTCACAGGCTCATCATGTTTTATGATTTTGTTCTGAGCTGGCTATGCCTTGCTCAAGCTATT
>JAISKK010000154.1 GCA_031260965.1 Desulfovibrio sp. | reverse complement strand
TATCCAAAATGAAAAATTCGAGCGGAAATTTTAGATTTAACTATGTGAATATAATGAAGTTATTTAGCTATGAGGCAAGCAGGTGGTATGGAGAGAGAAGCAAGAAACGGGCCAAAACCAAGGGTTTCAGCCGCTTTCAAGCCCAAAATATGCGGGCAAATGACCAAATTCTTCACGCTCATCCTTCTGCTCTCCAGGCAGCCGAAAATGCTGATCCGGCCAGGTTGCCGCAAACAACCATTCATCATCGTGACTCCTTCCTAAAATTTTGCCGCCGGGATGTCAAGGGAATCTGAAAAAGTTGAAACTTCCTAATGGTCGGGTGGGTCAGAAAGGTGGGTAATAGGGGGGCCGACGCAAAACATAATCATGGCGCAGAGATCGTGATCCCAGGCAAAATTTGCCGCGTATGGGCTCGGGTTGCCACTGCCAGACACCCCCAGGCGTCAAAGGAAACAGAGGTGCTCCCCAATGGTTGGACAACCGCGAGCGGTTCTTTTTTTTCTGTTGTTCCGGTGTTTGGCTCATGGCGTCCCCCTTATCGCGCCGACACGAAAACGGTGTCGTCGTCAGGCCAGCGGGAAAACGGCGCGGGCATCCAGAATGAAAATTTTGGGCGCAATGCCCGTATCCCGCCATAAAACTTCGTTTGCCATTATGTGTTTCCTTTCAATGCGTTAGATTGAGTCCACGCTTTTATTAAAAAATAAAAGGGAATATACCTTGACCATATAACTTTTTTAGGTATAATCAGGACATGAGTGAACAAGATTTCACTGAATGGGCTGTCGGCCTGTCGAGCAAAGCGAAGAAGCAAAAAGGGAAACTCCCTTCCGATATCTGCGTTTTGTTTCTGTCGTTGCTTATTGAACTCAGGCTGAAAGGCCCGACGCAACCAAGTTGGCCGCATTACGGCAAACTGGCGGGCCGGAAAGAGGAAACGCATCATTGTCATCTGAACAAATCCAGACCGGTTTATGTTGCGGTTTGGAAAGTATTGAATAAAAGAATCAAATTGATGGAGGTGCAATATGTTGGCACACATGAAAACACGCCATACTGAACAGGCTGCGGAAATCGTGCTTACTGTGCCATCTGTGGATGGCGCAAGGGTAAGCAATGCCATCCTGAGTATGCTTGAACTGGCGGGGCATAAGGTTCGCCATGTAAATGACGAAGGCGAGGAGCTATATACTATTGAAGAAGTTTTTCCCGAAGCGCATCCCGGTATGGTGCTGAACGGTTTTCGTTTAAAAATGGAAATGACGCAGAATGAACTGGCTGAAAAACTCGGCATAAGCCAAAACCGCGTATCGGATATGGAAACAGGCAAGCGCCCCATATCTAAACGCATGGCCGAACATCTGAGCGAACTCTTTGCCGTGCCTCGCAAGGCATTCTTATAAGCAGGGGCATTTAATTTCATGCGGCTTTCCCCAATCTGATGAAGTCAAGAAACCGCAGAACCATTTTTTCCAGGGAGGATTCCGGCATTTCTGTTTGCTGTTCCATCGGTGCTTTCCTCTTTTTGCGTTCCGCCATAATCGACAGGGAGCCATTCCCTGCCGATTTTTCCTTCGTCATAAGCCCGCTGCGCGGCTTGCTGCATGGTCTGGCCATCCTCGTTGAGCAGTTCTTCCGTTTTCCAGATCAGGCGTTCAGGCGGCACATCCAGCAGAATTTCGCGGATTTCCGGCGTGAAAGGCAGAAATTCGCGCAAAGCTGCACGGCCCTGCCCGGACGGGTGCCCTGGACAGAACCGACCATGCAGGTAAAAACATTTTCTGTCAAAATTGGAAGTTTTGATTTTTGCGGGTGATTTGGGGCGGTGGACAGATGATTTTTTGAGGGTAAATTTACAATGTTTCGGTATGGGGAATGGTGTGGGGAAGAGGGGAAATAGTTACGAAAATATCACTTAAGTAGCTATAATATTCTTCTCCTACAAATAAAATTTACAGCGCGTAAACCTGGCGGCAGGCGATAGGCATACGCCAGCCTACGCCGAAAGCCTGATTGGTAATTTTCAGCACCGGCGCTGCCTGGCGACGCTTGAATTCAGCCACACGCACCAGATTCGCCACTTTGAGCACCGTCTCCCGCTCATGCCCGGCGGCGATAATTTCCGATGCGGGCAGGCGTTCCTCAAGCAGACCTTGCAGAATGGCATCCAGTTCGGCATAGGGCGGCAGGCTGTCCTGATCCGTCTGGTCCGGGCGCAGTTCTGCCGAGGGGGCTTTCTGCAGAACATTTTCCGGAATACGGGCCTCGCCTGCGGCATTAATCCAGCGGCAGAGGCGAAATACCTCGGTTTTGTACAAATCCCCAATGACCGCCAGTCCCCCGCACATATCACCGTAAATGGTGCAGTAGCCGACGGAAATTTCGGATTTGTTCCCGGTCGTCAGCAAGAGTGTATTGAATTTGTTGGAAAATGCCATGAGCAGATTGCCCCGGATACGGGCCTGCAAATTTTCTTCGGTCACATCTGGGCCGCGTCCGGCAAAGTCGGCAGCCAGAATGTCCGCATAGGCGCGCATAGCCGGCTCAATGGCCAGGGTGGAGGTTTTGATGTCGAGATTGCGCGCCAGTTCCAGGGCATCGCTTACGCTGTGTCCGCTGGAGTAAGGAGAAGGCATAAGCACACCCCGCACCTTGTCCGCTCCCAGGGCCTTGACGGCTATGGCGGCGACCAGGGAGGAATCTATGCCTCCGGAAAGACCAAGAATTACGGAAGACTGGCCGGTCTTCAGGCAATAGTCGCGTGTGCCTGTGACAAGAGCCCGCCAGATTTCCGCCTCCGGCGTAAAGTCGTCTTCGGCCGGCGTTTGCGCGGGCGCCTCCGTATCGACCAAAAGAGTGTCTTCCGCAAAAGCCCTCGCCCTGGCCGCAAGTTCTCCGGCCGGGGTTACGCACATGCTGCGACCGTCGAAGATCAAATCGTCATCGCCGCCCGTCATGTTCACATAGAGCACATATGCCGCGTATTTCCGGGTCAGACCGGCGAGCATGTCCTGACGCAGAAGTTGTTTCCCTACTGTGAAGGGGGAGGCGGACAGATTGACGAGCAGATCAAAGGGCGGATGCCCGGCCAGGGGGTCCAGGGCATAGGCCGGGCTGGTAAGAAAAGCGCTGTCGTTCCAGATGTCTTCGCATACGGTGAGGGCCAGACGCAGGCCCTGGTGTTCGATCCGGCAGGAGGCGTTGCCCGGCTCGAAATAGCGCGCTTCGTCAAAGATGTCGTAAGTCGGCAGTAGCCGCTTGCTGTAACGAGCCTCAATGCGACCCGCGCGGATAAAAACCGCCTGGTTATGCAGAGGCTTGCCCGACCCGCTCCGGTTGCGCCCCACCGTGCCCAGGATAAGGGCTACCCCGGACTTGGCCGCGCGTCCGGCTATACTCAGCAGGACTTCTTCGGCTTTATCGATAAAGGCCGGGTAGAGAAGCAGGTCGCGGGGCGGGTAGCCGACCAGAGCGAGTTCGGGGGTGACGCATAATTGTGCGCCTTGTCCGGCGGCTTTAAGCGCAGCCTGGACAATGCGTTCAGCATTGCCGTCCAGATCGCCGACTGTAGAATTTATTTGCAGCAGAGCGCAACGCATGGCTAATCCCTTATGGCGGAAACTTATTGCATAAAGCTTGCAAAAGCAAGCCGAACCGCTACCGCATCGCTAAACGGCGCGTTTTAAAATATGGGCGTGATTCATACATGGCCCTGCCCCTTCCCTTACGGTCCGGCTTGATATAAAAGAACAATAAACTTTGCCAAGGAAAGCCAGATGCAAGACTACGAGACCGTCATCGGACTTGAGGTGCACGCCCAGCTCAAAACAGCTTCAAAACTGTTCTGTTCCTGCCCGGCCGTATTTGGCGCCGCGCCCAACGAACAGGTCTGCGAGGTCTGTTCCGGCATGCCAGGCGCATTGCCGCGCCTGAATGAAAAAGCTGTCGAACTGGCCGTCAAGGCCGGGCTGGCCCTGAACTGCACCATAAACAACTACTCCCTCTTCTCCCGCAAAAACTATTTTTATCCGGATCTGCCGGACGGTTACCAGACTTCGCAGTTTGTCCCGCCTGTCTGTGAGAATGGTTATCTAAATATTACCCTGCGGGGGCAGAGCAGACGCATCGGCATTACCCGTATCCATATGGAAAACGACGCCGGTAAATGCGTGCATGTGCAGGATGCAACTTTGGTAGATTTGAACCGCGCCGGAACCCCGCTTATCGAGATCGTCAGTGAACCGGATCTGCGCAGCGCGGAGGAGGCGGCCGAATTCATGCGCCAGATCCACGCCATACTGGTCAGCATCGGAGCTACGGACGGGAACATGGAGGAAGGCAGTCTACGCTGTGACGCCAATGTTTCCTTGCGTCCCCTGGGGTCCCAGGTCTTCGGCACACGCACCGAGACCAAGAATATCAACTCCTTCCGCAATGTGCAAAAAGCCGTGGAGTACGAAATCGCCCGCCAGCGCGCCTGTCTGGAGGACGGTGAATCCATCGTGCAGGAGACGCGCCTTTTTGACGCCGCCCGCCAGCTTACCCAGGCCATGCGCAGTAAGGAAAACGCCCACGACTACCGCTATTTCCCCAACCCGGACCTGCCCCCTGTGCTTGTTGCTCCGGAAAAGGTCGAGCAATGGCGCAAGGAACTGCCGGAACTGCCCGCGCCCCGCGCCCGGCGTTTTGTAGAAAAGTTCGGACTTGCTGAAGACGAGGCGGCAAGTCTTGTGTCCGACAAATCCGCCGCCGACTATTTTGAGGCCGCCGTCGCCCTTTTCCCGCAAGGTCGGCGTATAGCGGCTCTTATGCAGACCGAATTGTTGCGTGAATGCGAGGCCGCCGGAATCTGCGCCGCTGCCGCCAAACTGGGACCTGCGGATTTGGCCGAGCTGGCCGCCATGATCGACAAGGGAACGATAAGCGTGCGTACAGCGCATGAGATCTTTCCGGAACTCTTTGCCCGGGGCGGGTCACCGCAGGATTTTGTAAGTGAGCGCGGCCTGTCCCAAATCTCCGACAGCGGAGAGCTGGAGGCGGCGGTTGATGCTACCCTGGCGGAAAACCCGGCCGAGGTGGAGGCATACAGGGGCGGCAAAAGCAAACTTTTATCCTTTTTTGTGGGCAAGGTCATGGGCAAAACCGCCGGCAAAGCCAACCCGGCTCTGGTCAATGAGATGTTGCGGTCCAAACTGGGCTGAAATATGGGAGCAGGGATTGCGGACCCAGGCTCCAGCATGCCATGCCGGTTGACTTTGCGAGACAACGCCGCAGCAAAAAACCGCGTCGGCGCGCTAAGTTTTTTTGGCCTTTTCCGGTATGACGCCGATGGCGATGCCGCCGATGATCATGGTTGTAGCAATAATCAGAGGCAGATCCGGGCTTTCGCCCAAGGCAAAGCTTGAGCTTATGATGCCGACTACCGGGGCGGCCAGGACGCCCAGGGAGGTGATCGTAGCCGGGAGACTGGCGTTGATCACGGTCATGGCCCAGTATGCCAGAGCGGTCGCCGGTATGCCGCAGTAAAGAAGCAGCAAAAATGTGGAAAGCGTTGGGGTGAACAGGGGTAGCCCTTCCATGCCCAGGGCCAGGACGGTGAGCAGGATGGCGGCCAGCAAGGCTTGCCAGAAGAGAAGTTGAAAGGGCGTGGACATCCAGACATGGGCGCGGATGCAGAGAATGGCCACGGCCCAGGTCAGGGCGTTCAGCAGCAGCATGACGTGCCCGAACAGGATATTGCCGTCTGCGAAATTTATGGAAAGGGGATTGCAGAGCACAATTACCCCGAGGATGCCGATGATAATGCCCAGGATACGGCGGCGCGGCTGTTTTTCGTGCAGAAAAAACCAGGCGCCCGGCGCCACCCACAGGGGGGTTGTGTAGCCGAGAACAGCCGAGCGCCCGGCCGGGATGAACTGCAGACCGAGAGCCATGAGAATAGCGCCGACGGCCATGTTGATCACTCCGACCACCAGCACGATGTAGATATCTTGCCGTTTGGGGATGACAAAACTTGCGGTGGCGCACTGAATGATAAAGACAGCGACCGCAGCTATGACGCAACGCAGGGCCGCTGCCCAGAGGGGCGGCATTACGGTTACCAGTTGTTTGACAACCGGCCAGTTTAATCCCCAGGAGAGGATCACCACGATAAAAAGGATAAGGGCCCTGCGCCGGGAGATTTGCATATATCAAACAAATTTGGCGATTACATTGTCGGAATGAATTTTTCCGGTCAGGATGTTAGGTGAAAAGTCATTCTCAGTCAACGCACGGAGCGCCCTGTCCGGATAAATATAAAGTGAATTTAAATATATGAATAATCATTATGCGGCAGTGGTGATCGGGGGCGGACACGCCGGCTGTGAAGCCGCCTTGGCCCTGTCCGGCCTGGGACATAAAGTTTTGCTGCTCAGCGGCAATGTGGATCGGCTTGGGCATCTGTCCTGCAACCCGGCCATCGGCGGGGTGGGCAAGGGACATATGGTGCGCGAGATTGACGCTATGGGCGGCAGGATGGGTCTGTGGGCCGATGCGGCGGGCATACAGTTCCGTACCTTGAACACCGGCAAAGGCGCGGCGGTGCGCGCAACCAGGGCGCAGATGGACAGAGAGTCTTATAGCCGGGCTGTCAAACTGGATCTGTTCGGGCAAAGCAATCTGACTATCCGTCAGGATCAGGTGGAGGAGATACTGGGCGACAAGAGGGCGAGCGGGGTGCGTTGCGCGACCGGGGTCGAATTTTATGCCTCCCATATCATACTGGCCGCCGGCACTTTTTTGAACGGTCTGCTGCACATAGGTCTGCACAGCTTTCCGGGCGGACGGCTGGGCGACACCCCTGCCCTCGGGCTTTCCGATTCTCTGCGCAGGCACGGGCTCAATCTGGAGCGCCTGAAAACAGGGACCACCCCACGTCTGCTGTCCTCCTCCATCGACTGGTCCGCTACCCAGGCCCAGCCCGGAGACCGGCCTTTGCCCTCTTTCAGCTTTCACGGTCCAAAGCCCGCTCTGGAACAACGGGCCTGCCATATTACCTGGACCAACGCGCGCACACATGAGGTCATCCGATCCGGTCTGGACCGCTCACCCCTTTTTTCCGGGATCATCAAGGGCCGAGGACCACGCTACTGCCCGTCCATCGAAGACAAGATCTTCCGTTTCCCGGACCGGGAGAGGCATCATATTTTTCTGGAACCGGAAGGACTGGACAGCCCGGAATGCTATGCCAACGGCTTGTCCACCAGCATGCCCCTGGACATCCAGATGGCCATGCTGCGCACCATACCCGGACTGGAAGAGGTGGAACTGGTTCGCCCCGGCTATGCTGTGGAATATGATTTTTCTGACCCGCGTGACCTGCACCCTACCCTGGAGAGCAGGATTTTGCCGAGGCTCTGGCTGGCCGGTCAGGTCAACGGCACTTCGGGATACGAAGAGGCGGCCGCCCAGGGTTTGTGGGCCGGGTTGAACGTGGCGGCGGCTCTGGCCGGTGACAATCCCTGGCTGCCGGGACGGGATGAGGCCTATATGGCGGTCATGATTGACGATCTGGTGACAAACGGCGTTGACGAGCCTTACCGCATGTTCACGTCCAGAGCGGAACACAGGCTGCATCTGCGCGAGGCCAATGCGGATTTACGCTTGACCCCGCAGGGGCGGCGTCTGGGTCTGGTCGGGGCAAAGCAGTGGGCGGCTTTTTTACGCAAACAGGAGGATATGGCCAGACTTGAGGGTTTGCTGGATATTCTGCGCCTTAAGGCTGGTCCGGAAACGGATGCGGGTCTGGCAGCGATTGGCGAACCGCCCCTGGCTTATACCATGACACTGCGGGATGCCTTGCGCCGGCCCCGGCTGACATTGGAGCGTCTGACCCCTTTGCTGGGTGAGGATGACAAACCTGAACACGCTGAGTTCCTGGCCCTGCTCGGTTTTTCGGAAGAAAAGGAAATGGATCTGCCGGGAGCAGCGCAGGAGGTGGAGACGCGGGTAAAGTATGCGTCTTATCTGGAGCGTCAGGCGGAATCCGTCCGGCTGGCTGCCAGGGCGGAGTCCGTACTCCTGCCGGAGGACCTGAGCTATATCGGGATGCCGGGTCTGTCGCGGGAGATAACGGAAAAACTGGAGAGAGTACGCCCGCGTACCTTGGGGCAGGCAGGACGAATTTCCGGAGTTACCCCGGCCGCTCTGGACTGCATCCAAATTCACTTGCGCAAACGCGGATAAAATATTGCCAGGGCAATCGCATGAAAATCAACATGCCTTGGCCGCTAATGCCTACATAAGGAAATCGTTGTCCCACCCCGCCATTTTTTCGCCTGACCCGCATACTTTGATTCCCTGGAATAGCCTTTAACATGTTCTGGGTAATATGTTCTTTTCTCATCTATTATACGCTCCGATTGTACGCATCCAATTGATTTTAACTCAGGCCATTTTTGAGCGTTATCAAGCCATGATACATCTTCAGTTATTGAATATGTACGCGTTTCTATACGCCCATGACCTTTATAACATTCTTGTGTGTGCTCAAAGAGCAGGAAAGTGTTTGCGATAGTATTCCCTCGAAATATAGTGATATATATTTGTATAGTTTGGGCTGGTTTTCTTTCAGTGTGACCACATAGTCAGCTTTTTTCTCAACTATCGTTTCCCTTGTCAGTATAATTTCTTCCAAGGGATAGAGTGTTTTGCCTCGTTGTCTTGAATCCGGAAGTTGCTCGAAATATTCCACCAATGTTCGGCGCGTTTCATGAATTGTCATCTGCCATCCCCTTTTTTCCTGCTATAAGGGAATGATAGAGTATAATCTAGAGTTATTATTAAATAATTCTAGATTTTTTTCATGCGATTGCCCAGGGGCGCCTTTGTCTCTCTATTGACATTCAATGCTATCTTGATAAAATATCAGGATAAAATATAGGTTGTAATTTTTCCTCACAGGCG
>JAISKK010000080.1 GCA_031260965.1 Desulfovibrio sp. | reverse complement strand
AGGTTGTTCGTATCGGAAAAAGTGCCGCTGCCCTCCAGTTGCAAGGTGTTTATCGCGGCGTAGCCGGGACCGAATATTTGGGCGATGCTCAACTGGCCGTTTCCCAACAGTGCCGTGCCTATATAGACACCGTTGTCGCCCGTAGTCGTGGTGCTGAGTGTGCCCGTTGTGGTTTGATTAAGCTCAAGGGTTGTGTTGCCGCTGGTCACGTCAAGCGTGCCTACGTTGAAAGCGAGGTTGGAGCCAGGGGCCTTCATCAGTGTAACTGTCCCGGCAGTAAGGCTGTTCGCAAAAAAACCCGCGCTCCCGCCTGTACCGGGGTTCAGGGTGACAAAGCTGTCACTGCCATTCCCGCCGCTGATTACATAAACGTTATTTGCCTTCACAGTGCCGGTTGTGCTGAGGCTGGCGGCACCGCCCGTTCCCCCGGCACCGCCTGTGCCTGAACCGTTACTGGTAGTCGCGCTGTCGCCGCCCTTACCGCCTTGAACATACACGCCGCCGGAAACATCCATACTTGCGCCGCTCAGGGTCAGCTCCGCCGAGCCGCCGTTGCCGCCGTTGCCGCCATCATAATTGGCGCTCGCGCCGCCTTGCCCGCCGCCCCCGCCGTTACCGCCATAAACATATATGTAATCGGCAGAAGCGGCGGCTAAACTGTGTGTGGCGCTTGCGCCGTCGCCGCCCACGCCGCCCACGTTGGTGCTGGGGCCGGTACCGGCGGTGCCCGCTGAACCGCTACCCACATTTGTTCCCGCAGCGCCGAAAGTGGCACCGCTGGCGTGGCCGCCGTTTCTGGCCGTATCGGGTGTTCCGTCAATCCGGCTGGCCCCACCGCCGCCCCCGGCATTGCCGGTGCCGCTAGCGAGAGCCCCTCCTGCGCCTCCACTGCCGCCATCCGCTTGGCTTGAATAGCCGCCTCCGGCGTTGGACCATGCTCCATCACCGCCGCCGCCCCCGCCGCCGCTGCCGCCGGAAACGGTAATATCAGCGGCCTGGGCGACCAGTGGGAACCAGGGCAGGGCCGCAAGGCCGAAGCCGAGGCAGAATACAGCGAAACAATACAAGACGATGCGGGACGGGGTGCGGTTCATGGGGTCTCCTTTATGAATGCGGTCAGGGCAGAAAAACAAAAAGCCCCGCAGCCGAAAAGCAACCGAGCCGGATAACCGGAAATTTGTCCAGAAAGGAAAGAAACGCCGAAACGGCCCTGTCCCCCGAAGGAAACAGAGCCGTAAAGAAACGACAAAACCGCGCCAGACTTGAAAAAAGGCGCGTTATATAGCGGAGTTAATGTGTGTGTGTGTGTGTGTGTGTGTGTGTGTGTGTGTGTGTGTGTGTGTGTGTGTGTGTAGCAAAAGTCGGGCCAAATCCAACGGTTTCAGCCCGTATATCACAAGGGAAAATGCCTTTTCACTCACACCCACACCTGCCCGGATAGTTGACCCCAAAATATCAAGAAAATTAAATAAGTTAATTTATTATCAGGTATTGCTGCGACATGCAAGTTATTTTAGAGAATTTTTTTGGAACCACCTGTCTGGGCTGACATTTTTTCATGTCCGCATAACGGAAACTTGAATCTCCGGCATTTTGCGGATATACCATCCGATATTCACGGCATTGCCGAAGCATCCATTATTGGAAACACATACCCGAAGGAGAACGCGATGACCAAAGCTGAACTTATTGCCACACTCAAAGACAAAGCCGGACTTGCCACCAAAGCCCAGGCCGAAACCGTCTACGACAGCCTTTTTACCCTGATTGCCGATACCTTGAAAAAAGGCGATTCCGTGGCTGCGGCGATTTTTGCTTCCTGCTTGGCCGCGCTTGGGTCTATATTATCCACTAGTAGCTTTTTAGCAGTTTCTCTACGCTCTCGCGCTTCTTTGAGGCTGATTGCCGGATACGGCCCAATACCAGGAGTTTTTGCTTGCCTGCAAATCTGTAGGCCATCCGCCATGATTTATTGCCTGTGGGCGTGATGTAGAGGAACAACCCGCCACCATCTGAATGTTTTTGTACCTTTCCATTGCCCTGTCTGCTTTTTACAAAAATAATGGATATTATGACAGGCTAATTATTTGATTATACAAGAAAAATATACAGTATTGGATGTAGAAAAACATTAGACGTTAATCTGATGCATTCACGGCAAAAGAGCGTTGCTAAAAGTTGTATGAAAGTCCCAGGCTAAGGCTTTGCGTACGGTCTTTCCCGACCATGGGACTGTTCCGGATCGGGTGGCTCAAAAAAATGAGTTCTCCCTTGCAGAAAACATCCCACTGTTCCGTGATGCTGTAATCCAGCGTCAAACCGAGATAGGGCGAGAAGCCGAATTCGCCCTTATACTCGCCAAGACCGCTTTTACGCGCTTCAGAGGCGCTTACCCCGTAATAGTAATCATTATATTTGTCGTCGTTCCAGTAAGCGCCCACAGCCGGAATCAATTCCAGGGGACCGTATTCCCAGGGGAGCATATATCCGACATCCCCGCTGAATCCGTTGCTCTGTCCCAGCACATCCCCGGCCCCGCTGACATGAAGCATCCCGTATGGGGAAAGCAATCGCGTTTCCAGCCCGACAACGGCGCTGGGGTTCCGGTCTTTCAGCAGGCGCAGGGCACTGTTTGACGTATCGGCAGAATCGAAACTGGCGCCGTCATATCCGGCATAAGCCGAGAACTCCAGAAAGGGCAGGTTGATGATTTTCAGTCCCGCATTGAATCCCCTGATATAGGCATGCTTGCCTTCATAGTTTATCACAGGCCAGGGCATCCATTGCGTATCATAGTTTTTGTATGGAGATGTGCTGACGCTGCCGCCGACCCCAAGGGAAAATTCTTCCTGGGGAGCTTCAGCCGGCGGATCGGCTGCCGAAGCATGGAAAGTCTGTAAAAAAAAACACACACAGCACAAAAGGAAAAAGCGAAGATTACGGCCCAGACTTTGCCGGGTCGGACTTTGCGTAAAGAACATATTGGCATGAGGTAACAATTTGGCAATCTCCTGTTTACAGGATTTTGCTTTGCAAGAATTACACCAAATAGGAAATGCCGCCAGGGGTCTTTCAGCAATAACTGTCTTTTGTCGCTAACTTTACATAATTGTCAAAGTCAGATAGTCCCGGTCGCATGATTCAGCTCTTTCTGGTGCTGTGCGGTTCCCGGCTGATCCGTAAAAGGTGGTGGATACTTTTTTCGCTTGGCGTCCTGTGGGTGTTTATCGGGGGTTTTCTCTTTCTCGACGCCCTGGACGGATCGCTTGTGGTCCCAATCATATATTATACGATTCCTCTGGCGCTTGAAGGCGCATGGGCGCTCTTGTCCTCTCCTTCCCGCGTGGGGGGCGGCAGAACCATGCGTCTGGCGGAGGGGATCATATGCCTTCTCCTGGTGTTGCTGATTATCTTCGTGCCCCGTCACAGTGTGGTGATTATCGGCTTTCTGGTGGGGCTGTTTTTGTGTCTTGATGCCTTATGGCGGGCCGCAAGCGCCTGGGTGGTGCGCTATGACGGCTGGCGGGGGGGATTATTTTTCGCGGTGCTGGAGTTCCTGTTCGGCGCCTGGGCATTTGTGCCCTGGCCCACAGACTATGCAGGGGGAGCGGGCATCGACACGGGCACCCTGCTGTCGGTGTCGGGCTTTGCCCTGTGTTCACTGTCCCTGCGTATCCGCCGCCTGCCCCGGGGTCTGTCGATACTTTCCATTTTAAACCGCTGGGAGAAGGGGATTTTCATCGACAATGACGTTCAGGAATGTGAATACAGGGAGACAGCACTTGTCCACATATGGACGCCCACCCTGTCTGTGGTGCCCGTAAACCGTGGCGTGAGCCGCTACATAGCGGCTGAGGACGAAAATGGTGTTGCCTCCGCCGGGCATGCGGCTCTTGAACTTGCATCGGACTTATACATCAGCCACTACCCCGCCCTGGAGATTGACCGCTCAGGATCGGAATTTGCCAGAGTTTTGCGCGCTACCCCGGACAACGATGTGCCCGGCCTGTTCCAGCCGAGCTACGCCAAAGAAAGCGCCGAGTGGTGTCCATCCACCGTGCAGGTGCCCTTACAGGGCCTGAACGGACGAGCCATCAGGCGTTTCTGGCGGAAATACAGTGAAGATTCGACCTATAACCTCACCCGCCGCAGTTGCGCCTCAACTGTTGCCAAGGCTCTGGACGCCGGCCTGGACGGGATCTTCGCTCAAAAAGCTCGCTCGCCCCTTTTTCTGCTGCGTCTCCTGCTGGCGCCGGAACTCAGGGTAGCCGGGTTCATGCGCCGCAACGCCATGTCCATGGCCTGGACTCCGGGTCTCATGCTGGATTATGCGCGAGCCCTGCGGCTTCTTGTCACCGTGATGGGGGAAGCGGGCGAAGGGTCTGCCGCGCCCGATAATCCTCATGCCGACAACAGATCCTGAGGACGGCCGTGACGATTCATCTTCCACCCCGGACGCCCCCCGCACATATGGCTTCGCAGGCCGCCGTCGTAATGACGGCGGCGATTTTCGGGCTCACCTACAGCCTGAGCGCGGCGCTCATTGCCATCGACCTCGCGGAGATGGGTCTCAGCGAGACCGTTATCGGCGCGAACGCCGCCATGCACGCCCTGGGCGTTCTGGCAATGGCCTTTCTTCTGCCCCGGCTGGCCGGCTTTCTGGGCATGCGCCGGACCGTACTTATGGCGCTTGCCGCCTGCTCCCTGCTGTTGCTGCTGTTCCCGGTCATGCCGATATTCTGGTTGTGGTTTCCCTTGCGTATCTTGCTGGGGGCAGCCTCGGAAACCTTGTTCGTGCTGTCGGAAACCTGGCTGAACGCTCTGAGTTCCGAGGCATCGCGGGCCAAGTCCATGGGCATCTATACGGCGGCCCTTTCCGTGGGTTTTGCTCTGGGGCCCATGCTTCTTGCCTTTGTCGGCACGGACGGGGCCACCCCCTATATCACGGGTGCGGGCATTGCCGCCTTGGCCGCCTTGTTCATCCTCTCGCCCAAGGTCCATGCCCCTGCCGTGGAAAAACCGGCTCACGGCAATCCCGCACGCTACATGAAGCTTTCGCCTCTGGCCATGGTCGCCACCGCTTTGAACGCGGCCATAGAAACGGCGGGTCTGACCTTTCTCACCCTCTATGCCATGAATTTGGGCTGGCAGGAGCAACAGGCCACCCAGCTTATGTCCTGCATGATGTCAGGGGCCATAGTCCTCCAGCTTCCCATAGGATGGCTGGGTGACAAAATGGACCGGCGTCGACTCGTCATCCTGCTGGCAGTGGCCGCTTCCTTTGGCGCTCTGGTCTGGCCCCTGGCTCTCAGGAATCCGCTTGCCACTTACGGGCTGCTCTTTGTCTGGGGCGGACTCTTCGTCGGCATTTACACGATTATGCTGGCCATTGTAGGCAGCCGCTTTTGCGGCAGCGATCTTATCGGCATCTATGCCGCCATGGGTCTTTTGTGGGGAGGGGGCGCGCTGTTGGGACCGATACTGGCGGGAGGGGCCATGCAACTGACGCTGCATGGCCTGCCCTTCTTTGTAGCCGCGGTCTGCGGCGGCTTTGCCCTGATGGCCTTATGGCTGGGTAAGCAATCATAAAGCAAAAGGTAATAAGCAGCTTCAGTTTTTTACAAGGTCTTGCTCCGGGCTTTGAATAGCTTGAAGGCCTCCAAGGCGGCTGTTTTCATGCCTTTCTGGTAATTGCCGAAAATAAGCGGGTCCACCTTGTTTTCTCCGTTCCAGGCGTCCGCAACCGCGCAGAAGAAGGCAGTGTGTGTGGAAAGTTCCTTGCTCTCCACGACCTTGCAGCGCACATAGGCGCGCGCGCCGTTCAGGATGGGCAGACCGTCTTTTATGGTGTGCGGCACATTCGCCCATTTGTCCGTATTACGCGAGGACTGGAAACCGAAATTGGCCACCACAAAGGGGTCCACGTTTTCCGGGAGGATGGAAATGGTAAATTCGCCTTCGATATGGATGCGCTCGTTGCTGTGGTTTCTTTTCATGCAGGAGAGCATAAGCAGGGGCGTGTCGTCGCTGGTTAACTGGGCCAGTGCGTCAACCACACAACCGCCGTATCCCTTTTCCGTTTTTACTCCGATGACATAAAGACCATAGGAAAGATTGAATAAAGCTGTGAGATCCATGGTACTCTCCATTGTATATTGCAGGGTGTGAATTTCTTGTATTTGCCCTTGTTCGCAGCAAAATTGCTTTTTAGACTTGATTATATTAAGCGCCTGTCCGGATCTGGTCAAGGCGGCAAAAAGCGCGGACTTTTTTATTTTTCTTAATAAAACATGTTTTAACGGACTATACCGTGTTAACTCCAAAAAAATTTAATGTACCAATTGGTTCATATAAAAATCCACTTGTATGCGACGAAAAAAACTTATTGGCATTATCGCAATTATTTCAAAATATAAATATCATATATGGAGATTATAGAGAAGCAAATTGTTTTATTGATAGCAAAACTTTCGTTTATTTTGGCAATCAGTATCGTCATTTGAATACAACACATGCTTTATATCATATATAGAGAACTGCTTTGATGATATTACACAGAAAGAACTTTCAGATTTTGTCAATTTTCTTTCTAAGAAAGGTATACAAGTAGTTGTAGGCAATTCAGATCCAAAAAATACAAATAAAAAAGATAATTTTTTTGAAAATCTGTATGCTGAACACAATATAAGCGGTGGACATCTTATGGAAAATCTTGTTGAAGATTTTATCAAGAAGGCAAAATTTACATCTGGCGAGTCCTGTCGGAGGCAAGTTATTTTTGCTTGACAGGCAAAAAAGCCTGCCTTAAAAAGTGTCAAACAAGATGATATGAATATGTCGATGACCGCGAAAACCTTCCCCCTGACCGCTTCTTT
>JAISKK010000161.1 GCA_031260965.1 Desulfovibrio sp. | reverse complement strand
CATTTCCAAGTAGGATCTGTACCGAGGGATCATTAACATAGAGGTGGATAAAGGACCAAAAGCAGAAGTCTTCGAAGGTACAAGCATGTTTGGTTAGTAAATGATTCATTAATTCGTCTTCCATTTCTTTTTCCGGTAAAAGCGTCTTTCCGCTCTGGGCTTCAAATGAAGCTCTCCGATCGGGATGTTTGGAAGCGTAAATCCACATGGCGGTTTTTAATCCGCTGAAGCTGAAGTTCAGATTGCTTTTGCCCGTACAGGGACGGGGAAAAAGTTTGACTGCGGCCGTCCCTGTGTTTGCCAACAAATCTATATGCCGTCCTGCCGGATAAGGAAGCCCGAGCATTTTGCCGGCTTTGTCAAAGGCTTCTCCAGCTGCGTCATCAGAAGTTTTGCCGAGAACGACAAATTTGTCCGGACCTTCAACCCTGTATAGTATGGTGTGACCGCCTGAAACGAGGAGGGCCAGAGCGGGCAAAGGCACATTGTTCGTCAAAGCAGAGGCAAAGACATGCGCATGCAGATGATTTACGCCCAGAAAACGTATCTTGCGACCTAAAGCAAAGGCCTTTGCAAAAGCAACGCCAACCAGTAAACTACCAAGTAGACCTGGTCCCCTGGCCGGACAAACCAGATCAATGTCATCAGCTCCTATGCCCGTGCGCTCAAGAAGGCGATCATATAAAAACCCGATTGCGCGGGCATGACCGCGCGAGGCCAATTCCGGCACCACACCTCCAAACAGGGCGTGCATGTCATTCTGGCTTAAAGTCTCCACTCCCAGAATCTCATTGTCCTCGACAAAGGCCAGAGATGTGTCGTCACAGGAGGTTTCTATGCCCAGACAAAGCATGAAGAATATCGCCGCGCTTACTCTCAGCTATTATTTTAATATGTTCATGACATGCTCGACATCGTTCTTTGAACCGATGAAAAGCGGCACACGCATATGCAGGGTGTCCGGCACTATTTCCAGAACGCGCCGGTGTCCGTCCGAGGCAACTCCACCTGCCTGTTCAGCCAGCATGGCCATAGGTGAGGCTTCGCAGAGCAGGCGAAGTTTCCCGCGCGGATTTTCCGGAATCTTGTAATCCAGTGGATACATGAATATGCCGCCCTTAAGCAGGGTGCGGTGGAAATCCGCCACTAGTGATCCCACATAGCGATGGGAATAAGGTTTTCCGCGTGGATTGTCAGAACCTTTGAAAGAAAGTACAGCCTTGGTTGTTTTCTCGTCCCAGTAGGACATATTGCCCTCATTCACCGAATATATTTTCCCTGTTTCCGGGATATGCAGATTATTTTGCGAGAGCAGGAATTCGCCGACGCTTGGGTCCAGAGTGAATGCGTGTACTCCCTGCCCTGTTGTGTATACGAACATGGTTGAGGGTCCATACAAAACATAGCCTGCGCCAACTTGTTTATAGCCTGGTTGAAGCACATCATTCGGCCCCACATCCTGCTCTGTGGAGGATATGCGGCGCATTATGGAAAAAATGGTGCCCACATTGATGTTTACGTCAATATTTGAGGAACCGTCCAGGGGATCAAAGATCAAAACATAGTCGCCGTGCTTGAAGCGTTCGGGAATTGGAATTATATCGGCATTCTCTTCCGAAGCCATGGCGCAAAGCGCTCCACTCCGTTGCATGCGGTGTACGATAATCCGATTCGCATAGTCATCAAGCTTTTGAACATCCTCTCCCTGCACATTAATCTCTCCTGTTTCGCCCAAAACGTCCAGGAGACCAGCCTTGTTAACATTGCGGGAGATAAGTTTTGCCGCCAAAATAAGGTCATAAAGAAGCTGTGTAAACATTCCTGTCGCCGTAGGCGACTGTTTTTGATGCAAAAGCAGATGTTCAGTGACCGTAATTTGTCTTTGCTGCTGAGACATGGTGTGCCTCCAGAGGGTTAGTGCTGTGCGCCTGGAACGTCTATAAGAGCTTCCTGTTCAACCGCGCGCGTCAAATTTGCAGATGCGTCCGAAGAAGAATTTTCCGGCGCAATAATTTTGCCGCTTTGCTGCTTGTCGTCCCCACTATCCTTTGACTGCCGCGTCTCCACCGGCGCCACGACTTCTTCATTCTGGGGAACAGAGTTTACAGGTATCGCATAGATCAGAGGAAGATTGCCGATATAACGCGTTGTCCAAAAAAATGCCGAATCCCCGCTGCCCATAGTGCCGGTCGAGGCGCTTGCAAGAATATCCTTCCACTTCTCCTCAGCGCCTATGCCGCCTCCAAAGCGCCCGGGCCATACAAGAGCTTCTGGGGTGAGCATGATAAAACTTCCCGGGTCAGGGCTCATGGTTGCGAGTGTTGCCGGATCAAAATGGGCCACTATGATCCCCAACAGATCCTCACCAAAATAAACCGGGTTGCCGATGTAAATTTCCGGACTTGAGCCTCCGGTCTGAACATAGGCCCTGAGCATACCCATCCTCTGTTTTGGATCCGGCTCAAGCAAGGGAGAAGCGTCGAATGCTTTGGCAAAATATTCAGGATATCTTGAGTTCACTGTGCCATCACTTCCCACAAGGGCCACACCTGAGATCCAGGGAAATTTCTGCATCATGGACAGTGCCCAGTTGGCATCCGGATTGTGTTCAGTATTTTCCACAGCCCGAATCAGTCTAGATAGTTCACTGTCCAGGTTCATAACGACCTGTCCGAGCGCCATCTCGTAGTTTTCGCGGTTTCCTTTGTCCTTAAGGTCAACCGTGGCCGGGGTATTAAGATAGTTTGTATACTGGCGCCTGGTGAATTTCCAGGAATCTTTGAGCGTCTGATGGGATTGGCAGGCACTCAAAGCCAAGCAACAGAGCATAGTAAATAAAACAAGAAAATAACGCACTGTAAAACTCCAGAATCGACTGTATATAAGTTATCTGGCTCTAGCTTCCAGACGCTCCGCCAAAGACTCCATAAGATTAACGATTTTCATGCTCTCGGAAGCATGAGGATAATTCTTGCCGTCATCACTCTCCTGTTCAGCAGCGTCAACGCTGCCCACATTTCGCAATTCTTCAATGCGTGCGGTAAGGACAGCTTTGTCTTCTGGCGAGGCAGACTGAACAAGCTCATGGTAGATATCCAGAGCACCGGCAATGTCTCCCTGATCAGCAAGCACTTCGGCCATGGATCTGGTGCGCAGGGAAAAAGCCTCGTCCTTTTCTTCCTCGTCATCTGTAAGGACCGTTTCATCCGCGGTTTTGACGAAATGCGGCAGAACTGCGACTGCAGACTCCGCAAGATCCCTGACCGATGCTGAAGAAACATCTTCCGCAGGCTCAGTGTCCGTTTTGCAACCATTCGAATCCCCGGATTCGCCTGCCGTGGACTCTATATTCAAGCCCTGACCGCCGCCGTACGCACTGTCAGGCGGGCCACTTGCCCCGTCGCTGCTCAGGACTGCATTCAGACCTTTGGAGATAATGTCTCCCCAGCCGATATTCTTTCCACGCAAGGCGGCAGCGAAAAAACGCATGGATAGGGAAGCGTCCTGCATAAGCGGATTGGCTGCCAGATATTCACTCCAAGCCGACCAGAAACCGGGATAAGAGGCAAGAATTTTCCCCAGGCTGTCAATTTCTGCAGCTACTTCAGCATCAGCCTGTTGCAGATGCAAAAGCTCCACCAGCAGAAGGCGGGCCTCCACATGGTCGGGATGCCGCAGCAGTCCCTGTTTCAGAGTTAAAACAGCCTGAGCGGCCTGTCCGTCCGCCGCCAAAAGTTTTGCCAAGGGGAAAAAAACCCGCGAACCTGGTTCAAGTTCCAGGACTTCTCTGTACCAGTCAATTTTCTGTTTCATCTTGCCGGCTCTCCAGAGCTTTCACCTGCCGTTTCTCCGGGGAAAATGTACAATATTTCATCGTTCCGGACAAAGTTCAGGCGGTTACGGATCATTTTTTCAATATAGCTGGCGTCTGACTGTAACAGACGTATTTCGTGGCTGAGTTCGATATTTTGTTCGCCAACGCGGGAAATGCGTTCTTCCATGGCCCCGCAACGCTCTTTGAGTTCCGTGTAGGATATAGCGCCGCTTTTTCCCCAAACAAGATTATAAGCCAAGACAAAGTTCAGCACAATGGACAAGGCAAGAACGAAACGGCGTACTAACATTTATTGTAAGAGCCTTGTCGCTGAAGAACGGTTTACGTCGGCCCGGTTGAGATTTTCCCTTAGTTCAGCCAAAAACCGCCCTGTGGCGGCCTCAATGCGGCATACATCCTGCTCTTCAACATTCACATATTCCAAGTGTTTGACGACTTCCCTGAGTACGCTGAATTCCGTTTGCAGGGCAAGACCAAGGTGTGTCCTTTCAAGGTCCTCCTGAAGTTCCAGAATGGTAACCAGACAATTGCGCAAGCGGCTGCCCAAAATATCGCCATTCATGCTGTCCTGTTGAGCCGCCATTATCCCAAAGACCTCTCACGCCAGTTGCGGTAAACGGTTATAAAATAATTGTAACCGGAAAATACTGTAAGTGCCAGAGAAATGTACAGCACTATCATGCCTATGTCGTGTACCGGGACACCCAGCAGTTCGTAATGAACGACAAGAGGCACAAGGGCAATCATCTGCAGGACTGTTTTCAATTTTCCGTATTTGTCGGCGGCCATGACGATACCCTCGTCCGCGGCTATGGCCCGCAACCCCATCACCAGGATATCGCGGCAAATTATTATAATCGCCATCCATCCGGGAACCCAGCCGTTGTTAACCAGCATAATCAAAACCGAACTGACGAGAATTTTATCCGCAAGCGGATCGAGAAATTTTCCCAGATTGGTAATCTGATTATTCATACGGGCCAGGCGGCCGTCCATAAGATCCGTCAATCCGGCCATAATAAAGAACAGGGCCGCGATCAAACAGGTCCAGCGGCCCGGAAACATGAGCAAAACAACTATAACCGGAACGATGACAATCCGGCTCAAGGTGAGTCTGTTGGGCAGATTAAAATTTACCATTGCCAGAATCCCGGCCTGAATATTTGCGCTTACAAGTTCCAGCCACTTGTTTATATCCCTTAAATCCCCTGCGCGCAATGTGGAAATTTATCAATCACGGGATACTTTAAGGAGTGCTGCTCTGTTTTCCAGACAATTTTTGAGTATCGTGTCCGCTAAGGCGTAAAAATCTCTTTTGGCAACTGAATCTCCGTCCATAAACACGATGGGGCGACCCAAATCCGCGCAAAGTACTGTTAAAGGGTCAATGGCTATGCTCCCGAGAAAGGCCAGACCCTTTTGCGCAGCCAGAGCCTCTCCCCCGCCCTTTTTGAACAGGGGAATATCTGCTCCGCACTGCGGACAGGCGAGTCCGCTCATATTTTCCACAATACCCAAGATTTTTCCTTGCGTCTTGCCGAGGAAATTCAAAGATTTGCGAACGTCAGACAGAGCGATTTCCTGCGGCGTGGTAACGACCACGCTCAAAATGTCCGGGATAATTTTGAGGACTGTCATATGTTCATCACCTGTGCCGGGGGGAGAATCTATAATCAGAAAATCCAGATCCCCCCACTGAACTTCGGCAATAAAACTACGGATGGCCGCCGCCTTTTTCGGACCTCGCCAGATGACGGCCCGGTCAGGGTCCGGGAGCATGGAATCTACAGAAATAAAGCAAAGCCCGGTTATAAATTCAAGGGGGATAATTTTTTTGCTCACAGGGTCTGCGTTCAATTTGCCAGCGGTTCTGCCGAGCAGATTGGCGACGCTGGGGCCGTGCAAATCCAAATCCAGCAGACCGACCTTGTGCCCGCCGGCAGCGAGGGCTGCCGCCACATTTACGGCCACTGAACTTTTGCCCACGCCGCCTTTGCCGCTCATTACAAAAATTTTATATTTAATTTTGCCGAGTGTAGCGACAAGGTCGTTCTCCTGCACCAAAGCGGCATGAGCGCAGCCAGCAGACAAGCCGCAGGCAACACAGGCGTTTTTTGAGAAATCGGTGTTGGTAATGGCGCAAGCCGGGTTTTTTGCCCCGGACAGCCTTTTTTTTTCATTCATGTAAGCCAACCTTTCTACCTGGTAAAGCATTAAACCTATTTCCAGCCGTGCGCGCCCACAAGATCCACAAAGGAAACAGCATCGCCCTCTTCATGCAGCAACTTGCCCTTATCCTTGCGTACAATAGTCAGGCGTTGGTTTCGGTATCTGTTCCCCACCGGAATGATTAACAGTCCCGGGTCCGCAAGCTGGTCAACAAGAGGAGCCGGCACCTCCGGGCCACCGGCTGTGACAATAATACGGTCATAAGGTCCGGATTCCGGCCAGCCTTCCGTGCCGTCCGCCAGTTTCATGTGTATACCGTGATAGCGCAGACTGATCAGCAATTTCCCGGTATTGGCGTAAAGTTGCGGCAGGCGCTCAACGGAATAGACCTTAAGACCCATGGCGTTCAGCACTGCCGCCTGGTATCCGGAACCGGTGCCGATTTCAAGAATGCACATGCCGGGAGCGGCTTGCAAAAGCGAAGACATAAGCGCCACAATGTAAGGTTGAGAAATCGACTGGCCACAGGCTATGGGCAGAGGGCTATCCGCATAGGCCTGAGCGTGCAGGGCGTCTTCTACAAAAAGATGGCGCGGCACTTTGCGCATGGCGGCAAGAACCAGCGGGTCTTTTATTCCGCGTTCACTGATCTCACGCACCATGCGATCCCGACTTATTTGATATTGATCCATAGCAGACCTGTTATTGCAATTCAGTTCCAATATAGTACCATTTACGTCAACTTGCCCGCAAGAGAAAGCCTGCTTTACCGACGACGCGCCTTACCCGCGCCCTTGAATTATTTTTAGAGTTCCTTCATAAATGACATCACGCCAGATATCTTCCTTGGAAAGATTGCCCGCCCCCTTGCGCTTGACCTGTTCAAGATGTTTGCGCAGATTGTCGAGATTTTCCCGCATATGCTGGCTATGCAGATCCCTGCCCTTGTATTCGCTGAACAAAGATGCGCTGTGCCTCTCAATATCGGCC
The DNA here is from genome assembly GCA_031260965.1 of Desulfovibrio sp. GTDB lineage: Bacteria > Desulfobacterota > Desulfovibrionia > Desulfovibrionales > Desulfovibrionaceae > Frigididesulfovibrio. The sequence continues at coordinate 3,079 of JAISKK010000161.1, read as the reverse complement.
TGCGCCGCTCTGGCAAGTTCGACAAGTTCATTTTTGTAGTTGTTGGTGTTGTTGGTAAGCACAGCCTTATATTCTTCCATGGTATCCAAAAACTTGCGTCGGGATTGCGTGTCCTTGATTTCCTTTAAGGACTTGTCCAGAAATGCGAAGCGCACGCCGATGCTGCGCAGGGCTTCTATCTGGTACAAAAGCGAACGCAGTTTGTTCAGCAAAGCACCATCCTGTTCGCGTTCAAGGGCTTTTTCATAATCAAGGACCATGCGTCGGTATTGTTCAAGATTGCTTCTGACAAGAGGCGAAGCCGTTGCAGCCATAATTTTTTCAAGCTCTGAGGCCAGCTTTCCCGCCGGATTGATTTTTACGGCGTCATCTTTGGATTCCAGTTTGCTGTCCGCCTGGGTTTTAACCTGGCTTTGCGGATCGTTTTTTTCCGGGATAAAGCCGGTACTTTCTTTTTTTAGTTCCCTAAGGCGGCTTGCCGAGGCTGGAGTGTTGATGCCGCTTAAGGCGAGACGAAAGCCCAAATCTTTCATTTTTACCGGGCCGCTTTCATTAAATAGAGCGACCTCATCCCTGCGCCCTGGTAAAACTTCACTTTCGCCTCCGGCATAGCTCCCCCCTTTAACCACCAGCCCTCCAGAAGAACCGTGCAGACGGCGGGAGGCGGCATTTCCCCGCATTTCCGGTATGCTGAACTGGAAGGACGACTGTACCAACTCTTTTACGTTTCCTGCCATATCAAATAGCTGTAAGGGGTTGGGATTTCTCGAACCAATCGGCAGAGGGCCGTCATATTTTTTCTCCGCTGTCTGAAAAACTCCAAAATCCGCCCTGCTCCGTTTGTCCCCGAGGGGATGAAAATCTTCCTGGTTCCGGTGCTCTTCCGGAACATTGAGCCCCCCCCGGGCCGCGAATTCCCATTCCTCTTCCGTCGGTAGGCGCAAAAAAGCCACATCCTTGTCGTTATCCACATAGCAAGGCAGGGAATCCTTATGATTTTCCAGAAGCCAGATGGTGTATTTGTGCATGAATTCCTGCATCTGCAACCAGGTTACGGAGGATACCGGACGGGCAAGATCCTCGTTGATCGGACGTTTTGGACAGACATCATCCATAACGGCCTGCCATTGCCAGACGCTGACTTCATATTTCCCCAAAAAATAATATAAAAAACTGTCTTTTTCCTGGGCCTTGAGTCCTTTTTGCCAATCTGCCGGCAAATCCCTATAGGTAAAAGGACCGCTTATATATGATTCATAGGCGTGCTCATATAGTTCACGGTCCGAATCGTTGTTGGCGCGCACGCCCATAAACACTTTTTTGTCGTAAAGCAGACCCCTGGCCGGTACAGCCGCTGCACGAAAGATCATTAGTCCCTCACAAGGCATGGGCAGGATAAGGTCCGCTTCGTGAGCAACGGGGTTCCATGCTTTGTCCGGGCTGAGGTCCTGGTTGGCCCGCCGTAATCCTTCAGCGCCGGCAGGTGCAGCAAGGAAAAAAGCTGTCAGTAGCAAAACGAGAGCAAGGGGCATAGGGAAACTCCTCTTCACAATATCTTCGACTCTTGATCACCAATCGCGCTCGCTCGATCATGCCTTTGTAGCAGCCGGGATTTTTTTCACAACACCTGTTACTGATCCCGCACGACCAGAGCCGGTTCAATATTGGCCGCCTTCAAAGCGGGATAAAAAGCGGCAGCAATGGACAATGCAAGACTTAAAGCCAAGCTGACTCCAAAATGCTCCGCGCGCACCACACAGATTCCACCTCCAGCCAACTGGGCGGAAAAAATGGCGTCAATGCCGACGGCTACGCATTTCGCCCCTCCCCAGGCTACCAAAGCACCCCACAGCCCGGTAAGCAGCACCTGCTGCAAAGGATACAAAAGCAACGCATAACGAGGAAAGCCCAGCAAACGCAACATGCCAAGCATCTTATCCTTACGTCGGACTGCTGCCAGAGCAGAGCTCATGGTAAAAGCCACAAAACCCGTTCCGACAGCCAGGGCTACGATCAGCAAAAGTTGAGTCAGGGCCAGATCGATTTTACGAATGTCCGCGATATCCCTGGCTTTGGTAATGACTTCTATATGTCGCTCGCGCAAAAGTTCATCCAACACTTCAATATCGTCAAGATTTCGCGCATACAAGCGAAAAGATTCATAGCGTCGAATCGCATCCGGACGGGGGTCACCACTGAAGTTTCTTCTGGGGACGGCCACATAATCCCGGTAATCCTGAATATCTTCCAGCACCGACAGAGGAAAAAAAGCGCTGTCCGAGGCTATGGCTTCCGGGGCGAGAATGCCTTTGACAGTAGCGTCCAAGACCTGCATTTCCAGAATACCGTCTGGACGTTTACGTCCCAGCCTGCCTTGCAGTTTGTCGCCGACGGTTGCTTCAAGTTTTCGGGCCGCGCCTGCCGAAAGCACCATTTCACCGCCTGGAAGCACATCCTCCGGAACAGATTGTTTATGGTGCTCAAGCAAAGGGTCCCCGGGGGCAGTGGGTTCAAGGGTTAAAGGCACAAAAGAGCCGTTTGTACCCACAAACTGCATTTCCGCCGCTACATCGCGGGTGCGGGCTATTATAAAGCGCACATCGGCGCGGGTGCGAAGCAGGGAAAAAAGTTCTTCGGAATACCCGCTTCCAGAGCTCCCAGCGGGAATTATGATCAAAGCAGAGGGGTCTTGTAAGAGATTGGCGCGCAGTGTTTCTACCAGACCTGCACGTGTACCGTAAAGCACAAGCAACGGCGTCAGCATGCTGGCCATGGCCAGCACCGCGCACAGAGAGAGAGTCAGCTCGTGCCGCCAGTCGCGGCTTGCAAGTTTGATTATAAGCGCGAAATAGCGCATCAGCGCATCTTCCTGTCGTCAATATCCGCATTGACGAAACCGGCGCTGTCCGAATTCACCTTCACCTGCACCTCGCGCAACCCCGCTTTGCGCACCAGAGCCAGATCGTGGCTGACCATAACAAGTGCGGCCCCAATGTCCTTGATGGTATTGCGAAAAAGCTCCATGACAATTTCGGCGTGTACGGGATCAAGAGCGGCCGTGGGTTCATCAGCCAGGACC
>JAISKK010000134.1 GCA_031260965.1 Desulfovibrio sp. | reverse complement strand
AGATCGGACCTTGAATTCAAATTGCGCTTTTAGTTTACGTGTTTCTGAAATTTCATCAAGAATGCGGGCCAGACGTTGGTTTGCCTGATTAGTCAGGTTTTCCGCCCTGTTTTGCGCGGATTCAATAATCAGCTGAGCCTCTTTCTGGGCGGCGCTTTTAAGGTCTTCAGCCATGCGCCTGGAAATGAGCAGGGTGTCACGCAGGGCGTTTTCCCGTTCGGCGTATTTGCTCAGACGTTCTTCAAGCTGGGTCGCCATATTCGTCAGGCGAACGCGCTCTGCGTTAAGACGGGTCAGAGTTTCCGCCACCTCTTGTAGATATCCGTCCACTTCTTCAGGATTATAGCCGCGCATAGTCCGGGAGAAGTTATGGTTAAGAATGTCAACGCGGTTCACTGACATGACTTATCTCATCAGAATCACGGATATTTGTCGCAAAAGTCCAGAAATCAGCATTTGCAGGACCTGGAGGCCAAGAAGCAGGACTATAGGTGACAAGTCCAGTCCGTTTATATAGGTAAAAGGCAGCCATTTTCTTATCCGCCATAGGGCTGGTTCTGTGAGCTGGCGTAGTATTCGCACTATGGGGTTGTATGGATCAGGCTTTACCCAGGTTATGAGGCATGCGCCGATGACAATAAAAAAATAGAGATTTATCAGTGATTTTGCAACAAAATCCAAGGCTTCGAGCAGTGTCATAAGGATTAGCATGTATCCTCCGCCGTAAGACTGGCGCTGTATGCCGGTGCATACCTGGGTGTATTCACCAGGGGGGCTATTAAATCCATCATGGTGAAAAATCCGTCAAAGTGCAGAGAGGCCGGCAGATTATTGTTGCGGAATGCCCAGAATGGTACTCCTGCGCCCTGTGCTGCCTGCTCGTCTGCTTTGGAATCTCCCAGAAAGGCGATGCGGTCAGGGCTTTCACCCCAGAACTGTAATATTTTCAGGAGACCGTCCGGGTTGGGTTTGGGTGGATTGTCAGAGGCGGTGACAACAGGATCAAAAAAATCTTCCAGGTTAAAGTGTTGTAGAACTTCATGTACAGTGTTTGAGCGGTTGGTCAGTATACCCAGCTTTACATGCCGCTTTTTGAGCCAACGCAGGGTTTCCACCAGACCGGGTTCAACGGACAGCAAGGGGAGAATCTGTCCCATGTAGTCTATTTTGTGACACGCGCATTCCGCCGCCTCCCGGTAGGCTAATGGAATGATATGGAACAGTGCCTCATGCACGGACGCCATGTGGCAGAACTCTTCTTCTTCCGGGCTCAAGGGGGGGAGTTGCACCATAAGGCGGATCATATTGTAAAATTCCATATTTGAAGCGCGGGAATCGAGCATGACTCCATCTATGTCAAACACCAGACCACGTAGCCCGTTTTCGGATTCATTATGCGAAATATTCATCAATGTATTCAACTCGCGCATCACGGTTCCAGATTTTCTTCCTGCGGTATGGCATTATGACAAATCTGCGCGCATAAAAATTGGTAAAATAAAGTATAAATTTCAAGATGTTTTATCGCAGGCACTTTATGTGGCTATAACCTGAATGATTTCGAGTGTCAAACAGAATAATTGAACATTCAGGGTCGCGTTGGTGTGGCTTGAGAAGTGCTGGTCGCAGGCAGGGCTTCTCCGATCATGGATTGGAAAAAGGAAACAAGAAATTGATCCCTCTGTTTGTTTATGCGGGCGCGTTCGTCTCCAGAGAGCGCCCCGCAGGCTTCTTTTAGTGAGGCTGCTGTATCCTGGGAACAGCGGGCGAAAAGTGAAAAATGATCGGCTTCTTCCACCCGCAGGATCGCAGGCAAGCGAGGCAATCCGGAAAGATAAGGCCGGGAATGTTGCTCCGGTGGGTACAGCTTATCCTGGCCTGCTTCTATTATGGCTGCGGGAATATTTATTTTGTGCAGTTCTTCCTGGTTGAAAAGCATCCCTCCGGCCGGGACCAGAAGCGCTATCGCGCGAATATGGCGCGGCGCCATAGTGGGCTTCTGGACAGGAGTGCCATCTGTTTTCGGACGCTGGTCTCCCGAATAAGAGGATGTGGACGAGGCAAGCGGAGGAGGTGAAGAAGCGGTCTCTGGACTTTGTTGATCTTTGTTCCCCGGAAAATCTGGATTTGGTATTTTTACGAAGCGCTCACCGCTGTCCGCCCAGCCGAAAACGGGGCCACCCTGCAGATCCAGGCTGAGAGACATATCCGCACTTAAAATTTTATCTTCGTCACTTTCGAGAGTGTTTTCGGGCAAAGCCGGGCTATCCTGAAAAGTGTCGTCGTCATCCCCCCCCCAGTCAAAAAGCCCTTGCCACCATGAGTTTTTGGGCGCGCCAGCAGAGGGAAGAGGCTTTTGTGGAGACCGGACGCCGGACATTGCCGGCGTGGACAAAGCGGAAGAGTCTGGCCCGAAAAAGCCGAGATGGGGATTGAATATGTTGTTACCCTGCCTTTTCGCGATTTCGCGCATGGTCTCCGGGAGGATAGCCAATCGTTTCGCCGCCCAGGAAGAGCAGAAGCCTTCTTTTGGGGAGGAGTTTTGGCAGTAGTTTTTTAAAAGAGAGAAATCAGGTTCAAGACCCAGAAGCTGCAATACGCTGATGCTGCCAAACCCCACGCCGATCAGCCCGATCCGATTTTCATCCACATATGGTCCAAATTCCTGGTTTTCCAGAACGGTTTCTAAGGCGTGCAGCAAGGTGCGTGGACGGTCGCGCAACAGTTCCGCCGTGTATATGCCTCCGATTGAGGTTTGGCTGTCTCCGGTATGGGTGGGAGCAATAACTATCATGCCGGCCGAGGCTAAGGCCGAGGCCAGATCATTGTTTGCAAAGCGGCTTCCCGCCGTATCGTGGGAGACAAGTACCACCGGATACAGGCCGGGAGCGATGCGACCGCGTCGGCCCGCATTGATGATCCAGCCTTCAAGAACAAATTCCGATGTCGCGGCGCGTCCGGGATACCATACGGAAAAATCAAAGCGTTCCTGCGTTTCCGGCGTCCACACCCCGTAATTG
>JAISKK010000122.1 GCA_031260965.1 Desulfovibrio sp. | reverse complement strand
TTCCCTTCCGGATTTTCCGGTTCAGTGACATCGGCGGGCGGTGAGAGGTTGGAAATTTTTTTGTCCATGGATGTCCGGCGGCAAAGAGACGGGGAAATGAAAGGGTTGACGAAATAAGTCCCATAGCGCAAAATAAATAACTTTGCTTAAAGACTACTATCATTTAAGGGCGGTGGGCACAATCCATGCCGGGAGTTACTTTTGACAAATTTTTTCAGGGCGATGCGCGCCTTTGCCTTATGCAGTCCATTCGCGCGGCTCTGCTTGAAGATGGCCCGGATCTGACCAGCAATGCCGTTTTTTCTCCTGAAGACATGCGTACGGCGGCAATAGTCGCCAAAGAAGACAGTCTGCTGGCCGGGCTGCCTATCCTGAATCTTGTTCTGGAAGAGACGGCAGCTTTTGAGCGGGGAAGCTGGCGGGTCGCAAATATGGCCGCCGACGGCGACTTTGTACGTTGCGGTGCCTGCGTTGCCCGCATCACCGGCAGCGCTCCCCTGCTTCTGCGGGCGGAACGCGTGATCCTCAACTTTATCTGTCGGCTTTCGGGCATAGCCAACCTGACGCGCAAATATGTCCAGGCCCTGCAAGGAACGGGCGTAGGTCTGCTTGACACGCGCAAAACAGCTCCGGGACTGCGTTATCCGGACAAATACGCAGTTCTTGTGGGCGGAGGCTTAAACCACCGCAAAAATCTTGCCGAATTGCTCATGCTCAAAGATAACCATATTGAGGCCGCCGGCGGCATAACTTTGGCTGTTGAGCGTTTGCGCTCCTTCTATCCGTCCGGACCCGGCATAGAGGTGGAGTGCCGCAGTCCAGAAGAGGCTCTTGAGTCCGCCGCCTGCGGCGTTCAGCGTATAATGCTTGATAATATGAGCCGGGATATGATCCACAGTACTTTGGACTTATTGCCGAAATCTGTTGAAGTTGAAATAAGCGGAGGAGTGGATCTGGCAAACATAAGAGAACTGGCCGCTCTGGGCGGAAAACGCAAAGCGGACTTCATCTCTGTAGGCAGGATCACTCATTCGGCCCTGGTCGCGGATTTCAGCATGAAAATTGGGGCTTTGGCGGCCGTTTCCTGACATCTTTTACCAGTCGCGTGTAAAACCCGCGCCCAACAATTCCATTATGTCCAATTCCGAACTGCACGATAAAATAGAGGATCTGCGGCGGCGTTTCGGCGCGGATCTGACCATCGTCGGGCATCATTACCAGTCCGATGAGGTTATAAGACACTGTGATTTGCGCGGTGATTCCCTGGAACTCGCCCGCAGGTGCGCACAGATTGATTCCCGCTTTATCATGTTCTGCGGCGTGTATTTTATGGCGGAGTCTGCGGCACTTCTCGCCCAGGACGGCGTGCAGGTCCATCTGCCGGAACCTTCCGCTGAATGCAGCATGGCCCTTATGTCTCCTCCGGACCTGATGCGCAGGATTATGACCCTGCTCACCCGTTCGGGGCGGCGGGTCATACCCCTGGCCTATGTGAATTCCACACTGGGGGTAAAGGCCGTGACCGGAGCTTTGGGCGGTTCGGTATGCACTTCCGCCAATGCTCGAAAAATGCTGGACTGGGCCTTGAGACAGGGTGACGCGGCTCTTTTTCTTCCCGACAAAAATTTGGGACAGAACACTGCGGATCTTCTCGGTCTCCCTGAGAACGAGAGATTCGTTCTGCGTCTGCGCGGCGGCGGCGCAGATGTGGATCCAAAAGCTGCGGATAAGGCGCGGCTCCTGCTCTGGCCCGGCTTTTGCTCTATTCACACGCGGTTTAACACGCAGCAGATCCGGCGGATGCGCGCTGAATATCCGCAGGCCCGGATCCTGGTTCATCCCGAATGTGTTCCGGAGGTTGTGAACGCAGCCGATGAAGCCGGATCAACTTCATTTATCATCCGTTATGTCCATGAGGCGCCCACAGACGCAACTCTGGCCATAGGCACGGAGATTAATCTGGTGGAGAGACTGGCCCTTGAACAAACGGGACGCTTGAAGATTCTGCCCCTTGTGGAAAGCGCCTGCACGCATATGGCCCAGACTACGGAAGAAATCCTGTGCGCCGCCCTTGAGGCCCTTGTCCCCGTTCTGGAGAAGGGTGAGGATTCCCCGTACCGGGTCAACATAGACACTGAACTGGAAGCGCCGGCCAGGGCGGCCCTGGAGCGGATGCTCACGGTCTGCGGCTGAGTTTTTGGTAAATTGGGAGTATTCATGTCGGCACAGAGAAAGCGCAATACGGTTCTTGTGATCGGCTCCGGGCTGGCCGGATGCATTACCGCCCTACGCGTGGCCGATCAGGGTATCGACGTGATGCTGCTTTCTTCAGCGGCCGCGGAGCAGGGCGCCAACTCCTGGCTGGCCCAGGGCGGCATTATTTACCGTTCTCCCGATAAGGACGATGCAAGACGCCTGGAAGAAGACATAATGACCGCCGGGCACGCCATCAACCATGCCGCAGCGGTAAGGCTCCTGGCTGATGAAGGACCGCGCGCGGTGGACGAAATCCTTATTGACCGTCTTGGCGTATCTTTTGATCGCAAGGACAGCGCGCATTGGGATTTGACGCGCGAGGCCGGGCATTCCTCTTACCGTATTCTGCACTGCGCGGATCATACCGGACGCGACATCATGCAGAGCGTTTACGAGGCCGTGCGCCGTAATCCCTGCATTACCGTCTGTGAAGGTTATGCGGCGGTTGATTTGCTGACCTCACATCACCACAGCCGGGGCATGACCTACCGTTACCAGCTTGAGGACCAGTGCTGCGGCGCCTATGTGCTGAATGTGGGCAGCGGTGAAGTGGAAACCGTGCTCGCTGACATCACCGTGCTGGCAACGGGCGGGGCAGGGCAGGTCTATCTGCACTCCTCCAATGCCCGGACAGCGGTCGGGGCCGGGATCAGCATGGCAGGCCGGGCTTTTGCGCGGCTTATGAATATGGAATTTGTGCAGTTTCATCCGACCACACTGTTTTATGTTGAACCGCAGCGATTCCTGATTACCGAGGCCCTGCGCGGCGAAGGGGCGCGGCTTTTCGCCGGCAAAGGCGATTATTTCATGGAAAGATATGACAGCAGGGGGGACCTCGCCCCCCGCGATATTGTTTCGCGCGCTATTGTCGATGTGCTTTTGCGTAACGGTGAGCCCTGCGTCTTTCTTGACCTGACCGGAGTGAAGCAGGACCTTGAGGAGCGTTTCCCTACCGTGTTGCAGAATTGCCTGGATCGCGGCATCAATATCCGTTCCGAGCCGATCCCCGTTGTTCCGGCCGCGCATTATTTCTGCGGCGGCATTCTGGTGGATCTCAGGGGCCGCACCAGCTTGAAGCGTCTGTACAGCGTTGGGGAATGCGCCTGCACCGGAGTGCACGGAGCGAACCGTCTGGCCAGCACTTCGCTTCTTGAGGCCCTGCTTTGGGGCAAGGTCGCGGGCGACGATATAAGTCTGGCCGTGAAGAGCAAACTTGACCCCTGCACCCGTCTGTATAACGAAATTGAGGACTGGTGGGCGCAGGGGGACGAGCGCAATGACGACCCCGCCCTGATTGCCCAGGACTGGGCTACCATCCGCAACACCATGTGGAACTATGTGGGCATTACCAGAACCGGGGCGCGGCTGACCAGGGCTTTTGAGGATCTGCGCGATCTCTCCCGGCATATTCATGAATTTTACCGCAGCGCCACTTTGTCCCGGCCCGTCGTCGATCTTTTTCACGGCTGCCAGACCGCTTACCTGATTACCCAGGCTGCTTTGCGCAACAGCAATGACATAGGCTGCCACCATAGAATATAAGCCGGGATAGGGCATTACTTGCCGCCAAGCAACAATCTCAAGCGTAAATTGCTGTAACGGCGCGTTGCTTTTCGCCTGTGCGCAGGATGTGTTTTTCGGAGAAAGTATGACTGTCCGGAAAAAACGGCTTTGCTTTGTTTCTGTTTTGCGGTTATAAGAGTCCCAGTTTTGTATATGCTCTGTTCTTAACATACCACAACATAGAGGAGTTAGATTATGAAAACAGTTCTTGTTCTTGGCGCCGGCGCTATGGGTTCCGGCATTGCCCAAGTGGCCGCGCAAAAAGGCTGCAAGGTTTTTCTGCGTGACATCAAGGATGAATTTGTCGCCAAGGGAATGTCCGGCATCAGCAAAAACTTCGCCAAACAGGTGGAGAAAGGGAAGATAGACGCTGCGGAAAGCAAGGCCATCATCGACCGGATTACCGGCACTGTCGATCTCAAAGCGGCGAAGGACGCCGACTTTGTCATTGAAGCCGCTATTGAAAATATGGCCCTGAAAAAGGAAATCTACAAGGAACTGGACGCCACTCTGAAAGCGGACGCCATTCTCGCCACCAACACCTCCAGCTTGAGCATCACGGAAATTGCCGCCGCGACCAAACGCCCGGACAAGGTTATCGGCATGCACTTCTTCAATCCGGCCCCGGTTATGGCCCTGATTGAAGTCATTCGCGGCATCGCCACCTCCGATGCGACTTATACGGCCACCATGGAATTGGCCAAGGCTCTGGGCAAAACTCCGGTCACCGTGAATGAAGCCCCCGGCTTTGTCGTCAACCGCATTCTTATTCCTCTGATCAACGAAGGGGCTTTTGTCCTCTCCGAAAGCACGGCCACCGCTGAAGACATCGACACGGCCATGCGTCTGGGCGCCAACCACCCCATGGGTCCGCTCGCCCTTGGCGATCTGATCGGCCTGGACGTGTGCGAGGCGATCATGGATGTCCTGTACCGTGAAACCGGCGATCCGAAATATCGCACCGCCCCTATTATCCGTAAAATGGTCCGGGCCGGAAAACTCGGCCGCAAGACCCAGGAAGGCTTCTTCAAGTACTAGGCCGGGCTGGCGCTGACTAGGGCAGATCAACATTGAATAAATGAAAAAGAGGAAGATTATGAAAGATGTCGTTATTGTTTCCGCCGTACGCACTCCCGTGGGCAGCTTCGGCGGGAGCATCTCTACTTTAAGCGCGGGTGAACTGGGCGGACTTGTTATTGCCGAGGCCGTCAAACGTGCGGGAATTAGCGTCGATCTCGTTGACGAAGTGATCATGGGCAATGTGCTGCAGGCGGCACAGGGCCAGAATCCGGCCCGGCAGATGTCGATCAAGGCCGGCTTGCCTGTGGAAATTCCCTCCTGGACCCTGAACAAGGTTTGCGGTTCCGGTCTGAAGAGCGTTGCTCTGGCCGCCCAGGCTATCCGGGCGGAAGAGGGGCAGTGCATTGTGGCCGGCGGCGCTGAAAGCATGTCCCTGGCCCCTTACGCCGTGCCCAAAGCCCGCTGGGGAGCGCGCATGGGCGACGCCTCCATGGTGGACTGCATGGTTTTTGACGGTCTGACCGATGCTTTCAATCTGTATCACATGGGTATTACTGCGGAAAATGTGGCGGAGAAGTATAATGTCAGCCGCGCTGACCAGGATGCCTTTTCTCTGCTTTCCCAGCAAAAAGCCGTCAAAGCCATTGACGCGGGCGTTTTTCGCAAGGAAATTCTGCCTGTGACCATCAAGGGTAAAAAGGGCGACACCGTGGTGGATACGGATGAATTTCCCCGCCGCGACGCTTCCGCCGAAGGTCTTGCCAAACTTAAACCGGCTTTCAAAAAAGACGGCACGGTGACGGCAGGCAACGCCTCGGGCATCAATGACGGAGCGGCGGCTTTTGTGGTTATGGACGCCAAACTGGCCCAGGCCAAAAATCTTAAACCTCTGGCGCGTATTGTCGCGGCCGGAACGGCCGGAGTGGATCCGGCCTACATGGGCATCGGTCCTATCAACGCTTCGCGCAATGCCCTGAAAAAGGCAGGCTGGAGCGTCAAGGACCTGGATCTGATTGAGGCCAACGAGGCCTTTGCCGCCCAGAGCGTTGCCGTTGTGCGCGGTCTGGAACTCGATCCGGCCAAGGTCAATGTCAGCGGCGGAGCGGTGGCGATAGGTCATCCCATAGGCGCGAGCGGCGCCCGCATCCTTGTGACCCTGCTGTACGGCATGGAACGGCTTAACGCCAAACGTGGACTGGCCACGCTGTGCATCGGCGGCGGACAGGGCGTAGCCCTGCTGGTAGAAAGATAGGATAACATAAGCGGCAGCGCGCTTTGGCGTTGCGGCAAATCAGCGGCGCGGTCCCGTCTCCCTGTTGGGTACGAGCCGCGCCGGATCAGCATTTTCGGCTGTATGGAGAGCTGAATAACAAGTGCGAAGAATTCGGAATTTTGCAGTTGCCCAACCTTTGGGGAGCGCCTCTAACCGCCGCTCCTCATGGGTAGTGGGGCGGCGGTTTAGTAAAGGCAGGTATATGCGTTATTGTTGAGCGCCAACAACATCTAGGAAGACAAGCGGCTCTTTGCCTGTATTTTTGAGAGCGTGGGATTCGCCTTTTTTAGCTATAGTGATATCACCAGCTTTTACGGGTGTTTCCTTGCCGGCTGAGTCCGTAAAGATTCCTTCACCAGTGACGATGATGTAGGCATCTTCATTGTTTTCGTGCTTGTGCATGCCGATGGAAGCGCCAGATTGCAGCG